>NZ_SCOB01000021.1:0-35694 GCF_005503465.1 Microbacterium sp. 4NA327F11 | reverse complement strand
ACCCAGGCAAGTCACGCAGCCCGGAGAGAAGGAGAACGCCCAGTCGTGACCCGGTGCCTACAGCCGTGCAATCGACCTTGAGCATTAGTGCAGGCGAGCGCGAGAACTGACAGCGCCGACGTCGACACGCCGACGATTCCCGTCCCGAAACCCAGACCCGAAACCCGTTCAGACCGAAACCGCATCTAGACCGTTTTCGGGATACACGGTAGAATAGATCGAGAGCCCGCGAGAGGGGAGCCCACCATGCAGACGTTCGACGTCGAGGACCGTTGGCCCGAGCTGTTCGTGCAGCTCGACGACGTGCAGCGCAACTCCGTCCGTCAGTCCCTCGCCGCCGGCTGGCACGAGGGCTTCAACCCCACCCGCGAGGACGTGGAGAACCTGACCGACTACGCGCGCGGTGCGATTGATTTCGACGAGTACATCCGTCGAGCCGACGCGACCGCGCTGCGCACGGTCGGCGCCGTCGCCGCACGCTGACGTGGTGGATCGGTTCGACACCTGGGAGTCGTATTTCTACCCGGAGACGATCGACCCGCTGACCGGCAACGGCACGCTGCGCAACCTTCTCGACGAGCGGCATCCCGCCGAGCTGGCACGACGAGAGTACGTGCGAACGAACGTGCGCGCGCAACAGATCGAGGGTGGCGCCGTGGCGATCGCCAAGACCTACGACGGCTCCCACCTACGAGCGATCCACCGCCACCTGTTCCAGGACGTCTACGCCTGGGCGGGGGAGTACCGCACGGTCAACATGTCGAAGGGCGTCGGCCGAGGCTTCGGTGACGTCAAGACGGGCGAGGTCGACCGCTACCTGTCGGACGTGCACCAGCTCGTCTCCTCGACCGACTGGCGCCGCCTCGACCGAGGCGACTTCATCGCTCACAGCTCGACGGTGTTCGCCTACGTGAACCAGGCCCACCCGTTCCGGGAGGGCAACGGGCGCACGTCGAAGCTGTTCATGCAGCACGTCGCGGAGCAGAGCCGCTTCGCGTTCGACTACGCCCGCGTCACGCCGGAAGTGTGGAACCAGGGATCGGCGCTCAGCGGGCCGGACCTGTACTCGTACGCTCCCGATCCGCGGTCGCTCGTGCCTGTGTTCGACGCGATCACCGTCGACCGCCGGCAGGGGCAGACGGGCGGGCTCGACGACCCGACACGCGGCCGCTCGGCGCTGCGCGCGAGCTACCCGCAGGCCGCCACGGACGCGACACGGAGCACGCCGCCTGCCGGCGGCATCCAGGGCCGGGGGAGTGCGCCCTACACGCCGGGCGCTCGGTACGGCAACGACCTCGGGGAGGGCCGATGAGCAACGTCGTCGGCTATGCACGGGTGTCTCGTCATGACCAGAACCCGGCAGCTCAGGAGGCCGAGCTGCGCGCGGCCGGCGCCGGCCGCGTGTTCGTCGACCACGGCGAGTCCAGCCGCGTCAAGGACCGGCCGCAGTGGCTCGCGTGCCTGGACTACCTGCGCCCCGGCGACACGCTCATGGTGCGCCGGCTCGACCGTCTCGCCGGCAGCGAGAAGATGGCCATCGAGACGATCACCGACCTGCACGAGCGGGGCGTGAACATCAAGAGCCTCACCGAGCCGGATATCGACACGACGACCCCGATGGGCCGTGCCCTGTTCGGGATCGTCGCCGTGTTCGCCCAGCTCCGCGTCGACACGATCCGGGAGAACACCGTGCGGGGCCTGGCCCATGCACGCGCCGAGGGACGCGTGGGAGGCCGACCCTCGGTGATGACACCGGAACGCACGGCGGCCGCGGCCGACCTCCGCGAGCAGGGCTACAGCTACGAGGAGATTGGGCGCCTCCTCGGCGTCGGCAAGTCCTCCGTTGCACGGGCTCTCGCGAAGCACGATGAGAGCCAGCCTGCCGCCGCGTCCTAGTCGGCCGTGTCGTCGCTGAGCCAGTCCGCGACCTCGGAGCTGAGGTAGCGGATCGTGCGCGGCGTGAGGGTGATGTAGGCAGGGCCGCGGCCCTCGTCTCGGAGTCGTTTGAGGTCGCGCACGTCGACGCCGAGCTGCGCGGCCAGCTCGCCGGGTGTGAGCATCTTGGGTCGCTTGCGGGGGCCGTTCACTGGCACGAGTCGCACCCCGTCTCCTCGGCGGGGTCGACCGGCACCAGGTAGCCGTCGACGCCCTCGACGTCCGTCGCGCTCTGCTGCTGGCCGGCCATCAGTCGGCGTCCCCGGTGACCGTGACCGTGTTCGCCAGGTGGTAGCCGGCTCGACCGTAGTCCGCGAGCTGCCGATCCCGATTGGGCCACGTTGCGAAACAGTCGCGGCCGGTCCTCGTCCCTCGACGGGAGCGTGGTCGTGATCGTCGTGAAGGCAACCGGAGTACTCATCGTGACGTCCTCTCCTTTGGTGTGTGTCCGTCCGAAAGTGGGAAGTTCGGCGCCTGCGCCGAGCTGCCTGCTTTCGGCGGAACACTTGCCGCCTTGCACGCAGTGGAGGGCGGGTCAAGGGGAGCCCGCAGGGCTCTCCCGTAGGGACGCGAAGCGCCCTTGACGCGCACGGAGCGGAGTGCAACCCCGCAACGCGGGGGAACGCCACAGGCCCCGCACCGGGAGCCGGTAGCGGGGCCTGTGGGAAGAACGAATCAGCCGGCCGCGGTGCCCTCGTCGGCCGACGTCTCGGCAGGCTCAGGCGTCGTCCGCGACGCGGCCGGCTTGCGCGCTGCGCGCCGTCTCACACGCGCCTTCTTCTCGGGCTCGGGCAGGCCGATCTTGCGTAGCTCGTCCGCGCTCCACCCGGCGCTCTGCGCGGCGTTGTAGGCGCGCACGTCGTCGCGCTCGGCGTCCGCGACGCGCTCCGCGATCCGCGCTTGCAGATCGGCCAGCTCGCGAGCCGTCTCCTCCTGCACATCGACCAGTCGCTGTCGCGCTTCCGCGACCGCGCGCACAGCGTTGATCCGATCCTCTTGGAGCCGCTTCGCGCGCTCGATTGCTTCCTCTGGTGTCAGTGTCGTAGCCATGCTCCTATCGTACGAATCCGCTCGGCTCCCGTCGATGCCTGCGGCATCGGAAGAGACAGCCGCGGCGGAGCCGCGGGCACTCTCGTCTGTCGACGCGAGCGCATCTGATCGGAGTCCAGGACGGAGCAAGCTATACAGTTAGGTTACCTAACTGGGCTTGATCCTCGACAGGCGGTCGCGGATGCGGCACACTGGACGTGTGGTCCCCGCAGTGTGCGGGGTCGCTGCGCTGGGCCGGGAGAGGCGGTGATCCGATGGATGAGCAGACGCCGAAGGCTCGCGCGTTCACTCGACGTCGCCGCGCGAACGCGACGGGCGGTCGGCTGCACTTCCACAAGGTGGGCGTGACGCCGGAGGAGGGCGGCGAGCTAGCGCGGATTGCGGCCGCTCAGCACGTCACGGTGCCGCGACTGATGGTCGAGGCGGCGCTGTCGTCCGAGCGTGCCGAGACGCCGACCGAGCGCCGTCAGGCGATGGCGGAGATGTTCACCGTCCATCGGCTGCTGGCGGCCATCTCCAACAACGTGAACCAGATGGCGAAGGCGACGAACGCGACGGGGGAGTTGCCCGCGGAGCTGCCGGCTACTCTCGCAGCGGTGCGTCGTGTTGCGGAGCGGCTGGACGAGGCGATTGACAGGCTGTCGGCGTCATGATGCCGAACGTCGTTCGCGGCGATCGTATGTCCGGTCTGCTGACGTACCTGACGGGTCCGGGACGGTCCAATGAGCACACTGAGCCGCACCTTGTCGCAGGCGACCCGGCGTTGCTCGCGTGGCACGACGACGCGGAGTTGGGACGGGATGCCGCGCTGTCGATCGCGCGCCACCTTGACCGACCGAGGACGGCCTACGGCGTCGAGGTCAAGGGCGGGCACGTGTGGCACTGCTCACTGTCGCTGCGCGCCGACGAAGGCCAGCTCACCGACGAGCAGTGGAAGGCGATCGCGGACGACTTCATCAAGGCGATGGAGTTCGACGACAACGACGGAACGAAGGCCCCGTGCCGTTGGGTCGCCGTACGGCACGGTGTCTCGACCAACGGCAACGACCACGTGCACATCGCCGTCAACCTCGTGCGCGAGGACGGCACGAAGGCGTCGATTCACAACGACTTCCACCGCGCCCAGGTCGCGGCCCGCGCCCTCGAAGTGAAGTACGGCTTGGAGGAGTTGGAGTCGTCGAAGGCCGATCGCTCGACCCGCGGCTACGACCCCGCCGAGCGCGAGGCCCAGGCCCGCGGCCGAGCACGAGCGAAGTACGAGCGCGCACGCGCCGACCAACCGTCGACGACGCCGGCATGGGAGCTGCTGGACGGCAACGACCGCCAGGCCCGCATCGCGTCCGAGATGCGCGCCGATCAGCCCCGCTACCTCCTCGCGTTGAAGGTCCGCGGCTGCGCCACGGCATCCGGCGACGAGGCGGAGTTCGTGCGCCGGATGCGTCGAGCCGGGCTCCTCGTCCGGCCCCGCTTCGCGGACGGTCGTACGGACGTCATCACCGGCTACTCGGTGGCCGAGCGACCCGAAGCCGGCGAACGTCCTATCTGGTACGGCGGTGGTCACCTGGGCCGCGACCTGACGTTGCCGCGGCTGCGCGACGGGTGGCCCGACACCCCGACCGGAGCCACCGACGCGGCCGCCGAATGGGCTGCGGCGAAGCGGGGCCGGCGGGTCGTCGCGCCCGGCGCCGAGGCACAGGAACCGGACCCGGAGCTGTGGTCGCGCCGCAACGACGAGCTGCGCGAGCTCGTCGACCGGATGCGGTCGGTTCCGGTCGACGACAGGGACACGTGGGCGACCGTTGCACGGCAGACCGCGGGTGCGTTCGCCGCATGGTCCAACGCGACCGAGGAGACGCCCGGCGACCTCGCCGCGGCGTCCGAAGCGTTGTCGCGATCGGCGCAGACCTACGGGCGCACCGTGCGGCCAGAGAAGGCCGGCACGGTCGCTATCTCCGGGGCGGCGATGCTGCTGGCCAGCGCCATGCGCGGCGGACAAGGAACCGTCGCACAGGCCGCGATGATCCGCCAGCTCCTCCGGCTCACGCAAGCCGTCTACGAGGCCTCCGTAGCCGCGGGACAGGCCCGACAGGCTCGACTCCTCGCTGAGGACGTCCGCGCCCGTCTCACGCGCGTCAGGGACGCGCTGCCGACGTCGGCGCCGGCTGGCGCAGTCGCGACCGCAGAGCGGACGACGACGCTCGACCCGGAAGCTCAGGCCATGCTCGACCGGCTGCGCGCCGGGCAGGCCCTCCCGGTCACCGAGGCGGGTTCTCCCGTCCCGAACCACATCGAGCCGGCACGACCACGAGAGACGACAGGACCGGGCGCAGACCGCGGCCCGGAGCGATAGGAGAGGGGGCCGATCATGGCCGAGGAGACAGACGGAATCGCCGAAGCGTTCGAGGGCCAGGTACGAGTTGCGGTCACCGCGGCCGCACAGGTCGGCCAGGCGATCGCGAACCTGCGAGAGCAGGCCCTACGCCGCGCCACCGCGGCAAGCGAGCAGGAGGCCCGCGAACTGCGATCGCGCCTCGACGCAGAGCGGCAGGCAGCGCGCGCCGAGGTCGCCCACGTCGACCGGGCCGAGTGGTGGGAGAACTCCACCCCGGAGCAGATCGGGCACACCTACCAGGTGGCCCGCGCGTGGCAGTCCGAGGACCAGGAGCTTGCCCGCGCCGAGCAGCGCATGAGCGCCGAGCTGCGCGATCGGTACGGGATCGACACCCGCGACACGGGCGCCGACGCCGACGAGGTGCGCCAGCTCATCCGGCTACAGGCCGAGCGCGCGGAACGCGACCGCGCGGCCGCCGACGCCGAGCGCACACGGGCCGCGGCCGAGGAAGCTGAGGCGCTGCGCCTGCTGGCGTTCGCGGACCAGGAGGACCGTCGAGCGGACGAGGCGCGCGCCGCGGCCGAGTACGAGCCCGACCCGGCCGAACGCGACCGCGCACAGGCGGAAGCCGAGCAGCGCGACGCGATCGCGGACCGCTCCCGCGAGGACGGCAAGAGCCTGTACGACAGCGCCGAGCGGCGCTCGTCGACGGCGGAGGAGCTGGAAGGCCGCGGCATCGCTCAGGAGACGGTGGCGACCCGGATGCGCGCCGACGTGAGCCAGGCGAAGCCGGCCACGGCCGCCGTCGCTGCCGGCAAGACTAAGGCGGCCAAGGCGCGCAAGACGCGCGGCCGCGGCGCCCAGGTGCAGCGCACCGGACTGGACCGCTGAGCGCGCGTCGACGAGCTGCACGAGAGAGGGGCTGCACCACCAGGTGCAGCCCCTCTCTCACGTCCCAGGGACGCTCTCAGGCGTCCAGCTCGCGAACGTCCGGGAACAGCCCCTCGGGCGGTGCCTCATACGGCAGCGGGTCGCCCTTGGAGCACTGGTTCTCCGTCGCCATCGCGTCGGCCGCCGCGAACGGTCCCTGCGGGTCCATCAACACGCCCATGTGATGGTCCGCGTGATCGCGCCACCACACGCTCATCCCCGTAGCGGGATCGCGGCGAAGGAACTCCCACGCGCGCCACAGCGCTTCGAGGCGGATCACCGCCTCGTCGTACTCCCACCAGCGAGCCGCCCACACCCGCGACTTGCCGTCGATCTTGCGCCGGTAGACGCTGCGCAGATACTCGCGCAGGAACTCGTCGACGGAGCCGTAGTACAGGCTCGGCTCCGCTGCGGGCTCCTCATCGACGACCTCGCCCGTGGCCTGGTCCACCGCGGCGTCGTCGACGTCGGCCGGGTCCAGCTCGTCATCGCCCCAGTCGCTCACGATGCCGCCTCCGTCCCGATCGTGGCCTCGACGCTGGCAAGCTCCTGCTGCGCCTCGCGGATCGTGCGCTCAGCTTCGGGATCGTGCGCGGCGATCGACGCGCGCACGTCGGCCGCGTAGGCCGCCGTCATCCACGGCTGAGTGCGGATCAGCGTCGGCCGAGAGCCCGACGCGAGTACCACGGCGCGACCCTTCGGCATCGCTGCCAGCTCGGCCACGTCCATGATCCGCTCACGGTGGAGCTGCTGCGACACCGTGCGCTGACCGCGGCCGTACGACGTCGACGAGGAGAGCCGGTCGTAGTCCCCGATGATCCTCGACAGGTCGTCGAGGAACGCCGCCTCGGAGACGCCGCCGCCGTACACCTTGACGTTCGACGCGCTCCACAGCTTCTTCATGCCGGACTCGCCCCAGACCTCGACGCCCTGCGACCAGCTCTGCAAGATCGTCATCAGGACGATGCCGCGCGAGCCGTAGTGCGAGTAGAGGTTCGGCAGCTCACGCCACCGGCAGACGTTCGCCGCCTCGTCGAGCACGCCGAGCAGCGGTGTGCTCAGACGTCCGCCGGCCGAGCGGGCGGCCAGCTCCTCCGCTGCCTCCACCACCGCGACCGTCAGTGCGGTCACGAGCGGGCCGGCGGTGCCGCGGCCCTCCTTGGAGAGGCTGTAGAGCGTGCCGCCCTCACGCACGAACGCCTCGGGGCTGAACTGCGGCCGCTCGTCGACGCCGCCGCGGAGCGGCGTCACCCACGCGGCCACCTGACGGTTCGTGAGGCAGGAGGCCATCTGCTGGGCCGTGCCGAACACGCCGCCGCGCTGCTTCTCGGGCGCGTCGACGACGCCGGCCACCTGGTCGGCCGTCAGCGTGAACTCGTGCCGGCGAAGGATCTCTACAGCCGTGTCGTCGGCCGGGCGGGTCAGCCACGTGTAGACGTCGGTGATCGGCCGGCTGTCGAGTGCCGCGGCGAGCAGAAGGCCGGCCAGGAGGTCTTGGCCGGCCGGGTCGAAGTAGGCATCCGTCTTTGCGCCGGGATCGCGGGAGCCGGCCGCGAAGTGCTCCGCGAGCTTGGCTGCGCGAACCTCGTCGGTGACGTACGAGAGCGGGTTCCACCACCAGGTGGGCTCCTCGTTCGCGATCGCCTGCGGATCGAACACCCACACGGGCCCCTTGGCCGCGCGCGGGTCGCGTGTCGCGTCTACGACGTCGCGCTTGTTCGACGTCACGAGGACCGCTCCGGGCGCATCCATGATCGCCGGCACAGCACGCGAGGTCGTCTTTCCGGTACGTGGCCCCCAGATGTCCACGTGCATGTCCTCCCACGAGCCGTAGAGCGGCTGTGAGCCCGCGACCGTGCGCCCGATGGGTACACCAGCCGAGGAGGTCACACCGAGGCGCTGAGCCTTCTCCTGGGCGCTCTTACGGCTCATCTCCGCGACGTCGCGGCCGCGGCCCATGTACGCGGCTGCCCGGTCGACGCGAGAGCGGCGCTGACGGATGCGGTGCAGCCACACCGCCACCAGCACGCCGAGCGCGATCGCGACGGCGAGGATGCCGCCGAGCACCCACCAGGACGCGGCAGGCCAGCTCACCTTGCCGCTGAACACGCCGAACACGAGCGCGAACGGGTCAGACGGCAGCTCGGCGCCGTCGCCCGCGATCGCGTGGCCGAGCCGGACCGATCCGTAGACGGCGCCGCCGAGCACCACCACGGCGACGATGCCGACCCAGAGCAGGATGGCCTCGCCACCCATGCCGCCCGGATCGCGGCGGCGGTTGTTCGGCGTGCTCATCCCTGTACCTCCTCGACGGCGCGCAGATGCCGGCGACCGACGCGCGACTGTTCGTGCCAGAGCTTGTTGGTGTCGTTGATGGACAGCTCCACGGAGGTCAGCTGCACGTTCACCGGGATACCGGGTCGGCCGCCGACCTTCACGAGGAACTTGCCGCGGCCGGGGGGCTCGGCCTCCCGGCCCGTCGACGGGTCCCACGCGGGCGGGTCCTGCCAGCCGATCAACATCTCTTGCTCGGCCTGCGAGAACGGCACGGCGGCGCTGAGCTGAGGCATCTCCGCGGACGGCAGGCCGCCGCAGATGACCATGCCCGAGCGCTCGACGAAGCCGCGGGCCTTCATCCGGTCCTCCTCGGTCGGGAGGGCCAGGAGGTCGCTCATCGTGTGCGAAATCATCGCCATGCCGACGCCGCGCTGCCGGTTGAGGCGGGTGAGCGCGTCGACGCGATCGACCATGCCCCGGCCGGCGCGCAGCGCCCGCCACAGCTCGTCGAGGACGACGAAGTAGTGGCGACGGGGCTCGAGGCCGGCATCCGCGAGAGCGTTCGCCACGTTGACCGTGCCGAAGCCGGCGGACCAGCAAGCGAGCAGGGTCGCCGCCTGCAAGTCCATCTCGGAGTCGTCGATCGCAGAGACGTCGTAGACCACGGGCGCGTCGCGGCGCATCGGGTTCGTGGTCTGGCGAGCGAACGTCTCTCCGAGACGCCCGCCGCCGACCAGGCCGATGAGGCTCGCTTCCAGGCCCTCGGTGATCGACTGGTAACGCTCATCGTTGCCGCGGTCCAGCGCCACGGCGCGGACCTCGGCCGGCCCCTCCTGGATGACGCGGAGCAGATCACCGAGCACGGGCACGCCGTCGAAGTTGTCATCGAGCCACTTCAAGGCGCGGTCGATGATCGTCTCCTCCCGGTCGGTGGGCGGCGCCGAGCGGAGGATCGTCAGCAGCGCCGACACCATCGTGTGCCGGCGGCCGTGCGCGTCCGCGAGCACCTGAGTGGCCTCCTTCTCGAACCCGGCCTCGCGCAGCCGCGCAGCGGCCTCCGTCGCCTCGCCAGGGTCCAACACGTTCAGATACCCGCGGCCGCGGCCGAGGGTGATGACCTGGCCGCCGAGGGCCTCGATGAGGTCTACGTAGTCGGGCTTCAAGTCACCGAGCACCAGCGGCATCACGCCATAGCCGGCGAGCCCGAGGGCCATCCGCCGGACGATCGTCGACTTGCCGAGTCCGGGCTTGCCGAGCACGAACGCGGACGGGTTGCTGATGAGCTTCGCGCGCTGGAACCACGAGATGGGATCGCAGCACAGCGTCGCCCCGGTGTGGATATGACGGCCGAGCGGGACACCGACCATCGGCGTCCCGGTGCCGATCGCGAACGGCCACATGCCGCACACCTGCACGGTGGTCCCGCGCCATTCGTCGGCCGCCTGAACGTAGTTCGACGAACCGCGACCGCGCCCCAACCACCCTCGCATCGGCGGCCGCTGAGGGCGCAGCTCCTTCGGCTTCTCGGCCTTCGTGGCGACCTTCTGCACACGCTTGGCCCGACGCTCGGCCTTCGCGGTGCGGCGCAGCTCGGGGGCGCTCACAGCTTGTCCCTCAGCTCGGCCGGAACCTTGATGTGCTTCGGGAGCACCAGGCCCAGCGGCAGCGCCGCGGCAAACGCGGAATCCTGCGACCCGTACACGGGCCGCACCCTCAGCCGCGCCGTGGCCGCGAGGTTGTCGATCGCCGCGCGCGCATCCGGCGCACGGTCGAGGTCCGCGACCGTCGCCGTGACGAGCATCCCGAACTGCACCAGACCGGCGCCGCTGGCCTCCTCCGCCGCGGTCGCCGCGGCCGCGCGCACAGCGAGGCTGTCGCGCGCCGCAGGCTTGCTGCTGGCCGTCATGCGGAACTCCGCAGCTCGCAGATCGGCCTCGACGATCGCCGCGGCCTTCGCGGCGTCGACCGGGCGATACAGCAGCGTCACGCGCTTGCGCGCAATGTCGCGATGCGGTGCCAGGAGCCGCGCAAGCACGCCCGACTGAACGTTGCCGCGCGGGGCCTGCGTCATCGCCCACGTGCACGAGTACGCGGAATCGTGCCGGTAGCCACCCCAGGACGCCTGAGCGGCGGACGGACCGACGTCGGTCCAGCTCAGCTCGGGCGTCTCGCCGGCAGCGTGCGCCTCGTCGATGAGCTGAGCGGCCGCCGGGTCGTAGGCGATA
The DNA here is from genome assembly GCF_005503465.1 of Microbacterium sp. 4NA327F11. Taxonomy (NCBI): domain Bacteria; kingdom Bacillati; phylum Actinomycetota; class Actinomycetes; order Micrococcales; family Microbacteriaceae; genus Microbacterium; species Microbacterium sp. 4NA327F11. The sequence goes on along the minus strand of NZ_SCOB01000021.1, from coordinate 24,945 downwards.
CGGATCGCCTCGCACAACTCCTGCGCGGACAGAGGCCGCGCAGCACCCGCCCCGGTCGCCTGCAAACTCGCCGTCAGACCGGGCAGACGTGCCGCGAGCTCGCGGCCCATCTCGTCCGGCTGACGACGCTTGCCGCCCTGCCGATTCACCGCCGAGAACGTGATCGCGACGAACGCCTTCACGGTCGACGAGCCCGCCGGGTAGCGGTCGACGACCTCTTGCAGCATCCCCTGAGCGAACGCGGGAGCGTCGGCGTCGAGGTTCATCAGAACCTCCCGCCGCAGCCGCGTGCCCGTGTCGGGGGCCGTCTCGATCGTGACCGAGGCGGCCTCGATGCCGGGCTCGTCGCCCAGGTTCGCGAGCCAGTGTCCCCAGTCGGCCACCCACACGTCGATCTGTTCCTGGTCGACGAGTGCGGCCCCATCGGGCTCCGTGCCGATCACGATGCTGTACGAGCCCGTGGCGGGCGTGTACAGCAGCGCGAACGGGCGCCCGTAGGAGTCCGTGTGCTCACTGAGCCGCGTCGGCGCCGCCAGGCCGGGGAGCTGATACGTGCCCCACAGCGACCGGCCGAGAGGACCGGAGCGGTAGATGTTCGTGCCTCGCGACTTCGCGGACCACCACGCCATCCGCGCCCCGCCACGGCTGAGCACGTTCTTGCCGTGCGCGTCCTTGGTCAGCACGGCCAGCAGCACGATCCCCAGCACGGCGGCGAGGATCACCGCTTGCAAGAGGCCGGCGACCATGACCGTGATGACGAGCACCACGAGCGACGCGAGCAGCAGGCCCGTGCCGACCGAGCCGAGGCCGAGGATGCCCGGCGACGTCGGCTTGCGCCAGTTGCCGTAGGTCCGAGGACCACGATTCGTTGTGTCAACGGCTGCCATCAGGACCGCCTCCCTCACCTGTCGATTGCTCTCCGAAGCCACGCGCCGCACCCGCGGCCGCCTGGCCTGCCTTCTTGCCTGCTTCGAGCGCGGCGCCCGCGGCGAGCCCGATCGGGCCCCCGGCCGCTCCCGCAGCAGCGGCACCGCCGCCCGCGGCCGCGCCGCCAGCAGCAGCACCACCGGCCGCAGCTCCGCCGCTGGCCGCAGCGCCGCTCCCGGCTCCCGCACCGCTCTGCGCGCCGGCATTTTGCGCGGCCGACGTCGTAGACCCGCCGCCTCCACCGGAGTTGCCTGTCGGCCCCTGCGAGCCCGACGAGCCGTCACTGCCCGACGACCCCGATCCACCGCCGCCCGTGCCGAGGCGACCCATCGCCGCGGCACCAGACGGTAGAGCTGCCATCGCACCGACAGCAAGCGCGCCTCCGGCACCGCCGGCCATAGCACCGACCATCGGCGTCACGAAGCGCATCAGGGCCGGCATCGCGAACAGGGCGATGATCATGAGCATGATGCCGGTGAGCACCGCCAGCAGGCCCGTGCCGTCGTCCTTGAAGATGTCAGTGCCGACGAGGCGGAACGCCGCGGCGTACACGAGCGCCGCGGCGGGCTTGTAGAGGATGAACGCGACCAGCCAGCCGACGTTTTTGCGGAACCAGCCCTTGCCCATCTCCGTGTTCGTGAACGACGCCGACAGCGGAAGGATGCCCGTCAGGATGACGAGCATGCCGCCGCGGGCGACCATGAGCACGATCTGGAACGCGGAGGCCAGGATCGCGATGATGCCCAGGATGATGATGAGCAGCGAGCCGAGCCCGCCGGCCGCCGGGTTGGTCGTCAACGCGAGCAGATTCAGCATGTTCGTGCCGAAGCACGTCGACCCGTCCGCGGTCACGTCGCAGTCCAGCGACGAGTTGATGATCCACACCGAGAAGCTGTCGGCCGCGGCGACCAGCAGCCCCACGATCGTCACGCCAGCGCCCGCGACGACGACGAGCGTCAGCAGGCTCTTGATCGTCTCCCGACCGGGCTCGGCGCGCTGTTCCCACGCCATCCGGCCGGCGCCGATGATGACGGATATGACCGCCGCGGCGCCCATGTACCACCAGAGGCCCGACTGCAGAAAGGCGACCGCGCCGCCGGCACCTGTCGGCCCGCTCGGCATCAGGCCCGTCACGATCGCACTGGCGCCCGAGATGAACACCGCGGCCGCGAGCACCAGGCCCACGCGGCCCACCGCGGCGATCCCCTCACCAGCTCTCATCCTCGTCGCGATGAGAGCCCCGAGGATCACGATCGAGATGACGCAGATCGCCAGTGCGATCCACGTCGCATAGCCGAGAACCGTCGTGATGTTTCCCGAGTTCGGCGCCGCGCTGCCGGCCGTCAGGGACGAATCGCCACCCGACCCCGTGAGGTTCGGGGTGCCGATGTTCACCCAGATCGTGCCGAGTGATGCGACCACCTTCCCGAAGGCCTCCTGGACCGCCTTCGCCATGTTGTCGATCGCGTTCCCGAGCGCACTCGACGCGATATTTCCGCCCTGGCATACAAGATCGAGCGGAGCGCAGTCAGCCATCGGGTTACCCCTCTCCCCAGCTCGTGTATCCGGCTACGTTGGGGATCGGCGCAACGTCGAGAGGCGTCGCAGTGTCGGTGCTCACCTTCCAGTCACCGTCCGACCAAACGAGCGAGTAGACACCGGAGACGGTCGTCGTGCCGTTCGGCGTCGAGACGCTGACGGCCAGATCGATTGATGCGGTCTTGCCGTCGTAGTTGAGCACCCGGAAACCCTGAATCGAGCTTCGGGTTCCAGTCGTGCTCGACTGCGTACCGGCCTGGGCGAGAAGCTGTGTCCGGTAGGGGCCGTCCGCGAACACGTACTCCGACCACGCCTTGCTGTCCGCTCCCGTGGAGCCCTGGGCGAAGGCGTTCGCGGCCATGAAGAGCGCACCCGTGGGCGAGTGCTGGAAGCAGTAGCGGAAGCCCGCAGGGTCGGTCTTGCCCGGGCCGTAGTCGGGCGACGTCGGATAGGCCATCGTGCCCTCGTACTTCCACGTCGCATCCGGCGCTGCCGTGACGGTCCCCGACAGCTCGACGCCACCGAGGCCGCACACGCTCGCGTCACCGGATGCTGCCGGCGTCGACGGCGCCGTGGTCGCGCTCGACGTACCTGTGGGTGTCGGCGCTGGCGCGGAGCTGCCCCGAGACAGGTTGACGATGACGAGGATGATCGCGCAGACGACGATCAGCGCGACCACGCCCGCGGCCGCGATGAAGCCGGGGCGCGTGAAGGGACTCGGCTGCTTCTCGCCGTCCTCGGAGGTCATGTCATGCCCTCCGATCAGGAGACGAGGAAGCCGACGAGGCTCGCCGCGGCCGAGATGACGATGACACCGCCGAGCGCGAAGCCGATCCGGCCGGCGTGCTCGCCGCCCTCGCCGCGGCGGGAGTTGATCGCCATGAGTGCGCCCGCGACGATGATGCCGATGACGCAGACGGCCAGGGCCACCCACTTGACCCAGCCCATGATCGTGACGAACCCGTTGGTGCCGGGAGGCTGGACCGGCGCCGGATTCGGAATGTCGGCCTGCGGGAGGAGCGCGGCGAAGTCGTTCGCCGCGGTGAGGATCGCGTGCAGCGTGCTCATCGGAGTTCCTTTCGGTTGGCGGTGCTGGCTGCACCAGGTGTGAGGAGTGCGCTCAGCTCGTCGACGAGGCGGCGAGCATCACGCGGGACGTTGGTAAGAGTGAGCGATTCTCCCAGTCGGAGAGAATCGATCCAGGGCACGGTCCACACCCGCGGCACGCCGCCGCCGACGACCTGAGCCAGGTCGCGCAGCGGCTTGGGGAGCCGCCCGGGCGCGTCCGCCATCAGCACGAGGCCGACGACCTCGGCGTGCGGCACGAGGCCGGCAGCCCACTGCGTGGCCGCGGCCTGCGCCGCGCGCAGACCGCGTGCGTTCGTGCGAGCAACAAGCACGACGCGCGCCGGCCCCTGCGGCGGCCGGGGCCACCCATGATCGGCGGCCGGCCAGGCAGGCACGAGTGCGGCCAACGTGGACTCACCGGCTCCGCCGTGCGTTCCGAGCCACCACAGCGGGGCCTCGTGCGGACGGTCGTAGACCGGAAGCTGGTCGACGCGATCCGGCGCCGGAACCCCACGCTGAGGGACCAGCGGCCCCGTCGCCTGGGCAGGCGGAGCCGAGATCGGGACGGACGACACCGGCTCCGGTGCTGTCGGCCGCGATATCCACGGATTCATGCCGTCACTCACGACACACTCCCTTGCACTCGATAATGAGGATGCGCCTCTAACGAGGCCATCCTACGTACGGATATCGAAAGGATGCAAGATGTTGTCGAATGTGCCCGAACATAGTCAATCCTTGCTGTTTCTAGTTGATCGTTGCATTATTGATTCATGCGACCGGAACTTTGGACGCTCCCTGTGAGCGGTGAGAGGGAACAGGCGCTTGACGCGCTGTTCGCTGGCCGGCCGGACGTGCTCAGCGTTGAAGACGTCGCGGAGGTACTGAACGTGACGCGCACGAACGTCTATGCGTGGCTCCGAGACGGGGTGATCCCCGGCTACAAGCTCGGGACCACCTGGCGCGTCCTGCGCGACGAGCTGAAGGCGACGATGGCGACAGGAGCGAACGCGCAACGGCCGCGCATCGTCTCGACGCACACCGAGGAGAGCAAGGACAGCTGACATGCGCAAGCGCACGCTGGGACTCGCCGTGGCAACGATCGCCACGGCGAGCACGATCGTCCTCGCCGGCTGCACAGGCCAGAGCGAACCGACCCCCCCAGCGAGCCCTACGCCCTCCTCGTCGGGCATCACCATGCCCGACCTCGATCAGTTCACCACTGCACCGAGCGGTACTCCGCTCGACGAGGAGGGCGGCGCGACGACCGTCGACCCGAAGCCGGCGCCGCCGTGGGACGCCGAGCAGCGCGCCGCGGCGATCGCCGCGGCCGAGAAGGCGCTGACGACCTTCGCACGCCCCGACCTCAGCTCGGCCGACTGGTGGGCGGCCCTGTCGCCGCTCCTCACCAGCCAGGCCCAGCAGGACTACCAGTACGTCGACCCGGCAAACATCCCCGCTCACCAGGTGACCGGCGCCGGCACGATCGTCGACGACAGCAGCCGCTACGCCGTCTCCGTCGACGTCCCCTCCGACGCCGGCATGTACACCATCGTGCTCACGCGCATCAACGGCGCCGCACCCTGGCTCGCCGCTCGGTTCACGCCCCCCGAGGGAACGCACTGATGGATCGCAAGCAGCTCGGCGTCGGCGCCATCATTGCGATCCCGGTCCTCGTTCTGGCCGGGATGTTCGGCTTCATCCTCCTGGCCAGCTCCGCGGCCGCGAGCTGCAACCCCACGGGCAGCTCGTCCGCCGCGGTGTCGATCGACCCGGCCAGCGTGCCGGACACGTCGATCAGCGGCTACGGGCACGAACAGCTCGTAAACGCCGCGTACATCATCGAGGCCGGCAAGGCCCAGAACCTCAGCGCGCGTGACCAGACCATCGGCGTGATGACGGCGATGGGAGAGTCCGGCCTGCGCGTCATCGACTATGGCGACGCGGTAGGCCCCGACTCGCGCGGCCTGTTCCAGCAGCGCGACAACGGCGCATGGGGCAGCTACGCCGACCGGATGGACCCGTTCACCAGTGCGAAGAACTTCTTCAAGAAGCTCGCCACCATCCCGGACCGAGACTCGCTCGCCCCGACCATCGTCGCCCACCGGGTGCAGATCAACGCGGACCCGTACTACTACGAGAAGTACTGGGATGCCGCCGTGGCCGTTGTCGACGGCCTGACCGGCGTCAAGACCGGCCTCAACGCCGGCACCGGCAATCAGGTGTGCTCGTCGACCGTGCTCGGCAACGGCGAGGTCAGCGCCCAGGGTTGGGCCCTGCCAGCTCAGGGGCCGATCAGCAGCCCGTTCGGGATGCGCGTCAGTCCCGTCAGCGGCGTGCTCAAACTGCACGCCGGCGTCGACATCGCCGGCTCGTGCGACTCCCCGATCTACGCTGCGCAGGCCGGGACAGTGATCGCGACGGGCTTCAACGTCGGCTATGGCGGCAACGGCACGATCATCATCGACCACGGCGGCGGTGTGCAGACGGTCTACCTGCACATGTACTCCTCCGGGATTCTCGTGCAGGACGGCCAGAAGGTGACCGCCGGTCAGCAGATCGGCCTCATCGGCTCGTCGGGCGACTCGACCGGCTGCCACCTCCACTTCCAGGTCATGATCAACGACTCCCCCACAGACCCCGTGCCGTTCATGAAGGCGGTCGGCGTCACCATCGGCGGATGAGCGGAAGGACTACCCACACCATGAGCACCATGAATGAAGCAGCCACCTGGCCCCGCGTCGAGGCGACCCTGCGCGCGGACGGAACCGCCGAGGTCTCCATCGGCGGGTCGGTGACGCCCATCGAGGCCGGCACGGTCGACGACGCGCGAGCACAGGTCGTCGGGATCGTCGCTGAGCGTGCCGCCCAGCTCGGCCGACCGCTGCGCGTCATCAGCCGCGACCCGTCAGGCGAATGGCCGCTCATCATCCACCCTGACGCCACCGTGACGGAGGACACGACGGGCGGCGCTCGGCCCGCGCCCGTCGAGTTGGCGCCGGAACAGAGCCCGGCGCCGGTCGAACCCGCCGCGGCCCGGTGGGCCGACGCCGCCGCGTCGACCAGCTCGACAGAGGAGCTGCCGACCCGGCGGGAACGCCGGCAGTCGTTCCTCGTCCAGGAGCAGGCCGAGGAACCCGCCACCAAGGGGTGGCGCGGCTTCGCGACGCGCATCGGCCTACGGATGAGCCCCAGCGAGGATGAGCGCGCCGAGCGCGCCGACGCCCTCGCCGTGTCCCAGCACTGGCCCGGGCCGCGCACGATCGCGATCGTCAACGGCAAGGGCGGCGCCGGCAAGACGCCCACGACCGTGCTCCTCGCGGCGGTGTTCGCCCGCTACGGCGGGGCCGGCGTGCTCGCGTGGGACAACAACCAGACCCGCGGCACCCTCGGCTGGCGCACCGAGCAGGGGCCGCACGAGGCGACCCTCCTCGAGTTGCTGCCCCAGGTCGACCGGCTCCTGAGCACGGGGGCTCAGTCGGCCGACCTCGCCCACTACGTGCACCATCAGACGCGCGATCGCTTCGACGTGCTGCGCTCGAAGCCGATGGCTCTCGCGCACGAGCAGCGCGTCGAGCCCGTCGACGTCGACTCGATTCACGCCGTCGCTAGCAAGTACTACCGGCTGATCTTCATCGACTCGGGCAACGACGAGTCGGACCCGATGTGGCTGCGCATGATCGACCACGCCGACCAGCTTGTGGTGGCCACCACGACCCGCGACGACCACGCAGAGGCCGGCGCCCTCCTCCTCGAAGCCCTCGCGGAGCGCAACGCCTCGTCGGCCGCTCTGGCCGACAGCGCCGTGGTCGTCGTCACTCAGGCCGACTCCAAGGCCGCACCCGCCGACGTCGATCGCGTCGCGACCGGCTACCGCCAGCTCGCGCGCGAGGCCGTCACCATCCCGTACGACCCCGCAATGGTCGACGGGCTGCTGCACTACGGCTCCCTCCGACCCACGACGCAACGGGCGTGGCTTGCGGCCGCGGCCGCCGTCGCCCGTGGCCTGTGAACGCTACACAGGCCACCCGCCGCCCCGAACGGGTCGCGGACTGGCCCCGCATCACAGGGACACTCCACGGTGCGGGAGAACAGATCGTGCGCGGCGGCCTCGTGCAGCTCGGCAGCCTCATCGTCAACGGCACCGAACGCGCCTGCGAGGCCGGCAGCGTCGAGGAGCTGCGCACGGGCATGATCGCGCGATGTGTGGCGATCGCCACACGGCTGCACCGCCCCGTCCGGTTCACCGTCAACGACGGCGCCCAGACATGGAACCTCGCGGTACGCCCCGAGGGAATCGTGCAGCTCGTCGACGACGCCGGCATGATCCCGCCGGCCGAAGGCCTCAGCGTCCACGAGGGCCGCTGCCGAATCTGCCGGCGCCTACAGCCGGTCACCGAGCCCATGTGCGTCCAGTGCCACGCTCCCGAGCCGCACCGGGTCGAGGCCGAGCCGATCGACGTCCAGGCCCTCGTGCCCGACGCCGCCGAGGCCGTCGTGCCCGAACCGGACGCGGCCGCGATCGACGACGAGCTGGATCACACGATCTTCGTCTCGCGCACTCCCCCGCCCGCACCGCGGCCGACGCTGCGGCTGAGCTTCAACACTCAGCGATCCGTCGACGTCGATCAGAACGCCGCTCTCGGCCGCAACCCCGCGGCCGTCGACGGCCGCCTACCCGTCACGATCCTCAGCCCCTCGCGCATGGTGTCACGCACCCACGCGCTCGTCGACGTCGACGACGCCGGCCACATCATCGTCACCGACCATCACAGCGGGAACGGCATCGAGACGCAGACCGACCCGCCCGTGCGCCTCGACCCCGACGTGCCCTACGTCATCGAGCCCGGAACCGCCCTCGTCATGGGCGACGTCGTATGCACGATCGACGTCCTCGGCGTGTCGCCCTCTTTTCGTTAACGAATCTCGGGAGGATGGCGGGCATGGCACACCGAATGGGACGACCGAGCAAGGGTGAGCGCGACGCCATCTTGGCGAAGCCGCCCGTTGCCTTCGGCGCGATCTTGAAGCACAACGCCGACGAGATGGGCCTCGCCTACGGCGAGTACCTGGTGGCTCTCGCCGCCGAGGCCCTGAACATGCCGCAGTTCGCGCCCGCGCCCCCGCGCGATCGCGCGAGCGAGCTGGATATCCCCGAGGAGGCCAGCACGAGAGCCGCATAGAACGGTCGAAGCCCCCGCCTTTGGCGAGGCGAGGGCTTCGGAAGCAGAGGGCCTGATCTGTCGAGTTTGGCGACTGACTCAGATCGGCCGGGGTGAAGAACCGGATTGGCGTCCGGACCTTCGGAGTACCACCTACGGAAGGAGGCACGCTCATTGTAGCGCGCCCGACCCACTATGCATACAGCGACGCTCCTGGCGCGTCGTGGCAGCTCACGCGCGCCCTCAGCCCTCGGCCGAGCGTGCGCGTGGCAGCCATCGACGCCTACGGGGACGTCGTGAACCGCTACACCGGCCACCAGCTCGTCGACGGCGACGAGCCGACCCGCCCGTGGGCGGTCTACCTCGCCGGCACCGATCGCCGCTTCCGCCTCCTCGGCTTCGACCTCGACGCCAAGACACCCGGCGCGGCGGCCGCGGCCGCGCGCGATGCCGACGTGATCGCCGGCCTCCTCACGGACGCCGGCATTGAGCACGTCGTCTGCGAGTCCGGCCCCTCGCACGGCCGTCACGTCTGGGCAGCCCTGGCCGAGAGCGTCGACGACGAGACGATCGCCACCCTGGCGCGCCTGACGCGCCACCTGTGCCCCACGCTCGACACGTCCCCGCTCAGCAACCCCGATACGGGGTGTGTGCGGCCCCCAGGGGCGCCGCACCGCGACGGCGGCCGGTCAACCGTGCTGCGCGGCGAGCTGAGCACGCTCACCGCTCCCTCGACGACCGCCGGCCAGGTCCGCGCCGTGGTCGAGGCCCTGGCCAAGCTCGTCGACGACGCCGAGCCCGCCGGCAGGATCGACCCCAAGCGGCCGATCCCCCTCGATGACCACGGCCGCCTGTACCTGCCCGGTCCGCGCCGTGAGCTCACTGCCGGCAGCGCGGCCGCGCTGCGCGAGGACGCCGCCTCCGGCGACGCTTCCGCGGTGCTGTGGCGCATCCTCGTCGGCGCCGCGGCCGCCAGGTGGCGGCACGCGGATATCGCCGCGCTCGTCGACCAGGCCCCCGGCCTAGAACACGTACGCACCGAGCGTGATCGCGCTCAGCGACGACCTCGCGGCCGCGTGAGCGCCGCTCGGCTGCTGCGCCGGCAGTGGGACAAGGCCGTGCGCTTCGTGGCCACCACGAGCCGCCAGATCGGGGACGATCCCACGTTCGACGGCCGCGCCGACGCGATCGCCACCCACGTGCGCGAGCTGCAAGCCCGCGCCGACGTCGCCGCCGGCCGCTGGACCCACGGAGGAGGCCCAGCCGACCGCCGCGTGCTCGACGTTTTGTGCATCCTCGCCCTACAGGCCCTCAGCGCCTCTGTGGAGGCCGATACCCGCCGCCTGGCCCTACTAGCCGGGGTGGGTCGCGAAACGGCGCGTACGGCGCTCCTACGGCTCGCATCTGACGGATGGATCGCCCACGCCCGCGCAGCCGACGGCCCGCACGGCGCGCACTGGACGATCGACCCCCAGGCGGTTATCCCCAGCTTCCCCGGTACAGGTCGGTCACAAGCGGACCCGCGCCCCGTAGGGGCCGGGGCCGCTGAACGATCCACCCTGCTCGCAAGCCTGAGCACGAGAACCGCGGATGCCGCACACGACCTGTTCACGCTGGGACCGGGACTCGGCTTCCACGCTGGGAACGTTTACGCCCGCACCACCTGCGAACCTCTCCCGGCCGATGCGATCGCCCGCGCCACGGGCTGCACCGTTGACGAGGCGCGCAGAGTGCTCGACCGCCTCACCCGTGCGGGCGTGCTCGTGCTCGGCCGAGACGGGTGGCACCGTCGAGCCGCCGACAATCGTCGAGCCGCCGCCGTTCAGCTCGACGTCGACGGCCGGCTACAGGCTCGTGCCGCCCGCTACGCCGTCGAGCGCGAGCTGTGGGCCTGGTGGCAGGCCGAGGAGACATGGATGCGTGCGCCACGGCGCACGCATCCGACCAGACGCCCCGGCCCCGGTCAGCTCGCACTCCTGCCCGAGCTGGGAACGAACGCCTACGGCGCCCACCCCCGCACCGCGGACGGCCGAGCCGACTACCGGACCGCCCGAGCGCTGCTGACCGGCGGTGCAACAGCGTCGACCGCCTCCGTACCCGTCGAGCCGATCGAGCCCGATCCCGTCGACGAGCTGCTGAGCCGGATGCTCGGCGCGAAGCGCATCGCCTGAGCACGTCGACCGGCGGTCGACACGAGGGCCGGCGCCCTCGCGCTCCCCCGCGGCCCTGCGGGCCGTGCACGACGGCCGCTGGCGGCCGACAGCTACCCGCGCCTGCGGCGCTCGTTTCCTTGCCGTGAAGCCTGCGGCATTCTACGGGCGCCGTCGTCCGCGCAAGCCGCTGCGCCGCCGGCTCCTCCGAGACTTTCGGCACGCGGTCGCTGCGCTCCCTCACATCGCGCCGAAACTCTCTCCCCCACCGCCCTCACGGGTTGACACTCCCTCCTCTGCCCTGAATGGCACTACGTGCCTTCACGGCAAGAAAACGTGGAGGGAGGGGTCAGTGACCCGAATAGTACTAATACCGTCACCGGAGGTAGTGAGATGGCCCGCAAGATCACCAGCACCAAGACCGCCGAGGAGCGTCGAGCCGAGGCCGAGGAGCTGCACGCAACGATCGCTGAGCAGGTCGAGGCGCTGCGGGAGTCCGAGACGTGGGCGCGGTTCCTCGACTTCACTCGCGCGTTCCACCGCTACAGCCTGGGGAACCTCCTGCTGATCTTCGCCCAGCGGCCCGAGGCGACCCACGTCGCCGGATACCGGACGTGGCAGAAGCTCAACCGACAGGTGCGCAAGGGTGAGCGCGGCATCCGCATCTTCGGCGGCCGCGACGTGCGAACCACCGTCGAGAACGAGAAGGGCGAGGAGGAAGAGCAGCGCCGCGTGCGGTTCTTCCCCGTGTCCGTGTTCGACATGGCACAGACCGACCTCATCGACGAGGAAGCCGGCGACCCGTCGACCATCGTCCGAGCGCTCGACGCCGACGACGAGGCCGGCATCTACGACGCCGTAGCCGACTACCTCACCGGAAAGAGCTGGACCGTCACCCGCGAGCACATCGCCGGAGCCACCCAGGGATTCACCGACCCGGACGGGCGTCGAGTCGTGATCGAGGCGAACCTCTCCCCCGCCGACGCGGCCGCGACGATCCTGCACGAGGCAGCACACGTCATCCTGCACGCCGACGAAGACCACGCCGAGTACGTCGAGCACCGCGGCATCAAGGAAACCGAGGCCGAGAGCGTCGCCTACGTCGTCGCCGGGATGCTCGGACTCGACACCAGCGCCGCCAGCGTCGGCTACGTCGCCGGATGGAGCAAGTGCGACGCCGACACGATCAAGGCCACCGCCGCGAACGTACTGCGCGCCGCCCACACCCTCGCGGCCGCGCTCACCGAGCCCGACACCGACACCGAGGCCACCGAGCCCGCCGCGTGACCCTAATACCACTATTCCCACCATTGGAGGACGAATGAGCACCCCGGCCGAGGGTTTGGCCAGCAGCGACGCCCAAGCGGTCGAGCTGGGACTACACACCAGCCGAACCCACGGCACCATCACCGTGCAGCTCGTCGCGCTCACCATCGAGGAATGGCACGACGAACGGCTCCCCAAGGAGCCGGTGAGGGGCCGGACCCCTCACACTCCCCCGGCGCAGACGTGACGGAGCACGCCCGCTCAGAAGGACGGCCGCGCGCGGCCGACTGTTCGGCCTTCGGCCATCGTCTTTTCGCCGTGAAGCCTGCGGCAGCATACGGTCGGCCGGCCTCCGTGCAAGGGCTTTCGCGGCATATCCTCCCTCGCTGCGCTCAGTCCGGTATTCCACGGTCCCTTGCACTTCGCGCCGGCTCTCCCTGCCGGCACTTCCAGTGCCTTCACGGCAAAAAACGTGGAGTGGGAGGATTCAGAGATGTTGTCAGTCACCGTGTACACGACCGGTCCGGCGTGCGGCAAGTGCCGGATGACGAAGATGATGCTGGACTCCAAGCACATCGAGTATCGCGAGGTCGATATCACCAAGCCCGAGAACGCCAACGCGCGCGAGTACGTGACCGCAGACCTCGGCTACACCGTCGCCCCCGTGGTCATCGTCGAGGACGGCACCGGAGAGGATCACTGGTCAGACCTGCGCCCCGACCAGATCGAGCGCATCGCCCGGATCAACGAGGCCGACAGCTACCAGGTGCCCGTCGACCCGATGGACGACCTGGGCTGCGACTCGCGCTAGTGACTTGACCACCATTACCGGCAATAGTACTATTAGAGTTAGAGAGAAGGAGGCACCATGAACACCACAGCCCAAGACCTCGCCGCCCAGTACGCGGCACTGCCCGAGAGCATCAAGGCTCAGTGCCCGCGGCCGATTACCGACGTCACCCCCGAACGCGTGCGGACGTGGCTCGTCGACGTGCGGACGGCATGCCTGTCTGCCGCTGCATCCACCGTCGACCTCGCGCTGAAGGTTGCCCGTGACGGCGATCCCCAGGGGGCGGAGTCACTGCGCACCGAGGCGACAGAGCTACTGTCGTTCGCTACTCAGGTGGGCGACCTGATCGGCTATGCGCCCCGGCACACGCCCTACGACCTCGGAACCCGGCTGGAACCGCTCGTGTGGGTCAGGGACGGCATCACCGGCCAGGAGAACCCCCGCCCGTCCGAGCAGGACGACTACGGCCGTGTCGACTTCGACGACGAGGAGGGCGGCACGATCGCGACCGTGCACATCGAGAGTGACCCCCAGGCGGCCGAGCACGTGTACGTCATGAAGATCGACGCCAACGCTCCCGTCATCATCCACGGCCCCGGCGGCGAGTACATCGGAACCATCCAGCCCATGTGACCACGAGCGGCCCTAATAGTACTATTGCCGTTAGGGCCGCTCCGAAAGGAGAAGCCATGTCCAAGATCACCCTCACCCGGCTCGCAGAGCTGCGGATCGGGGACCGACTCATCAGCCACGGCGGCCGCGCCTACCGCACGCCGCTGCGCGTCACCGACGAGCTGGGACCGATCGAGTTCGGATCACCTGTGATCGGCGTGCGCGTGGAGAGCCCCAACCCGTCCAGCGGCATCGAGTGGGTGCTGTACCCCTCGCAGATGGACGGCCGACAGATGGAGGTCGAGCGCTACTAACCCTTGCAACCCCATTACCGCAAACAGTACTATTAGAGTCACCACCGATTTCAGGAGGAAACCATGAGCTACATCACCCGCACCGGCAACCTGGCAGCGACGCCCACTCTGCGCGAGGGGGAGCGCGGCGCGTACACCTACGCCCGCGTCATCGTCACCGACCGCATCCGCCAGGAGGACGGCAGCTACACCGATGGCCCCGCTACCGCCTACGACGTCGCCGTGAGCGGCAACCAGGCCACGAACCTCGTCGAGGCAGCCGAGCAGGGCGGCAACATCCGCGTCACGTTCTCCGGCAGCTACCGCGTCACGGAGTACAAGGGCGAGCAGGGCAGCCGCATCCAGCACGAGGTCCGCGCCGACGAGATCGGCGTGAGCCTGCGCGGTCAGAGCGTCACCGTGCAGCGCAACAGCGCCAGCGCCGCCGACAGCTGCGACGACACTCCGTTCTGACTGACCCGGCCGGGGGCCGCAAGGCCCCCGGCTCTCCCATGTCCGCCGCCGTGTCTGACGGCAAAAGTACTATTAGCCCCATTGGAGGTAATACCGTGACCGCACGCATCCTCGCCCTCTGCAATCAGAAGGGCGGCGTGGGCAAGACCACGACCACGTTCCACCTGGCCCGCGCTGCTGTCCGTGCCGGGCGACGTGTGCTCGTCGTCGACAACGACCCACAAGGCAACCTGACGTCGATCGCCGCGGCCGAGGCAGTCGACGAGGACCAGGCCGGCCTGGCCGACGCGCTGAGCTCGCGCGCACCCGAGACGATCCGAGATGTCATCGTGCCCGGTGTCTGGCCCGGCCTCGACGTCGTGCCGACAACCGGCGTCACCCTCGGCTACGTCCGCGACGAGCTGGTGATCGCGGGAGCCGGCCGTGAGGGCCGGCTGCGCCAGGCCCTCGCCCAGGTGACCGGCGATTACGACCTCGTGCTGATCGACTGCGCCCCGAGCCTCGACCAGCTGACTATCAACGGCCTGACCGCGGCGGATGCCGTGGTCGTCGTGAGTGAATCGAAGCTGTTCAGCGCCAACGGCCTGTCACAGCTCCTCGACACCATCGAGAGCGTTCGCCAGCACTACAACCCCCAGTTGACCGTCGCGGGCGTCATCGTGAACCGACACGAGGAGCAGACCGTCAGCGGCCGCACATGGCTCGACGAGCTGAGCCAGGCGGCAGAGAGTCGCGGCCTGAGCCTCCTCGCGCCCCTCGTCCCGAAGCGCGTCGTCATCTCGGACGCGGCCGAAGCCGCCCGCGGCCTCGACGAGTGGGGGAGCGCCGAAGCGACGGCGCTCGGAGCGATCTACACCGACCACCTGACTGCGATCGAAGGAGCCGCATCATGACCCGTCCCGCGCCCCGCAAGTCGAGCCTTGCCGGATCGAGCCCCGTCGCGCCACCTGTCAGCTCTCCCGAGCCGCAGAGCCAGCCCGCGGCATCCGCCGAGCCGGCCGCTGCCGTCGCAGCACCGACCGTCCGCCCGGTCACGAAGAAGGCCGGCACGAAGTACCCGCCCAAGGTGTCGTTCTACCAAGACCCCGAGGACACCGCGCGCGTGCGCGGCGCGATCCTGCACACACAGCTCACCGAGGGGTCGCGATCGCTCAGCGCGTTCATCAACCACGCCGTCATGGCCGAGGTCGAGCGGCTGGAAGCGAAGTACAACGGTGGCAAGCCGTTCCCGGCCATCGGAGCCCGTGAGATGCCCCAGGGCCGCCCGATGGGGGAGTAGCACCACCCGGAGCCGATCATGCTGTCAGGGCGGCGTACAGCGCCGCCAGCACCCGATCCTCGAGAACCGATCCCGGAAGGACCGACCCATGACCACCGTTCTGCAGGCCGTCGAGCCACCCGAGCCTGACCCGGTAGCCGACGCGATCGCCGCGCTTACCACCGCGGCGCGACAGACCCGCGTCCGCGGCGCCGGCACCGAGCATGCCGCCGTCGAGCCCGTCGACTTCGGAGAAATCGCCTGCCATGTCATCACGACCGTGGCCGCCAATCTCGGCGGCGTCGACGAGCTGCTGGCCGGCCGTCCCGGATCGTGGGAAGCCGACTACGTGCGCCAGATCGTCCAGAGCACCGCGGGCGACGATCCCGACGAGCTGCTGCGCTATCGCACTGAGCCGGTACGCCTCGCGTTCGACGCCGCGGACGTGTTCTACGACCTCGGCCTGAGCGACCTCTACGAGCAGGCCACCGCCGAGCTGGGCAGCCGAGAGGATGCCCTCGACGAGGAGCTGTTCAACGCCGTGGCCACGCCCGAGGAACGCGCACGGATCGCGGACATTCAGGCAGCCATGCCGGCCGACGTGTTCGGCGTCGACGAGCAGGACCGCGATCGCGTGCTCGCACTGATGCAGGAGGCCCAGAGCATCACCGGGGCCGTCATCGAGCGCGCCGAGTCGACCGGCGAGCCGCAAGCGGCCGCGCTGGCCTCGGCACGCGCCGCGACCGCGACCGTCGAGGAGCTGTGGCAGCAAGACCTCGCGGCCTACACCGCGGCGTACCTCGCGGCCGCGCGCCGCTACTTCACCGATCGCGGCGTGACGTGCGAGGTCGAGCTGACGACGACTCCGACCGGAGAGCCGGCGACGTGGGACACGCTCACCGACCAGGTGCATGAGTACGCACGCACCAACGCTCCGCTGCCCATGACGGGTGAGGCCCCCGACTACAGCGACGGGTCGCCGGCCGACGCGCTGCGTCGTGCCGGACTCACCTACATTGACCGAGCGCGTCAGGCCTGAGATGGGCGACGTCGCTGCGCGGCCGCCAGCCCTCGCGGGCGTGGAGGAGCCAGGAGCGAGGCACGCGCTGCGCCTGCTGTGGTGGTCCCAGCGGGGTTACTGGTACGGCGCCTGGCACGGCCGCTTCGCGGGGCGCCTATTCTCGACGTTCCTGGCGATCATGTGGTGGCCGTCCCTGCCGATCGGTGTGGCCGTGCAGGCGTACCTCCTCCGCCGACCGGCGGCGAGGTACTACCTCAGCCCCGAACAAGACGCGGTGCTCGCCGTGGTCGCCACGGCCGAAGGGTGGCACGTCGAGGATCACATCGCCGCCCACCCTGGCAGGGGGCGAGGCAAGGCGCTGCGCGCGCTCGTCCTGCCCGAGTTGCGCGATCGCGCAGATGCAGATGGCATCGCGATCTACACGACGGCGGCTAACGAACGCCTCGGCCGGCAGTACGCGGACGAGCTGCCCGGCCTCGTCGACGTCGGCCGAGGAAACCCGCGGGGCCGGAAGATGCGCCGAGAGCCAAGGCCTTCTACAGGCGGTTACTCGTCGGCGGTCCTGTAGCCCGCACGTACTCCGACCAGGTGCACTCGGCCGCCAGCCGCATCCCGTTGTCGGGGAAGTAGCCGATGAGCTGCCGCTGATCCGGGTCCGCGTCGTAGGTCACCGACCGGAGCAGCCGGCGGCCGCGGACCTCGACGAGCCGGATGATCGCGATGCGCCGGCTGCGATCGAACATGTACCAGGTGCCCGGCTCGACGCCGGCCTGCACCTGGGACATGGGGGACCAGTGCTGCACCACACCGCGACCATACGGTCAGCGGCCGACAGGCGCCGGGGCTAGGGCGTGTCTCCCAAAGGTTTGGGCTGGTCGCTGGAACGCTCGGTGTGTGTCTCGAACGGAGTTGCTGACTGATGCGCAGTGGGAGCTGATTGCTCCGTTGATGCCGTCCTCGCAGGGGCGTCGTGGTCGGCCGTTCGCCGATCATCGCACCGTGGTGGAGGGCATCATCTATCGCTACCGGACCGGGATCGCGTGGCGGGACTTACCCGGGTGCTTCGGGCCGTGGCAGACGGTGTGGAAGCGGCACCGCCGCTTCAGCGGTGATGGGACGTGGGACAAGATCCACAGCGTCCTGCTGGCCCATGCCGACGCCGCCGGGCTGATCGACTGGGAAGTCTCGGTGGACTCCACGATCAACCGCGCCCATCAGCACGCCACCAACCTGCCCCGGGACACAGGGGGACCTGACGAATTACACGAATCTGCGCATCGAGCCGCCTGATCACGCCATCGGCCGCTCCCGCGGCGGCCTGTCGACGAAGATCCACCACCTGTGCGACGGGAACATGCGGCCGCTGGTGATGCTGCTCGGGCCCGGGCAGGGCGGGGACTCCCCGATGTTCGAGCACGTGATGAACGCCCTGCGGGTACCGCGCCTGGGTGGGGGCCGGCCACGCACCAGGCCCGACCGGGCGCTGGGTGACAAGGCTTACTCTTCCCGGGCCAACCGCAAGCTGTTGCGCCGGCGCGGCATCCAGGCCGTCATCCCCGAACGCGATGATCAGATCGCCAACCGCAAGCGCCGCGGCGCCAAGGGTGGTCGCCCGGTCACCTACGACACCGAGGCCTACAAGCGCCGCAACGTCGTCGAGCGCGGATTCAACATCTTCAAGCAATGGCGCGCCTTGGCCACCCGCTACGACAAACTCGCCCTGACCTATCGCGGCGGCGTCGTCCTACGCGCCATCACCATCTGGCTCAAGGCTTTAAGAGACACGCCCTAGTCGCTTTCCAGGAGAACTGGCTCTTCGCGCGGATGGCGAGCGACGTCTTGCCGAGTCTTTCCAGGATGATGATCGGGTTCATCGGCGCTGTGGTCATCGGCGTGGTCGTGGGGTTCGTTCTCGGTCAGGCGCACCGCCTCCAGGCGATGTTCGCACCCGTGCTCGAGTTCCTGCGCGCGATCCCTGCGGTCGCGTTGATTCCCCTCGTCATCATCGTGCTGGGCCTCGACGACACCGCGAAGGTGATTCTGATCACCTTCATCTGCCTCTGGCCCGTGCTCCTCAATACCGAAGCTGCAATCAGAGGAATGGACCCCGGACTGCGCGAGACCGCCCGGGTGTACGGCATCCACTGGTTCCGCTACGAGTTGCAGGTCGCACTTCCCGCGGCAGCTCCGCAGATCTTTGCCGGAATGCGCACGAGTCTTTCGCTCGCGCTCATCATGGTCGTCGTGAGCGAGATGATGGCGGGAGGCAACGGGATCGGCGTCTTCGTTCTTCAGTCGCAGAGGTCGTTCGCGATCACGGACATGTGGTCGGGCATCGTGCTCATCGGGATCTTCGGGTACGTGTTCAACCTGCTGCTCATCGTCGTCGAGAACCGGGTGCTCGCGTGGCACCACGGCGCGAACACCGCCGTGGAGTGACACCGCGGTCGAGAGGACGCCCTCACACCTCGATGCCGCCGCACCACACACGCAGAACGCGACGCGCGGCAGCGATGTCGGTGAGCGGATCGCCGTCCACCAGCACGAGGTCGGCTCGCAATCCGGGGGTGATCGCCCCCCGATCGTCGAGTGAGAACGCGTGCGCGGCCGTCGAGGTGGCAGCGCGCAGCGCTTCGGCTGTTGACAGGCCGGCGTCCACGAGCAGAGCGAGTTCGTCGTGCATGCTCTCGCCGTATGGCGGCATTGCCCGTTCGAGGAGCCCGATGTAGGCGTCTTCGTCGTGCATGCTCTCGCCGTATGGCGGCGATGCCCGTGTGAAGGACCCGATGTAGGCGTCGGTGCCGGCCAGGACCGGAACGCCCGCGGCATGCATCGCGCGCGTGCTCTCGTGGGCGTGTGCATAGCTCACACCGGGAACGCCCGCTGCGGTGAGATTCGCGGCGACGCCTTTCATCATCGTCAAGGTCGGGATGAACACCGTGCCCTGGGCGAGCATCGTCTCAGCCGTCGCATCGTCGAGCGCGCGGTCGAGTGGAGCATGGGTGATCATGTCGGCCCCCGCAGCGAGGCTCATACGCACAGCTTCGTACAGGGCTGCGTGCGCGATGACCTTGAGCCCCCGCGCGTGCGCAGCAGCCACGAGTGCATCGAGCACGTCCTGGGTGGGACCGGGCAGATCGGCGATGATCTTGATGTAATCCACCCCGTCTGCCACCTGCACCTCGACGAACCGCTCCGCCTTGTCGGGGGAATCGACCAGCGCGACGTCCGGATAGGTCGGAATGCGGCTGTGCGTGCTGCCCTGAGATGTCGCCGCCATGCCGGCGGTGCGGAAGTCAGCGACTCCCCTCAGTCCCCGCAACGACTGGAACTGTGATGCGGGCCATGTCGCCATGTCCAGGCCGGTGGTGACACCGTACGTGGCGAGCGTCTCGAGGGACTCGCGCCCCTTCAGGTGCATGTGACAGTCGATCAGGCCAGGAAGGAGCACCGTACCTTCCGCGTTGACGACAGCGGCACCGACGACGACCGCATCCGCTGATACGTCACCGATGCGCCCGTCGGGCTGGACGACGACCGTCGTGGGGGCGCTCAGACTGTGTCCGTCGAAGACCCTGGTGTTCGTGATCGCGGTCGCAGAGACTGCGCCGAGCGTGGAATCCGTCATGAACTGCTCCGTTCGAGGAGATGTAGATACGAGACATTATTGTTCACGGGCTGACTACTCTCCCGCCGACGCGTTGACGGCGGCGAGCTGCTCGTCGGGGGTCATGTTCATGAACGCCTCGAGCATCTCGGGAGTCATCTCGTAGACGGTCGGGAACTGCCCGATCGGCACGACGGAGTGCAGCACCCGGTCGCCGTAGACGTGCACGAGGTTGTAGGACTGGCCGCCGTCCTGGCCGCGGGCACCGGGGTAGGCGACGGCGAGGTCCTGCGTGTAGCAGGTCGCCGACGCGACCGACACGGGCACGCCCGCGAACGTGCTGGTGGTCGAGTAGTGCAGGTGACCGCCCAGGATGCCGCGCACGTCGGTGCCCCGGATGACCTCGGCGAGGCGCTCCTGGTCGCGCAGCTCGACCAGGGCGATGAGCCCGATCGGGCTCGGCACGGGCGGGTGGTGCAGCGCGATGAGGGTGCCGTCGGGCGCGGGGACTTCGAGCTCGCGGCGCAGCCACGCCAACTGCTCGTCGCTGATCTCGCCGTGGTGCTGCCCGGGCACCGTCGAGTCGAGCGCGATGATGCGCAGACCGTTGACGTCGTAGACGCGGTCGACGGGCTCGGACTGGTCGGCCTCCTCGTCGAGCAGGCCGCGGCGGAACGCGACGCGCTCGTCGTGATTGCCCATCACCCAGATCACCTGGGCACCGAGCTTCTCGGCGGCGGGCTCGACGATGGCCCGCAGGCGCTCGTAGGCGTCGGGGCGGCCGGTGTCGGCGAGGTCGCCGGTGAACACGATCGCTTCGGGGCGGGCGTTGGCCTTGGTGAAGCCGTCGAACAGCTCTGCGAGGTTCTTGTCACTGTCGATGCGCTCGTGCAGCAGGTCGCCGTCGCCCACGAAGTGGGTGTCAGAGACATGCAGGATGAAGTGCTCGGGAGCGGGATGCTGGCTCGCGATGTGCGACATGGTGTGTGTTCCTTCCGATCAGACCGCGGTGGCGGCGGGGTCGATGATCACGGCGGTGAGACGCTCGAGCTCGGTGGGGGTGAGTCCGTGGGCGAGGAGGTAGGCGCTGATCGACCCGTGCTCGCGGTCGATGCGCTCGAGCAGCGCCTCGAGCACCTCGGCGGGGCTCTCGGTGATGAGTTCGACCATTCCCGCGGTCAGTTCGATGCCGCGCTGTTCGAAGACGGCGGTCATCGCGTCTGACCACTCGCCGCGCAGGTTCTCGGCGGTGGCGGCGTAGTCGGCCACGACGTCGTCGCGGTCGACCCCGGCGGCGGCGAGCGCGAAGGCCACGACGAGACCGGTGCGGTCTTTGCCGGCGGTGCAGTGCACGAGCACCGCGTCGTCGTCGTCAGCCGCGATGATCACCCGGATCGCGTCGACCAGCTGCGCCCCGCGCTCGTCGACGATGTGGTCGTAGACGGGCACGAGTCCGACGTGCGTGGTGGCCTGCGCGGCCGGGTCGGCGTCGTCGAACACGGGCAGGTGGTGCACGGTGACCTCGAGCCCGTCGACCGCGCTCGGCGCTGTGGCGCGCTCGTCGCCGCCGCGCAGGTCGATGATGTGGGCGACGCCGATCTCGGCCAGCCGGTCGCGACCGGTCGCGTCGATGCGGTGCAGAGCATCTGACCGCAGCAGCTTGCCCCACCGGCTGGTGCCGCCGGCTGCACGGTAGCCGCCGGTGTCGCGCAGGTTGTAGAGGCCGGCCACGGCGTGGCGACGCTCACGAGGCGCCGCGGTCGCGGCATCCGGCGACGAAGCGGCCGCGGCATCCGTCGCCGAAGGCGTCAGGTCGAGGTCGATGGTCATTCGATCAGCCCCTGCGCGCGCTCGGCGGCCTCGGTCATAGTGGCGGCCGGGTCGGCGCCGTAGAAGACCGCGTCTTCGATGGCGGTGGCGAGCACCTGGTCGACCTGGGCGTAGCTGTCGCCGGGGTACGACACCCACGGCTCGAGCGCGTCGAGCTGCTCGAGGTTGGGCTTCACGAGCGGGTTGGCTTCGACCCAGTCATAGAGCGGTCCGCCCTCGTCGGCCATGCTGCTGCGCAGCGGTAGGTACCCGATCTGGGTCGAGATGATCTCGTAGGCGCGGGGGCTGGTCATGAACTGCATGAGCTCCCACGCGGCGGCCTGCTTGGCGGGGTCGGTGGCGAACATCGCGAGGAACGAGCCCGAGTTGGTGGGCACGACCGCCTGGTCTCCGAACGCGGGCAGGGTGTGAGCGTCGAGGGTCCAGCCACCGGCCTCGGCGCCCATCATGAACGCGCCCTGCAGGGCCGAGCTGTTGACGTGGATCGCGGTCTTCCCCTGCGCGAACGCCTCGTACTGGCTGGTGAAGTCCTCGTTGGTGAGCACGCCGTCCTCGTACATCTCGGTGAAGGTCGCGACCGTATCGATCGCGGCGTCCGAGCCGAACTCGATCGTCGTGCGGTCATCGCTCAGCACCTGGGCGCCGTTCGAGAGGAAGAGGCCCTGCATGCACCAGCTGCCGCCGGTGATCACGCACGACGCGCTCATCGAGGGGGCACCGGTGGACTCGGTGATCTGCGCGGCGGCGTCTTCGATGATCAGGTCGATATCACTGACGGCGGCGGTGCTCTTGAAGGAGCGACCGACACCAGAGAGCTGGATCGTTCCCATGAGTCGCCTTCTGCAAGCGACCTGACGAACCGGGGCCTTCCCGCGAAATCCGCTTGCAGAGCTATTGCAATCGAGGAAAGTGAATTTCCTGCAAACGGAGTGTCAACGCCCATCGCCGTGGTCGATAACGTCTGGCACGTCGGATGCCTCGGCGTCGGAGCCGTCGTCGGCGACGATGTCGAGCACCTCTTCGCGCACCGCGAGGCGCGCGCGGTCGGCGGCGTCGCTCATGCGGTCGGCGACGGCGATCTGCAGGGCGTTGAGCACGAGCAGCTGTACGAGCCCGCTGCCGAGAATGCCTTGATCCCACGCCTGGAAGCGCGCACCGGCGACGAGCAGGTGGTCGGCGCGGGTGGTGAGCGGGGTACGGGCGAAGCTCGTGACCCCGATCACGGTGGCGCCGGCGTCGACGGCGGCGTCCGCAACCGCGAGGGTCACCGAGTTGGCGCCACTCGAGCTGACGATGAGGCACACATCACCGGGGGCGAGCACGCGGGCGGTGAGGTGGGCGACCACGCCGTCAGCGGGCGCTTCGCAGGGCCGGCCGTTGACGGCGAACGCGACGGCCGACGCCTGGGCGGCGGCGTGCGAGGCGCCGGTGCCCGAGATCAGCAGGCGCGGCGCGCGGGCGATGGCGTCGGCAGCGGCGTCGAACGCGACCGGGTCGATCGAGGCGAGCGCGGTCTGCAGCATCCCACCCGCCCCTCGGCCAGCCACCGCAGAAAGCCCTCGGTGCCGGCGGGTGCGTCGGGCGCGGCGGTGGCGTCGGCGGCGAGGTCACGCACGAGCAGCATGCGCAGGTGCTGAAAGCTGCGCAGCCCCAGCGCCTGGGCGGTGCGGCTGACGGTGGCCGGCGACGTGTTGGCGGCTTCGGCGAGGTCGGCGCCCGACATGTCGACCACGTCGTGGGGTCGCTCGGCGCAGATGCGGGCGACGCGCTGCGCGCTCGGTACGAGCGACGGCAGGATCGAGAGGATGTGGTCGATGGTTCCGCCGAGCGGCGGCTCGTTGAGGGGCGAGTTCATGTAGCCGGTGATCACCTTTCGGGTTCGCCGCACATCGTATGGGCGCAATGCGACCACGACCCCAACCATAGGTGAACGCAGCGTTCATCGCCTCCGCTATCCGCGAAAGGCAATTTCATGACCTCCCTGCGTCCGCTCGAGCTCCCGAACAGTGCCATGCCCGCAAGGAAGTCGGCCAAGGGTGACTCGACCGAAGACGCCCACCTCGAGCGCCGCGATGGCGCCTACGATGACCGTCCGTGCGAGCCAGAGCCACGTGATCTGTCGATCCCGGCGGTCAAGCGCTCGAACGTTCCGCACGTCGATGTTCCGCTGGCGGGGGCGCCGGGGCAGCAGACACCGGTAACCAACGACGCGAAGAAGCCTGCCACGACGATGACGCCCGCAGCGCGGAACCAGAGGGCGGGGGCGACGCGCGAAACTGATCCTGCTCATGGCCCGATCAGACCGATGGCCACTCAGACGTGAAAGGGGAGACATCGCGCCCGGGCCGAACCGTCGCACGCTGACGTCCCCTCACCGCGCAGTGCCCGCAAGGGGATGGTAGATGGGCGAGCAGTTCTGGGACTCTGGTCGACGATTCTTCAGCTCGCCTGTGGAAGTCCCTGGGACAACGCCTGTCGGATTCTCCAAACAGGAAAACCGCTGAGCTGCGCAATCAAGTCCACATCGAACTCGTGCTCGAAGTAGGCCACCCGCACCGCCCGGATGCGCGACGGATTGTCACCGAAAGCCAGTGTGAACTCGGTGGCGTAGCGCTCCCAGACGCTGAACTCATACCCCGGTGCCGTCACGATGCATTCACCTCATCCCGGGTGCAACTCTCAGGAGTGGTCGCGGTGCTAATGCGATGCTACGACACCCGTGTTAACGCCAGGACACAAGGAGATTCCGGGAAAGCTCGCTACGCACGGTGTGCACCGATACGGGGATGGCCCGCCCGGGGTGCATGGTTCACACCGGGGTGACCAAGGGAATTGGGGGCTCTTCGGACATGCGGTGGGGGTGAGGCTCGCCGGGTGATGGTCGGCGGGTAGGGGTCGAGGTCCCCGAGGATCAGTAGCGCCAACTGCTGATCCATCACGAGGACCTC
>NZ_SCOB01000020.1:0-39333 GCF_005503465.1 Microbacterium sp. 4NA327F11 | reverse complement strand
TTTGTTATTTTACAGTTAACGGTGGTACCTGGGTTCGCACATTTGCTGTTCGGCGGCGGCGTCAGATGTGTATAAGGGAGAGTGGGGAGAGGGGGCGTGGGCAGAGGCGGCGAGTCGACAGGAAGTGGGGAGAGCGTCCGGGGGCAGGCCGTCCAACAGGCCGGACACCACAGCCCTGCCCGAACGCGCAGAGGGGGCGGATGCCTCGCATCCGCCCCCTCCCGCGCACGACCGCGCGGTCGCGATCACCCGAAGCGGCCCGAGACGTAGTCCTCGGTCGCCTTCTGGGTGGGGTTGGTGAAGATCGTTCCGGTCTCGGCGAACTCGATGAGCTTGCCGGGCTTGCCGGTGCCGGCGATGTTGAAGAAGGCCGTCTTGTCGCTCACGCGCGAGGCCTGCTGCATGTTGTGGGTCACGATCACGATCGTGAACTCGTTCTTGAGCTCCTCGATCAGCTCTTCGATCGCGTAGGTCGAGATCGGGTCGAGCGCCGAGCACGGCTCATCCATCAGCACGACATCGGGGGAGACGGCGATCGTGCGGGCGATGCACAGTCGCTGCTGCTGGCCGCCCGACAGTCCTGCGCCCGGCTTGTCGAGGCGATCCTTGACCTCTTCCCAGAGGTTCGCGCCGCGCAGCGACTGCTCGACCAGAGCGTCGGCGTCGCTCTTCGAGATGCGCTTGTTGTTCAGGCGCACACCCGCGAGCACGTTCTCCTTGATCGACATCGTGGGGAACGGGTTCGGACGCTGGAAGACCATACCGACCTGACGGCGCACGAGCACCGGGTCGACGCCGGGGGCGTAGAGGTCCTCACCGTCGACGAGCACCGAGCCCTCGACGCGGGCGCCGGGGATGACCTCGTGCATGCGGTTCAGCGTGCGCAGGAACGTGGACTTGCCGCATCCCGACGGGCCGATGAAGGCGGTCACGGTGCGGGGCTCGATGTTCATCGAGACCCCTTCGACAGCGAGGAAGTCGCCGTAGTAGACGTTGAGGTCCTCGACCTCGATGCGCTTGGACACCTGGGGGCTCCTTGATCAGCGGGACTTCGGCGCGAACATGGTCGCGACGATGCGGGCGATGAGGTTGAAGATGACGACGAGGATGACCAGCAGCAGGGCGGCGCCCCACGACTGCGCCTGCGAGGCGGCGATGTCCTGGCCGGGGAAGCTGTAGGCGGTGTACGCCATGACGGGCAGGGTCTGCATCGGTCCGTCGAACGGGTTCGCGTTGAAGTTGTCGGTGAAGCTCGCCGCGATGAAGATCGGCGCGGTCTCGCCGACCACACGGGCCACGGCAAGCACCACGCCGGTGACGATGCCGCTCGCCGCGGTGCGCAGCACGATCTTGACGATCGTCGTGGACCGGGGAACACCGAGTGCGAGGGATGCCTCGCGCAGCTCGCTCGGGACGAGTCGCAGCATCTCCTCGGTCGAGCGCACGACGATCGGGATCATCAGCACGCACAGCGCGATCGATGCGGAGAAGCCGCTGAACGCCTTCGGGCCGACGATGAGCGAGAACAGCGAGAAGGCGAACAGACCGGCGACGATCGACGGGATGCCGGTCATCACGTCGACCAGGAACGTGATCATGCGCCGCAGCGGGTTGTTCGGCTGCGCGTACTCGACGAGGTAGACCGCGGTCAGGATGCCGATGGGAACCGAGATGAGCGCGGCGATGCCGGTGATGATCAGGGTTCCGACGACGGCCTGCAGGGCGCCGGGCGTGGCCACCACCGACAGGGTGTCGGGGTCGAACCTCGTGCCGCCGGTCTGGGTGATGAAGCTCCAGCTGAGCACCCCGATGCCCTGGGAGACGACGGTCCACAGCGTGGAGATGAGCGGCGCGACGGCCAGCACGAAGGCGCTCGTCACGAGTCCGCGGACGACCCGATCGGTCGCCTTCCGGCGGTTCTCGACGATGGTGGATGCCACGCCGATGCCGGCGAGGTAGAGCACCGCCGTGAGCACCAGCCACAGCGCGATGTTGAACGGGGCGAGGAGGGCGATGACCCCGGCCGAGATGACGAGGGCGATCACCACGCCGATCGGCTCGGAGAAACGGGGGAGCTGTCCGCTGGTGAGGCCGGGTGCGCGGGTCAAGGGGGCGGCGGTGGAGGTGGTCACGAGCGCTTCCCCTTCTTCTTGCGGCCCTTCGCGCCGGGACCGGTCGCGGCGATGATGTAGCGCGCGAGCATGTTGACGGCGAGGGAGACGACGAACAGCATCAGGCCCGTGCCGATGAGCGCGGAGCGCTGGATGCCGGACGAGATCGGGAAGTTCAGCGCGATGTTCGCGGCGATCGTCTGCGAGTTGTAGCCGTCGGTGAGCAGTTGCACCGAGAACAGGAGGGCGGGGGAGATGATGAGGGCGATCGCCATCGTCTCGCCGAGCGCCCGGCCGAGCCCGAGGAGGGTCGCTGAGACCATGCCGCTGCGCGCGTAGGGAAGGACCGACAGGCGGATCATTTCCCAGCGGGTCGCGCCGAGAGCGAGGGCTGCCTCTTCGTGGAGGCGCGGCGTCTGCAGGAAGATCTCACGGGTGATCGATGTGACGATCGGGAGGATCATCACCGCCAGCACCACGCCACCGGCGAGCATCGTGGAGCCCGTCGAAGTGATCTGTCCGCTGAACAGCGGGATCCAGCCGAAGTACTCGTTCAAGAACTGCGACAGCGGCAGGAGGAACGGGCGGATGACGATGATGCCCCAGAGGCCGAACACGATCGAGGGGACCGCGGCGAGCAGATCGACGATGTAGCCGAGCACCCCGGCGAGCCGGCGCGGGGCATAGTGCGAGATGAACAGTGCGATGCCGATCGCGACGGGGGCGCCGAGGATCATGGCGATCACGGCCGACCAGAGGCTTCCCCACAGCAACGGCGCGACGTACGCCCAGAAGCTCGACCAGCCGTTGCCGAGCGGGTTGTGGATGGCGGCTAGGTCCTGGTTTGAGCTCCAGTTCGCGGTGATCGCGGGGAGTCCCTGGATGATGAGGAAGATCGCGACTCCGGCGAGGATCACCATGATCGAGATCGCGGAGCCCGTGGAGAGTCCGAGGAAGACGGTGTCGCTCGCCCGGCGCTTGCCGATCAGTGATCGGGACGGAGAGGTCGTGGTGGTCGCCGCGTCAGCCACGGCTTCCCTCGTCTTCTCGCAGAGGCACGGCGTTCTCCTTCTCGGGTCGGGCGTCGTGTGGAGCTCCGAAGACGACACTAATGCGAACGGCTCGGACTCAGTCACCCCACCGAGCAGGCTCGGGAGGGCAACTCAGTCCGCCCGGATCCGACGAGCGGATCCGGGCGGGCCGAAGGGTGTTACTTGATGGTGGCGAGGGTCGCCTGAACCTTGGTGAGGATCTCGTCCGGAACCGGAGCCGAGCCGGCGTTCTTCGCGGCGACCTGCTGACCGAGCGTCGAGGCGACGAAGCCGAGGTACGACTTGACGAGCTTGGCCTGCGTGGCGTCCTTGAACGTGGTGCAGGTGATCGCGTACGAGAGCAGCGGGATCGGGTAGGTCTCGGCGGTGAGCTTCGAGTAGTCGAAGACCTGCGACAGGTCGCCGGCCACACCGTTGGACTTCGTGGTCGCCGCAACCTCGAAGGTCTTGGCGACGGCGTCGGCGGAGAACGCGATCGCAGTACCGCTCTGGATGATCGACGCGGCCGTCAGCGAGCCGATGCCCGAGTGGTCGGCGTAGCCGATGGTGCCGTTACCCGACTTGACGGCGCCGACGACGCCCGAGGTGCCCTTCTGGAGCGACACGTTGCCGGTGATCGGCCAGCTCGAACCCGCCTTGTGCGTCCACACCGACGGGGCGGTGCCCACGAGGTAGTTGGTGAAGTTCTGCGTGGTGCCGGAGCCGTCCGAGCGCGCGACCGTGGTGATCGGGCCGGCGGGAAGTGCGGTGCCGTTGTCAGCGGTGATCGCCGGGTCGGACCAGTCGGTGATCTGCAGTGCGAAGATCTTGGCGATCGTGGTCGCGCTGAGCTTGAGGCTCGTGACGCCGGAAACGTTGAAGATGATCGAAACGCCGTCGAGGTAGATCGGCAGGTTCAGGCCACCCTCGGTGCACAGCGCGGCAGACTTCGTGGTCTCGTCAGCCGACAGCGGGGCGTCGGACCCGGCAAAGTCGTACGCGCCGTTGAGCCAGTTGGTGCGACCGCCACCGGAGCCCTGCGACTTGTCGTAGTTGATCGTGACGTTCTTGTTGGTGGCGTTGTAGGCCGTGATCCACGCGGTCTCCGCGTTGGCCTGCGCGCTCGAGCCACCGGCGGTGATGGTGCCGGAGAGCGTCGTGTCGATGGTCGAGGTGACGCCGGTGGCCGAAGGGGACGCCGAGGCGCCTCCGTTCGAGCCCGACGACGAGCAGCCTGCGAGTGCGATCGCGGCAACGGCGGCGAAGGCGCCGACCTGCGCAATGCGGGTGATCTTCACTGTGGAATCCTCACGTTTATCGGGTGTGCCCGGTGCATGGGCACGCCTGACGGTAAACGTCGGCCCTTAAGCGACGGCGGTGCACAGGTGAACAACGGGTGAACGCGGCCTGTGCGCCCGCCGCCCGCATCAGAGTGCGGGGGTGTGCGTCTCGATTGCCGCGATGCCGGCGCCGGGGTTCGTCGCGGACAGGTGCACGACCGAGAATCCGCCCACGGGGAGCGCCGATGCGCTGCCGAGGTAGGCGCCCCGCAGCGTGCCCGTCGCGAGTGCGAGCTCGGCGAGGATGTCGGGGAGCACGGGGCCGTGGCTGCAGAGCACCGCGGGCTTGCGGGAGCGCACCCGCTTGCCGATGACCGTGCGGGCGTCGCTGCGCCCCTCCTCCCAGAGGTCTTGGCTGATGAGGGGCGTCGTGCGCACGTCGCGCTCGAGGGCGGCGGCGAGCGGCGCGACGGTCGCGAGGCAGCGCACCGCCGGACTCGAGACGATCCGTCGCACCCCGAAGCTGCGCAGCGGCCCCACGAGCGCCTCGGCCTGGCGCGCGCCGCGGTCGGTGAGGGGTCGGTCGGCGTCCTCGCCCTTCCAGCTCTCGCGAGCGACGGCCTTCGCGTGGCGCAGGGCGATGACGGGGAAGGTCTGCAGCACGCCGCGATCGATGAAGTCGAGGAACTTCGTGACGATCTCGACGTCGACCGGGTAGCTGAGGTATCCGAGCGCGCGCTTCGGGGTGACCCACTCGAGCGCCGCGATCTCCTTGTTGGGCACGAACGCGCTCGCGCGGATCGCGGCATCCGTCGCCTCTGCCGCCCAGTAGTGCACGACCTTCTCGCGCCGGCTCGGCAGGTGATAGCGCGAGACGCCGACGGGCACGCCGAGCGCGACCTTGATGCCGGTCTCCTCGAAGATCTCGCGCACGGCCGTCTCCAGCAGGCTCTCTCCGGGGTCGAGCTTGCCCTTGGGCAGGGTCACGTCGCGGTACTGCGTGCGATGGATGAGCAGGATGTGCAGGCGCCCCTCGACGAGGCGCCACACCACGCCGCCGGCCGCGTAGACGGTCGTCGTCATCGGGTCGCGCGCGGACGACGTCGCTTCTGCACGGCGGTCATCGTCGCCTCTTGGAGATCGAGCAGGGGCTTGCCCTCGGCGTCGCGGCTGCGCCGCGTCCAGACGCCGTCCCCGCCGAGCCACCAGGAGCTGGTCGACTCGCTCATGGCGAGGTCGAACAGGTCGGTGAGCTCGGTGAGCTGGGCGGGCGCCGTGACGCGCACGAGCGCTTCGACCCGGCGATCGAGGTTGCGGTGCATCATGTCGGCGCTGCCGATGTACACCTGCGGGTCGCCGCCGTTCGCGAACGCGAAGATGCGGGAGTGCTCGAGGTAACGCCCCAGGATCGATCGGACCGTGATGTTCTCGCTCATCCCCTCGACGCCCGGCTTGATGCTGCAGATGCCGCGCACCCACACCTCCACCGTCACGCCCGCGTTGCTGGCCTGGTAGAGCGCATCGATGATCTGCTCATCGACCATCGAGTTGACCTTGATGCGCACCGACGCGGGCTTGCCCGCGAGGGCGTGCCGACGCTCGCGGTCGATGAGGCGCAGCAGCCCCTTGCGCAGATGCAGGGGTGCGACGAGCAGGCGCTTGAACTTCTTCTCGATCGCGTACCCGCTGAGCTCGTTGAACAGACGCGTGAGGTCGCCGCCGACCTCGTCGCTCGCGGTGAACAGGCCGAAGTCCTCGTAGATGCGGCTGGTCTTCGGGTTGTAGTTGCCGGTGCCGACGTGGCTGTAGCTGCGAAGCACTCCGCCCTCCTCGCGGATGACGTGCACCAGCTTGCTGTGGGTCTTCAGCCCGACGAGACCGTAGACGACGTGCACGCCGGCCTTCTCGAGCTTGCGCGCCCAGATGATGTTGTTCGCCTCGTCGAAGCGCGCCTTGACCTCGACGAGCGCGAGCACCTGCTTGCCCGCCTCCGCCGCGTCGATGAGCGCCTGCACGATGGGGCTGTCGCCCGAGGTGCGGTAGAGCGTCTGCTTGATGGCGAGCACCTGGGGGTCTTTCGCCGCCTGCTCGAGGAAGGCCTGCACGCTCGTCGCGAACGACTCGTAGGGGTGGTGCACCAGCACGTCGCCCTTGCGGATCGCCGCGAAGATGTCGGGGCGCTCGTTGTTGTCACCGGGCTGGAACGCGATCGCGGTCGTCGGCACGTGGGGTGCGTATTTGAGGTCGGGGCGGTCGATCTTGGACAGGTCGAACAGGCCGCGAAGGTCGAGCGGCGCGGGCAGCCGGTAGACCTCCTGCTCGGTGATGTCGAGCTCGCGCAGCAGCAGGTCGAGCGTGACCTCGTCCATGTCGTCGGCGATCTCGAGGCGGATCGGCGGGCCGAAGCGGCGCCGCATCAGCTCGGCCTCGAGGGCCTGGATGAGGTTCTCGGTCTCGTCCTCCTCGATCACCACGTCCTCGTTGCGGGTGAGTCGGAAGGCATGGTGGTCGACGATCTCCATGCCCGGGAAGAGGTCGGCGAGGTGGTTGGCGATGAGGTCTTCGAGAGTGAGGTAGCGCACGCGCTCACCCGGCACCTCGACGAAGCGCGGCAGCATCGGCGGCACCTTCAAGCGCGCGAACTCCTGGCGTCCGGTGCGGGCGTTGCGCACCCGGATGGCGAGGTTGAGGCTGAGGCCGGAGATGTAGGGGAACGGATGCGCCGGGTCGACGGCGAGCGGCATGAGCACCGGGAACACATGGGCCTGGAAGTACCCGTAGAGCCGGCCCTTGTCGGCGTCGCTGAGATCGTCCCAGCTGACGATGTCGATGCCCGACTCGCTGAGGGCGGGCTTGACGTGGTCGTTCCAGGCGCGGGCGTGCCGCACCTGCAGCGCGTGGGCGGCGGCGGAGATGTCGGCGAGCACGTCGATGGGCGCGCGTCCGACGTTCGTCGGCACGGCGAGTCCGGTCATGATGCGTCGCTTGAGCCCGGCGACGCGCACCATGAAGAACTCGTCGAGGTTCGAGCCGAAGATCGCGAGGAAGTTGCTGCGCTCGAGCACGGGCAGCGCCGGGTCCTCGGCGAGCTCGAGCACACGCTGGTTGAACGAGAGCCAGCTCAGCTCGCGGTCGAGGTAGCGGCCCTCCGGAAGCTCGGCGACGGACTCCTCGACGATCTCGTCGAAGTCGTCGTCATCCGAGTCGCCCAGACCAGCGTCGAGCACATCCTGATCCATCACCTCTTCATCATGTCAGCAGGAGGTGACGCCCGTGTGAACGGTTTTCCGACGGGCCGTCCGAGCGGGACGCGGCGGATCGAGAGCGGATGCCGCGGCTACGCGCGGGCGCCCGGCGCCGTCGCGGGCAGCTGGTCGTCTTCGTACACGTTGAAGCGGTATCCGACGTTGCGCACCGTGCCGATGAGCTGTTCGAGGTCGCCGAGCTTCGCGCGCAGACGCCTCACGTGCACGTCGACGGTGCGGGTGCCGCCGAAGTAGTCGTAGCCCCAGACCTCGCTGAGCAGCTGCTCGCGCGTGAACACCCGCGACGGGTGGGTCGCGAAGAAGTGCAGCAGCTGGAACTCCTTGTAGGTGAGATCGAGCGGCTTGCCGTGCACCTTCGCCGAGTAGGAGGATTCGTCGATCGTGATGCCGGAGGTCTGGATGCGCGAGGAGACCTGATCCTTGGAGAGCCGGCCGATCGCGAGGCGGATGCGCGCATCGACCTCGGCGGGTCCGGCGGTCACGAGGATCACATCATCCACTCCCCAGTCCGTCGAGACGGCGGTGAGTCCGCCCTCGGTCACGATGAGGATGAGCGGAGCGTCGAGTCCGGTCGTCGTCAGGATCTTGCACAGCGACTTCGCGCCGACGAGGTCGGATCGCGCGTCGACGAACACCACGTCCGCGCTCGGGGCGTTCACGAGCTGGGCGGGCTCGGCGGGGATCTGCCGGGTGCGGTGGCTCAGCAGCTCGAGGGACGGCAAGATGGGCGTACTGCCCTGCGCCGAACTCAAGATGAGCAGCTGTGCCATGCAACCTCCCGGCCCTGCGGCCACGTGTGCCCCAATCCTAGGCGCTTCGAGGGCGCGGCTCGCGCGGGCGTCCGCCGTGCGGGATGCGCGCGTGAGCGCGCGTGGGTGAGAATGATCGCGTGAGCTCTCCCGAACTGGCGCCGCCCCGCTCGACCGCGGGCATCGTGACCGTGTGGGTCGTGGCCCTCGTGGCGGGCATCGTGGTGTCCGTCCTCGCGCCGGACGGCTGGCGTTCCGCGGGGATCGCGTTGGTGCTGGCCGGATGCCTCGTGCTGTCGTTCGTCGTGCAGCTCGTCGGCGGACGTCCGCACCGGTTCATCCAGCGCATGGCGATCAGCGTCGCCGGGAGCTTCCTCATCCTGGGCGCGGTAAGCCTGGTCGTCGCGATCGTCGCCGTCTTCCCGTAACCAGGGCGCGGCCGGGCGCGAAGGGGGCGACTAGACTGGGCGGCATGGATCTCGTCGCGCTCGAACTGTTCTTCGTGGGCCTTCTCGGACTCGCGTCGCTGGCCATCGTCTTCGTGTCGGGCGTGGTGCTGAAGAACCTCTTCCGCGGCCAGCGCTGACGGAGTCGGTCGTGATCGACATCCCGACCGAGCTCCCCGCCGACCTGGTGCCGTTGTCGTGGCTCATCGGAGCCTGGCAGGGTACGGGTGTCATCGACTACGAGGCATCCGGTCATCGTTTCGAGGGCGAGTTCGAGCATCGCGTGACGTTCGCCCATGACGGCGGCGATGCGCTGACTTACACCGCGCACGCGTGGCTTCTGCAGGGCGAGACCCGCGTGCCGCTCGTGGCCGAGACCGGGTTCTGGCGGCTCTCGCGACCCGCGACCGACGGCGACGCCGGGCCGGGGCTGCTGCCGCCGACCGCGCTCACCGAGCCCCGAACGGCCGACGACGTGGAGGCCCTGCGCACCCCCGAAGGCGGGTTCCCGATCGAGGTGGTGCTCGCGCACGCCGACGGCATCAGCGAGCTGTACCTCGGACAGATCCGCGGACCGCGCATCGACATCGCGACCGACGCTGTCGTGCGCGGAGCGGGCGCGAAGCACTACGCCGCCGCGACCCGCATGTACGGGCTCGTCGACGGCCACCTGCTGTGGGCATGGGATGTCGCGGCCCTGGGCACCGAGCTGTCCTCGCACGCGTCGGCGCGGCTCGCCAAGGCCGACGCATGAGCGCCGACTGGTCGCAGGTGCCGGCGGCGGTGCTCGACGAGGCGGGCGTGCTGGAGCACGTCGGCAGTCCGCTGCGGGAGCAGCGCATCCTGCGCGACGGCCTCGCCATCGTCCCTCGTGCCGACCGTCGGGTGCTCGCCGTTCCCGGCGAGGACCGCCTCAGCTGGCTCGACTCGATCTCGACGCAGGCGTTGAAGACCCTCGCTCCCGGCGAGAGCAGCGAGCTGCTCGTGCTCGACCCGCAGGGGCACGTGGAGCACGCGGCATCCGTTCTCGACGACGGCGAGACCACGTGGCTCATCGTCGACGCGGCCGATGCCGAGCCCCTGCTGACGTTCCTGCGGCGCATGCGGTTCCGGTTGCGCGTCGCGCCCCGTGATGCGAGCGACGAGCTGGCCGTGATCGGATGCCGCGCCCCCGCGCTCGCGCACCTCGAAGCTGCGTCGCCGGCGGGCGTGCCTCTCGTGTGGCGCGATCTGTGGCCGGAGATCGGCATCGGCGGTGTCGGCTACGCGGCCGACGAGGATCATCCGGGCCACGGCTACGGCGCGATCGAGGTGCTCGTCACCCGGGAGACCGAGGCCGCGCTCGTTCGCGCTGCGGCGGCCGGCGAGATCGCCGTCGCGGGCGTGCTCGCCGCCGAGGCGCTGCGCATCGCCGCCTGGCGGCCCCGGTGGGCGGCCGAGATCGACGAGCGCACGATTCCGCACGAGCTCGACTGGCTGCGCACCGCGGTGCATCTCGACAAGGGCTGCTACCGCGGGCAGGAGACGGTCGCGAAGGTGCACAACCTGGGGCATCCTCCCCGCCGGCTCGTCTCCGTGCAGCTCGACGGCAGCGACGCCGTGCTTCCCGCGGCGGGAGCGGAGGTGCACGTCGGTGACGCCGTCGTCGGGCGTCTCACCTCGGTGGCACAGCACGTCGACGACGGTCCGATCGGGCTCGCGGTGGTGAGCCGTCGCGCCGACGTCGCCACCCCGGCGACGGTGGACACCCCCGACGGACCCGTCGCCGCCGCACTCATCGAGATCGTCCCGCCGGACGCGGGGGCCGCGGCATCCGTGCCCCGCCTCACCCGGCTCTCGCGCCGCACGTGAGCGGCGAGCCGCCGCCGATCACCGCACCGATCGCGGTGGGCTGGCGGGCCCGACTCGATCCCGCTCCCGCGCTTCACCGCGTGCGCGGCTCCCTCGTGCCGATCACCCAGATCGTGGTCGCTGTCGTGGTGTCGTTCTCGGTCGCGCATTTCGGCATCGGGCACGCCGCGCCGCTGCTGGCGGCGACGGTGCCGATCTCGAGCCTCGGCCTCGTGCGCGACGCCCGCCCGCGGCTCGTGTTCGAGACGGTCGTGGGGATGCTGTTCGGCATCCTGGTGTCCGAGCTCATCGTGCTCGTGGCCGGGATCGGCTGGTGGCAGCTGGCGATCGCGATGTTCGTCGCCATGGCCATCGCGCGCTTCATCTCACCGCGGCCCGGATTCGCGATCGCGGCGGCGACGCAGTCGGCGATCGTGATGATCCTGCCGATCACGGTGCCGTTCACCCGGCTGCTCGATGCGGCGGTCGGCGGCGCGGTGGCGCTGCTCGTGACCGCGCTCGTGCCGCGCAGCACCCGCCGCACCGAGCTCGCCGACGCACAGGCAACGTTCGCGGGGTTCACCGCGGCCGTCGATACGGTCGTCGCGGGACTTCGCGCCGGCAGCCGCGAGCGCGCCGATCGTGGGCTCGAGAAGGCGCGCGCGTTGGGCGGCGCGATCTCCGCCTGGGGCGCCGCACTCGAGTCGAGCGCGGAGATCGCCCGCATCTCGCCGTTCCTGCGACGCCAGCGGGAGGAGATCGCCCGCCATGCGCGGGTGCAGCGCGCCATGGACCTCGCGATCCGCAACCTCCGCGTCGTCGCCCGGCGCTCCGCCTACCTCGTCGACGACGGGATGCCGCGCCCGCTGGCCGCGGACGTGCTCGCCGAGATCTCGACGGCGGCGGGGCTGGTGCGCCTCGCGCTCGACGACATCTCGTACGAGCCCGCCGCGCGCGACGTGCTGCGGGCGGTCGCGGGGCGCCTCGACCCCGCCGCGCTGCTGCCCGACGCGGCCCTGGGCGACCACAACCTGCTGGCGTCGCTGCGCCCGCTGCTGGTCGACCTGCTCGTCGCGACCGGCATGCCCGAGGGTGACGCCCGCGGCGCGATCCCGCGCATCTGACGTCGTCAGCGAGCGGATGCCGCGGGCGCCACAGCCGACCACGGCACCGTGACCTCGCCCAGCCGCCAGCGCGAACGCGCGAGCAGGGGAGTGCCCGAGCGCACGAGCGCGTCGAGCGCGGCCCGCCAGCGCTGCTCGGCGCTGAAGGTCGCGAGCGGTGCCGCACGCGTCCACTCGCGGTCGAGCGCGGCGAACAGGGCGTGCACCGCCTCGCCGGGAACGTTGTGGTGGATCAGCGCCTTCGGCAGGCGCTCGGCGGCGATCGACGGTGCCTCGAGTCCGGCGAGGCGCAGCGAGATCGTGAGGGTGCGGGGGACGGCGTCCGCGCCGAGCTCGACCCACGTGCACACCCGGCCGATCTCGTCGCACGTGCCGTCGACGACGACGCCGCGCGGGTCGAGCCGGGACGCCATGAGCGACCAGGCGGCCGCGACATCCGCCTCGTCGTACTGCCGCAGCACGTTGAACGCGCGGATGACCGCGGGCGGCCGCGGGGCCCGCGCCTCGAAGCCGCCACGGGCGAACGAGACCCGCGCATCGGCGGGGAACGACGAGCGTCCCGCCCGCACCGCGGCGAGCTGCGCGTCGGCGCGCGCCACGCGGTCCGGATCGATCTCGATGCCGAGCACCTCGACACCCGGATGCGCCCGCCGCAGCCGCGACTCCAGCTCGAACGCGGTCACCCCGCTCGCCCCGAAGCCGAGGTCGACGACCAGGGGTTCCTCGACCTGCCGCAGCGCCGGATGCCCCGCGATCCAGCGGTCGACGCGCCGCAGCCGGTTCGTGCCGGTCGTGCCGCGCGTCGCGTGCCCCACGGGCTTCGCGGACGGGCTCATCCGACCATGATCGCAGGCCGGGGAGGGGCATCCGCGCTCGATATCATGGGGGTCATGACCGCGCCTTACACGCTGATCCTGCTCCGCCACGGGCAGAGCGAATGGAACGAACTGAACCTCTTCACCGGCTGGGTCGATGTGCGCCTCACCGACCAGGGCAAGGCCGAGGCCGCGCGCGGCGGGCGACTCCTCGCCGAGGCCGGCATCCTCCCCGACGTGCTGCACACGTCGCTGCTGAGCCGCGCCATCCAGACCGCGAACATCGCCCTCGACGCCGCCGACCGCCTCTGGATCCCGGTGACCCGCTCGTGGCGCCTCAACGAGCGTCACTACGGCGCCCTGCAGGGCAAGGACAAGGCCGCGACCCTCGCCGAATACGGCCAGGAGCAGTTCATGCTGTGGCGCCGCTCGTTCGACGTGCCGCCGCCCCCGCTCGCCGACGACGACGAGTTCAGCCAGGTTGACGACCCGCGCTACGCCGGTATCGACGGCGACGTGCCCCGCACCGAGTCGCTCAAGCTCGTCATCGACCGCCTGCTGCCGTATTGGCACGAGGCGATCGTCCCCGACCTCCGCGCCGGCAAGACGGTGCTCGTCACCGCCCACGGCAACTCGCTGCGCGGTCTCGTGAAGCACCTCGACGGCATCAGCGACGCCGACATCGCCGAGCTCAACATCCCCACCGGCATCCCGCTGGTCTACCGCCTCGACGAGAACCTCGTGCCGCTCGGCCCGGGCGAGTACCTCGACCCCGAGGCCGCCGCCGCCGGCGCCGCCGCGGTCGCGAACCAGGGCAACAAGTAGGCGACACGAAGGGGGCGGATGCCGCGGCATCCGCCCCCTTCGTCGTGTTCGCGCTCAGTCCTCGATGGAGTCCGCGGTCCAGTCGCCCGTGGCGAGGTAGACCATCTTCTTCGCGATCGAGACCGCGTGGTCGCCGAAGCGCTCGTGGTAGCGGCTCGCGAGCGTGGCGTCGATCGTCGCCGACGCCTCACCCTTCCACGAGTCGCTGAGCACCTTCTCGAAGACGCTGACGTGCAGCTCGTCGAGCTTGTCGTCCTCGTTGCGGATGGCCTCCGCGAGGGCGAGGTCGCGCGTCTCGAGCAGGGTCGTGAGCTTGCGCGCCAGGTCGACGTCGATCTCGCCCATCTTGGTGAACGTGCTCTTCAGGCCCTTGGGGATCGCGCGGTCGGGGAAGCGCATGCGGGTCAGCTGCGCGATGTGCTCGGCGATGTCGCCCATGCGCTCGAGCGACGCGCTGATGCGCAAGGCGGAGACGACCATGCGCAGGTCGGTGGCGACCGGCTGCTGGCGGGCGAGGATGTCGATCGCGAGCTCGTCGAGCGCGACCGCCTTCTCGTCGATGATGGTGTCGTTGTCGATGACCTCTTCGGCCAAGGCGACGTCGCTCGTGCCGAACGCCGTCGTCGCCTTCTCGATGGCTTCGCCGACAAGGCCGGAGATCTCGACGAGACGCTCACGCACCTCATCGAGCGACTGCTGGAATACCTCGCGCATGGATGTTGACCTTCCTGTCGGGGAGGGGCGGCGCGGGGCCGCAACCCGCCCGATTGTCGTCACCGAAGGTTAACGATCGGTTCCCGACGCATGAATAATCCCATGTCCTCGCCCGGGACGGCGCGAGACGGGCCGGTGGGAAGTTTCCGAGCGTTCTACTCTGGGACACATGCAGGACACGCCGCTGGCGCTGCTCGCGCTCGCCACCGGAGTGGTCATCGGGGGCGTGATCGCCGCGCTCATCGCCGTCGCCATCAGCGCACGCCGCCGTGCGTTCGAACAGGCGTCGCTCGACGTGCCGCCCGGTATCTCCGACGTGCTGGCCGCCATGGACGACGCCGCCGTCGTGGTCGACGGCGGCGGCACCGTGCGCGCTGCGTCGCTCGCGGCCGCGGCGTTCGGCATGCGGGTGGACGACCACCTAGTCGATGAGACCCTCCGCCGCCTCGCGCGCTCGGCCCGCGAGGCCGGGGCGTCCGCGGCATCCACCCTCACGATCCGCCGCGCGGCGCCGCCCGCTGAGGAGCGCCTGGTGTCGGCCCGTGCCACGCAGGTATCGCCCCGGCTCGTGCTGATGGTGATCCGCGACATCACCGAGCGCGAGCGCGTCGAGCAGATGCGCCGCGATTTCGTCGCCAACACGAGTCACGAGCTGAAGACGCCGGTCGGCGCTGTCACGCTGCTCGCAGAGGCCATCGAATCCGCCGCGGAGGACCCGGACCAGGTGCGCAACTTCGCGGGCCGGCTCTCGGCGGAGGCCGCCCGGCTCGCCTCGCTCACCTCGCGCGTCATGAACCTCTCGCGCCTGCAGTCGGCGGACGAACTCAGCGAGCGGCGCGACAGCTCGGTCGAAAGCATCATCACCTCGGCGATCGAGGCCAACGCGACGTCGGCGGATGCCGCCAAGGTGACCCTCGTCCGCGGGGGCGAGCGTGGCATCTACGTGCACGGCGACTCGCAGGTGCTCGCCGAGGCCGTCAGCAACCTGATCTCCAATGCGATCGCCTACTCGCCGGCAGGGTCGAGCGTGGGCATCGGCGTCAAACGCGTCGAGGGAACGGTCGAGATCGCCGTCGCCGACCGCGGCATCGGGATGTCGCCCGAGGACCAGGAGCGCATCTTCGAGCGCTTCTTCCGCAGCGACCAGGCGCGCTCCCGCCGCACCGGCGGCTCAGGGCTCGGCCTCGCGATCGTCAAGCACGCCGTGCAGCGCCACGGCGGCGAGGTGCGCGTGTGGTCGCGTCTCGGTCGCGGTTCGACCTTCACCATTCAGCTGCCTGCTGTCGCCCCGCCCGCCGATGCCCCTCTCGATCGCGGAGCCGGCGTCGCCGGGGTGCGCACGCCCGCACGCCCCGAGCCGGTGGCCGCCTGGACACCCCCGTCGAACGGAAAGAAGAAATGACCCACGTGCTTCTCGTCGAGGACGAGCCCGACCTCGCCGACCCGCTCGCGTACCTGCTGCGACGGGAGGGCTTCGAGGTGGAGATCGCCGAGGACGGCCAGGCCGCGCTCACCGCGTTCCGTGAGCGCGCCGCCGACATCGTGCTGCTCGACCTGATGCTGCCGGGCATCCCCGGTACCGAGGTGTGCCGTCAGCTGCGCGCGACGACCCAGGTGCCGATCATCATGCTGACCGCGAAGGACAGCGAGGTGGACATCGTCGTGGGGCTCGAGCTCGGCGCGGACGACTACGTCACCAAGCCCTACTCGACGCGCGAGCTGCTCGCCCGCATGCGGGCGGTGCTGCGCCGCTTCGCCCACCTGGAGGCGGACCTCGACGAGCACGTGCTGAGCGGGGGTCGGGTGACGCTCGACATCGACCGGCATACCGTGGCCGTCGACGGGCGGGAGATCGCGATGCCCCTCAAGGAGTTCGAACTCCTCGAGGTGCTGATGCGCAATGCCGGCCGTGTCATGACCCGCGGCCAGCTCATCGACCGGGTGTGGGGCACCGACTACTTCGGCGACACCAAGACGCTCGATGTGCACATCAAGCGCATCCGTTCGCGCATCGAGGCGGCGCCCGGCGACCCGGAGATGCTCGTCACCGTGCGCGGGCTCGGCTACCGATTCGAGGCGTGACAGACCCGGCGCCGCACGTCTGTCGGAACGAGGAAGGGCGGGGAGCGCACGCTCCCCGCCCTTCCTCGTCGTGAGGGCTCAGTTGCTCGCCGACGGCGTCGGAGCCGGGGTCGGCACGAGCGTCGAGAGGTAGCTCAGTTGTCCGGTCAGCACGGGGGTCTCCACGCGGGCGCCCTCGCCCGTGCCGGACTGGAAGTAGATGGACACCGTCGACCCGGGGGCGGAGTCGAGCGGGGAGATCGGCAGCGGCGCGGTCGAGCCGGTGCCGAGGCTGAGGGTGGATCCGGCCGAGACCAGGATGGCCGTCTTCACCGCGCTCGAGCCGTCGCCGACGGTGACGTTCAGCACCTCACCGCTGTCGGTCGGGTTCACGACGGTGGCGACCAGGTTGCCGTTCGCGCCCGACGAGTCGGCGACGACCAGCACGTTGCGCACAGCGAGGGGTCCGCTCGACGCGGGGACGTTCACGCCGCCCGACGGGGCGTAGTCCTTGTCCATCGACTGATTGGTCGTCTCCTGGGGAGTCAGGAACGTGCATCCCGTCGTTCCGAGGACGACGAGTGCGCCCACTGCCAGCGACGCGATCAGGCGCGTTTTCACGGTACCTCCCAGGGTGAAGACAGACGTCAGCATTCTATGCGGTGCGGCGCGTAGCTCCCGACCGTGAGGCGGCACTCGATACGCGGCGGCGAACCTTAGCGCACGATCCCGTGTGGTAGACTGGCCGACGCCGAAAGGACATAACTCCATGCTTTTTGAGGTTGGCGAGACGGTCGTTTACCCCCACCACGGTGCGGCGACGATCGCGGAAGTGAAGACCCGAGTCATCAAAGGCGAAGAAAAGGTCTATCTCAAACTCCGAGTCACCCAGGGCGATCTGACCATCGAGGTTCCGGCCGACAACGTCGACCT
Organism: Microbacterium sp. 4NA327F11; assembly: GCF_005503465.1. NCBI lineage: Bacteria > Bacillati > Actinomycetota > Actinomycetes > Micrococcales > Microbacteriaceae > Microbacterium > Microbacterium sp. 4NA327F11. The sequence goes on along the minus strand of NZ_SCOB01000020.1, from coordinate 22,148 downwards.
CGTCGGCGTTCGCGACGTGATCGGCAAGGAAGGCCTCGAGCGCGTCTTCGACGTGCTGCGTGCCCCCTTCACCGAGGAGCCCACGAACTGGTCCCGCCGTTACAAGGCCAACCTCGAGAAGCTCGCCTCCGGCGACGTCATCAAGGTGAGCGAGGTCGTGCGCGACCTGTGGCGTCGCGACCAGGACCGCGGTCTCTCGGCCGGCGAGAAGCGCATGCTCGCAAAGGCGAAGCAGATCCTCGTCTCCGAGCTCGCGCTCGCCGAGAAGACCGACGAGGAGAAGGCCAGCGTCCTCCTCGAAGAGGTCCTCGCCTCCTGACCCCCGCATCGGGACGCTCGTGATCCATCCTGCGCCCCGTCGGGCGATCATCGTGGTCGCCGCCGGCTCCGGAACGCGGCTCGCCGCAGGCGCTCCGAAGGCCTTCGTGGGCCTCGGTTCGCACACGATCCTCCGACACGCCCTCGACGGGGTGTTCCATGCCCCCGAAGCGCAGGTCGTCGTCGTCGCCCCGGCAGATCGTGTCGGCGAAGCCGAGACCGATGCCCGCCTGGCGGCAGGCGACCGGTCCGATCTCGTGACGGTCGTCGCGGGGGGCGCCACCCGCCAGCAGTCGGTCGCCGCCGGCCTCGCGGCCCTCTGGGGCGATGTGGAGGTCGTGCTCGTGCACGATGCGGCCCGCGCCCTCACGCCCCCCGAGGTGTTCGCCCGCGTGTTCGCCGCGGTGGATGAGACCGGCTGGGGGATCGTGCCCGTGCTTCCGGTCATCGACACGATCAAGCGCGTCGACGGCCCGCACATCACGGGCGGAGTCGATCGTGCCGAGCTCGCGGCCGCGCAGACGCCGCAGGGGTTCCGACGCGACATCCTCACTCAGGCCTACGCCCTGGCCGACCGCGACCACACCGACGACGCCGCGGTGGTCGCCCAGGCCGGCCACCAGGTCGGCGTCGTCGACGGCGACGCGGCGTCGTTCAAGATCACGACGCCCGAAGACCTCGCGCGCGCCGAGCACCTTCTCCGGGGCGCAGCGGGGCCCGTGGCGACCGACCTTCCCCGAATCGGACTCGGCACCGACGTGCACGCGTTCGGGGGCGACGGCGAACTCTGGCTCGGCGGCATCGCGTGGCCGGGTGAGCAGGCGCTCGCGGGGCATTCCGACGGCGACGCGGTCGCGCACGCGATCGTCGACGCCCTGCTGGGCGCCGCGGGACTCGGTGACATCGGCACGCACTTCGGCACGTCGCATCCCGAGTACGCGGGCGCCCACGCCGACGTCTTCCTCGCGCGCACCCGTGCCCTGATCGGCGAGGCGGGCTGGCGGGTCGGCAATGTGTCGGTGCAGCTGCAGGCCAACCGCCCGCGCATCGGTGCGCGCCGAGCGGAGGCCGAGACGGCGCTGTCGGCGGCGCTCGGCGGCGCGCCGGTGACGCTGTCGGCAACCACGACCGACGGGCTGGGGTTCCCCGGGCGCGGTGAGGGCGTGCAAGCGATCGCCGTCGCGCTGATCGTGCCGGCGCGCTTCTGAGCGCGCCCACCGGGCGTCAGAGCGTGCGTGTCATGAAGATCGAGAACGGGTCCTCGCGGTAGTCGCCGAACGGCCCGGTGACAGCGAAGCCTTCGCTCTCATAGAGCCGCACCGCCGGGAGGAAGTCCGGGGTGCTTCCGGTCTCGAGCCACAGCGAGGAGAAGCCCCGGCTGCGCGACTCGGCGATCAGGTGCTGCAGCAGCGCGCGCCCGATGCCGCGCCCCAGGAACGCGGGCGCGACCCGCATCGACTTCAGCTCGCCCGAGACGTGGTCGATCGTGCGCAGCGCGCCGATGCCGGCGAGCTCGCCGTCGACGCGCGCCGCGAAGAACGAGATCGACGGATGCCGCAGCGCGCCCAGGTCGAGAGCGTGCACGCTCTCCGCGGGCGAGGTCGCGTGCATACCGTCCAGGTGCGCGACGATGAGCGCCTGCACGTCGGGCGAGGACAGGTCGTCGGGGAGGATGCTCAACGTGGTCACCGTCACGCCTCCGCTGCGAAAGGACGCGGTTCGCGACGGGCGCGCGATCCGGCGCTGAGCAGCACGAGTCCCGCCGCCAGCACGCACAGCCCGATCACGCCGCCGAGCGTGAGGTGCTCGCCGAGCACGAGGATGCCGAGAAGCGTTGCCGTGAGGGGCTCGGCGAGTGTCAGGGTCGCGGCGGTGGCCGCCGACATCCGCTCGAGACCCCAGGTGAACAGCACGTATGCCACCGCGATCGTCGCCACCCCGAGCCAGAGGGCCATCGCGACGCCCCGGGGATCGGCGAGCCACGCGAACGAGGCGAACGGCACCATCGCGAGAGCCGCGAGCGCCGAGGTGAGTCCCATGGCGCCCGCGACGGTGAACGGATCCCAGCCGTCGTCCATGAGCCGCCGCTGCGCGTTCGCGTACATCGCGAACGCGGCCCCGGCGCCGACGGATCCCACGACGCCGAGCGGGTCGACGGCCCCGGTGCCCTCGCCGCCGAGCGTGATGATCGCGACCCCCGCGAGCGCGAGCACCGTCGCCACCAGCCACACCGGTCGCGGGGCGCGTCGGCGCAGCATCCATTCGAGCAGTCCCGCGAGGACGGGGGCCGACCCGAGGGCGACGACCGTGCCGATCGCGACGCCGTTGCGCGAGGTGCCGAGGAAGAACAGCGGCTGATAGCCGGCGAGGCAGACGCCCGTGACCACCATGAGCAGGACCGCGCGCCGCGAGAGCCGGGGATTGCGGATGCCGCGGCGCGCCCGCGCCCGCGCCGCCAGCGCGAAGCCGGCCACCGCCAGCACGGTGCCGCCGACGAGCAGGCGCATCGCGCCGACGCCGAGCGGGGTGGTCCCCGCCGGGCCGAGCGCCTGTGATGTGCCGGTCGTGCCGAACAGCACGGCGGCGGCGAGGACGGCGAGAATGGCGGGCACGTCATCAGTTCTACCGGCTCCGGGGCGCGCGCCCGTGCGCCGGTAGGCTGGGACGGTGACTGTGAGGCTCTACGACACCAAGGCGCAGGCGTTGCGCGACTTCGTGCCGATCGACCCCTCCCACGTCACGATGTACGTCTGCGGCCCGACCGTGCAGTCCGGCCCCCACATCGGTCACGTGCGCGCGGCGCTGAGCTTCGACATCCTCCGTCGCTGGCTCGCGCACCGCTACGGCCGCGTCACCTTCGTGCGCAACGTCACCGACATCGACGACAAGGTGATCGCCAACGCGTCGGCTGCCGAACCCTGGTGGGCGCTGGCGTACCGCATGGAGCAGGAGTTCGCGGCCGCGTATGCCGCGGTCGGCATCCTCGCACCGACGTACGAGCCGCGTGCGACTGGCTCGATTCCGCAGATGATCGAGCTCATCGAGACGCTGATCGCGCGGGGGCACGCCTACGTGGCCCCCGACGGCTCGGGCGACGTCTACTTCGACGTGCGCTCGTGGCCGTCGTACGGCAGCCTCACCCGGCAGGGCCTCGACGCGATGGAGGCGGCCGCCGACGCCGACCCGCGCGGCAAGCGCGATCCGCACGACTTCGCTCTGTGGAAGGGCGCGAAGCCCGACGAGCCCGCCGACGCCACCTGGGGTGCGCCCTGGGGTGCGGGTCGCCCCGGGTGGCATATCGAGTGCTCGGCGATGTCGCGCCGCTACCTGGGCGGCGCCTTCGACATCCACGGCGGCGGACTCGACCTGCGCTTTCCCCATCACGAGAACGAACTCGCCCAGTCGACGGCCGCAGGCGACGCGTTCGCGACCTACTGGGTGCACAACGGCCTGGTGACTGTCGAGGGCCAGAAGATGTCGAAGTCGCTCGGCAACTTCGTGCTCGCCGCCGACGTGCTCGCCGAGCGGCCCTCGCTCGTCGTGCGCTACGCGCTCGCCGCCGCGCACTACCGCTCGAGCCTCGACATCTCCGACCGCGCGTTCGACGAGGCCGCGGCCGCACTCGACCGCATCGGCGCCTTCCGCACGCGGGTGCTGCGCACCCTCGGCGAGGTGCCCGACGCCGTGCTGCCCGCCGCTTTCGGCGCGGCCCTCGACGACGACCTCGGCGTGCCGCAGGCGCTCGCCGTGCTGCACGAGACCGTCCGGACCGGCAACGCCGCACTCGACGAGGGCGATCGGGATGCCGCGGCCACCGCGGCCGGCGCCGTGCTCGCGATGACCGCGGTGCTCGGCCTCGACGCGCCCGCCGACGGCGCCGGGCAGGGGGCCGCGGCATCCGCTCTCGACGTTCTCGTGCGTCAGCTCATCGACCAGCGCGCCCAGGCGCGCACCGACAAGGACTGGGCGGCCGCCGACCGCATCCGCGACGCGATCGCGGGAGCCGGCATCGCCCTCGAAGACACTCCCGACGGAACCCACTGGAGCATCGAATGACCAAGCCAGCAGGACGACCCGGCGCACGCAAGTCGCTGAAGAAGGGCGCCGTCAAGGGATCGGGCGGCCAAGGCCGCAAGGCTCTCGAGGGCAAAGGCCCCACCCCCAAGGCCGAGGACCGCGCCTGGCACGTCGCCGGCAAGCGCAAGGCGGCGCAGGAGCGCTACGCCGCCGCGGGCGGCAAGGGCAAGCCCGGCCAGCGGATCGCCGGCTCGAACCCCAACCGCGGCGGGCGCCCGAAGCAGAGCGACGACACCGAGACCGTCACCGGCCGCAATTCGGTGCTCGAGGCGCTGCGCGCACGCATCCCGGCGACCGCGTTCTACATCGCGCAGCGCGTCGAGATGGACGACCGCGTCAAGGAGATGCTGTCGATCGTGTCGCACCGCGGTATCCCCGTGCTCGAGGTCACCCGGCCCGAGCTCGACCGCATGGCGGGCTTCGACGGCGTGCACCAGGGCGTCGCGCTCAAGGTTCCGCCGTACGAGTACGCGCACCCGCAGGACCTCCTCGAGCAGGTCGTCGGCCGCGGCCAGACGCCGCTGTTCGTCGCGCTCGACGGCGTGACCGACCCGCGCAATCTGGGTGCCATCATCCGCTCGACGGCCGCCTTCGGCGGGCACGGCGTCATCATCCCGCAGCGCCGCAGCGCGGGCGTCAACTCGGCCGCCTGGAAGACGAGCGCCGGCGCCGCCGCCCGGGTGCCGGTGGCGCTCGCCGGCAACCTGACCGCCACGCTCAAGGAGCTCAAGAAGCAGGGCGTGTTCGTGCTCGGTCTCGACGGGGGCGGCGATGTGGCGCTTCCCGCGCTCGAGCTCGCCGACCGTCCCGTCGTGATCGTCATCGGCTCCGAGGGGGAGGGGCTGTCCCGGCTCGTCACCGAGACCTGCGACCAGATCGTGTCGATCCCGATCTCGGCGGCGACCGAGTCGCTGAACGCCGGCATCGCGGCATCCGTCGCGCTCTACCAGATCGCGACGATGCGGGGCGGGGCGGCCTGACACGGCAGGCGGCCCGCGCGGCCGGCGGCCTGACGCAGCCGACGGCCTGGCGGCCCGCCGCGGCGGGCGCGCGCCTCAGACGTGGACGCCGACGCGCAGCAGCAGGTCGAGGTTGTGGCGGCCGCGCTCGAGCTCGCCCGCCTCGATGCGCCGGGCGATCTCGACGACGTGGGCGTTGACCGGGGCGGCCTCGCCCACCCGCTCGAGTACATCGACGACGAGGCCGTTGACCTCTCGGTACTCCGAGTGGCGGCCCTTCATCCAGTCGTGCAGCACCGTGGTGCGGGTGTCGGGCAGCGAGTACTTGTCGAGCACCTCGCCGAGCAGGTCGGCCGCGTACTGATCGGGACCGGTGACCTGGTCGTGCGTGAGACCGAAGATGGGCACGAGCGTCGACCCGTCGGCCACGGCGGCTCGCGCCGCCTCCTTGCCGCACTCGATCATGAACTCGTGGACACCGGGCATCCGCACGGCGTCGTACAGCGTCTCGTCGAGGATGGCCGACGGCACGAGCTCGCCGGCGTTGGCGACGAGCTTCATCCACTTCGACGAGCGGATGTCGGCGGACACCTCCACGACCCCCGCGTGCCGCAGCACCGCCTGCACCTCGTGCGCGCGTGCCTGCGCGGAGGGCACGATGCCGCCCACCGCGAACCACGAGTTCTCGGGCGCGTTCTGGCGGGTCACGACACCGGGCTCGAACATGTTCGAGGCCATCTCGATGACCGCGCCGATCGTGCGCTCGGCGCCCACGATCTCAGCGATGTCGTCGAGCGACATGCCGTTCTGCAGCCCCACCACGAGGCCGTCGGGGGCGAGGTGCGGGGCGATGAGCTCGACGGCCCATCGGGTGTCGTACGCCTTGACCAGCACGAACACGATGTCGAACGGCGCGCGCAGCGTCGCGACCTCGCACAGGTGGAGGGCGTCGACGGGCGTGTTCTGCGTCTCGGTGGGCAGGTGCACGGTGATGCCGTTCGCGCGCATCGCCTCGACGTGGGCGGGCCACTGCTCGATGAAGGTCACGTCGAGGCCGGCACGGATCAGATCGGCACCGATACCGGCGCCCTGAGCGCCGGTTCCGACGAAGGCGATGCGGGGAGAGGACATGCGTGCTCCTTTGCGACGGGTCAGCTCGACTGTACAGGGTGTTAAGCAATACGCAACAGCGCGAGATTGTCGGGATGCGCCTCGCGCACCCCCTGCTCGATCTCGTGCGCGACGGCGACGATGCGCGCGTTGACCGGCGTCGCGACGCCGACGCGCGCGCCCTCGGCGACGACTGTGCCGTTGATGTCGTCGACCTCGCTGTGACGGCCCTTGGTCCAGTCCTGCAGTACCGTGGTCGTGGCCCCGGGGCGCACGAACCCTGTGTAGAGCGTGTCGAGCAGGGTCGAGACGACAGCGTCGGGCCGGCGGAGGGCATCGGCGCTCAGGCCGAAGATCGGCAGGATGTCGCGCCCCGCCGCCGCCCCCACGAGACGCGCCTCCTCGCCCGCGGCGAGCATGACCTCCCGCATGCCCTCCACCAGGACGGCGTCGGCCATGGGGAGCCCGAGGATCGCGGTCGGCACGAGCACCGTCGCATTGCTGATGAGCTTCATCCACTTCGTCGAGAGGATGTCCTCGACCACCTCGACGCGGCCGGCCTCACGCAGCAGCGCGGCGACCTCCTCCTCCCGCCCTGACGCGGCGGAGCGCGGGAGCGCGCCGACCGCGAACCACGACTGGTCGGTGTCGGAATAGCGCGTCACCCGTCCGGGCTCCGTCATCGCCGAGGACACCTCGATGACCGTCCCCATCGTGCGGTCCGCTCCCACCACGTCGGCGATCGCCGCCGTGGACATGCCGTTCTGCACCCCTGCGACGAGGCTCGTCGGCCGCAGGTGGGGACGGATGAGCTGCGCCGCCCAGCGCGAGTCGTAGGCCTTCACGAGCATCAGGACCACATCGAACGGATGCCGCTGCTCCGCGAGTTCGCACAGGTGCAGCACCGGCGGATCGACGTGCACGGTGCGGTGCGGCGTCTCGATCGTCAGGCCGTCGGCGCGCATCGCCTCGACGTGCGCCGGCCACTGCTCGACGAGCGTGACATCGTGTCCGGAGAGCAGCAGGTCGGCACCGATGGAGGCGCCGTTCGCTCCGGAGCCGAGGATGGCGATGCGGGTCATGGGGGTCTCCTTCGACGGCTTCGGCACTGAAGTCTGAATGAACACTCGGGCCCGAGTACTGGACAAATGCCCACATTCGTGGTCAAAGTGTAAATCAACGCTGAACATTCTCGAAGAGGAGAACTCATGAGCGACCCGACCGCCCATGCCGAGGACTTCACGCCCGGCCGGCCTCTCGTCATCCGCAACACCACCGTCATCACCGTCGACACGCCCGGCGTCATCCGCGACGGCGACGTGCTCGTCGTCGATGACCGCATCGCCGCCGTCGGCCCTCGCCTCGAGGTGCCCGACGGCACCGTCGAGATCGACGGCAGCGGCGGCATCCTCATGCCCGGGATGGTGGACACCCACCGCCACATGTGGCAGACGGCGCTGCGCGGCTACGGCGGCGACTGGGCGCTGAGCCAGTACTTCGTCTTCTACTACCTGCAGCACGGCGAGGTGTTCCGTCCCGAGGACATCTACGCCGGCAACCTGCTCAGCGCCCTCGAGTCGGTGGACGTCGGCGTCACCACGACCCTCGACTGGTCGCACGCTCTGCGCACCCCCGACTACGCGGATGCCGCGGTCGCGGCATTCCGGGAGATCCCGGGAAGGTTCGTGCTCGGTTACGGCAACTACCTCGGGGCGCCGTGGGAGTGGAGCGCGGATCCGGCCGTGCGTCGGTGGATCGACGACCTCCCGCGCACCGACCTGCTCGGGCTCGAGCTCGCCTTCGACGTGCCCGACTCCGACGACTTCCCCGAGCGCGCCGCGTTCGACTTCGCGCGCGACCGCGGCATCCGGGTCACCACCCACGCCGGAGTGTGGGGCGCGACCGGAGACGTGGGCATCCGCAACATGTACGACGCGGGAGTCATGACCGATCAGATCACCTACGTGCACTCCGCCAGCCTCGGCGCCGAGAGCTACCAGAAGATCGCCGCGACCGGCGGCACGGTCTCGGTCGCCACCGAGTCGGAGCAGAGCGCGGGCCAGGGGTATCCCTCGACCTGGGAGATCCGCAAGTACGGCATCCCGGCCTCCCTCTCGATGGACACGAGTGTCTGGTGGAGCGCCGACTTCTTCTCGGCCATGCGCGCCACGCTCAGCTCCGACCGCTCCCGCGACCACCTCGAAGCCCACCGCCGCGGCGAGACCGTCAACGTCAACCGGCTGCGCGCCGAGGACGTCGTGTGGATGGCGACCATGGGCGGCGCGCTCTCGCTCGGAATGTCCGACCTGATCGGCTCGATCACGCCGGGCAAGAAGGCCGACCTCGTGCTGCTGAAGAACGATCAGTCGCCCACGATGACGCCGATCCTCAACCCGCACGCGCACGTCGTCTACCAGGCCGGCACCGCCGACATCCACACGGTCGTGATCGACGGCCGTGTCGTGAAGTACCGGGGAACGCGCATCGACCTCGACATCGCGCCCGCCCGCGACGCCGTCGCCGCATCGGTCGACTACGTGCGCTCCCAGCTCGGCGAGGCCGCCTGGGAGGAAGGGATGCACCCGCCGCTCGACCCCGAAGCCCCCATCGACAACCCCTACCAGTACCAAGAGGACTGACCGCCCGACATGATCCTGCATCTCGCCACCTTCCACTGGAACGACGACGTCACCGACGACGATGTGACCGCGCTCACCGACGCCCTCACCGAGATGGCGCAGGGCATTCCCGAGCTGCGGGGCTATCGCTGCGGGCCGAACCTGCATCTGCGTCCGCAGGGCGCCGACTACGGCGTCGCCGCTCTCGTCGACGATGCCGCCGGCCTCGACGCGTACCTCGACTCCCATGCGCACGGCGAGGTGTACCGCACCCTGCTCGGACGCATGATCGCCTCGCGCGGCGCCGTGCAGCTCGAGGTGCCCGCCGGGGCGCGACTGTGACCGCGATGCGCGCGGGCGTGCTGCACGCCGCCGGCGATCTGCGCATCGAGGATCGGACCGTGCCCGACCCGGGCCCGGGGGAGGTCCTCGTGCGCGTCTCGGTGTGCGGGGTGTGCGGCAGCGATGCGACGGAGTACGACCGGGGGCCGCAGCTCACCGAGCTGCCCGTCACCCTCGGGCACGAGTTCGCGGGCACGGTGGAGCAGGTGGGCGCCGGTGTCGACCTCGCCGTCGGCGCGCGGGTCGTCTGCGGTGCCGGCATCTCGTGCGGCACCTGCAAGCCGTGCCGCGCCGGCCGCACGAATCTGTGCCGGTCGTACCGCACGGCCGGGCTGCAGCGTGACGGCGGTCTCGCCCAGTACGCGGTCGTGCCCGCCGGCATCCTGCTCGACGTCAGCGCCTCGCCACTCGCGTCCGACACGCTCGGGCTCGCGCAGCCGATGGCGATCGCCGTGCACGCGGTGCGGCGCAGTGGACTCTCGGCCGGCGACGATGCCGTGATCGTCGGAGTCGGAGGGATCGGCGCCTTCCTCACGGTCGCCGCCGCGGCCACCGGCGCCAGGGTGCTCGTGGTCGACCTCAACGCCGACCGTCTCGAGCTCGCCGTGCGCCTGGGCGCACAGGAGACGCTCGTCGCCGGCACCGCCACCCTCGCCGACCGTGTCGCCGAGCTCGGGATGGACGTCGATGTGTTCTTCGAGGTCAGCGGCTCGAAGGCCGGCTGGGAGTCCGTCATCGACGCGGCGCACCCGGGCGCGACGATCGTCCCGGTCGGGATTCAGAAGGGCGAGCCGCCCGCGGCGCTCGCGCACTGGACGCTCGCCGAGCTCACCATCGTCGGCACTGTCGCCCACGTGATGGCCGCCGACCTCCCCGACGCTGTGCGCCTGCTCGAATCCCGCGCCGACTGGAGCGACATCGCCGAGACCGTGCTGCCGCTCGACGAGGTCGTCAGCGGCGGCCTCGTGCCGCTCATCGCCGGTGCGCCCCTCCAGACCAAGACCCTGATCGACCCGTGGATCGACGCGCCCCGCACGGCACGTCACGAAAGGACCCCCGCATGACCGCCCGCACACTGATCCGAGGCGCCGCCGTGGTCTCGATGGACGACTCCATCGGCGACCTCCCCCGTGGCGACATCCTCATCGAGGACGGCACGATCGTCGCCGTCGGACAGGGCCTTGATCAGGTCGACGCGGACATCATCGAGGCCGGGCACATGATCGCGATGCCGGGCATGGTCGACACCCACCGGCACACCTGGCAGACGGCGCTGCGCGGCATCCTCGCTGACGGCAACATCCCCGACTACCTCAGGGGCATCCGCCTGCAGATGGCACCGCGCTATCGCGCCGAGGACATGTACGTCGGCAACTACCTGGGTGCGCTCGACTGCCTGAACGCGGGGGTGACGAGTCTCGTCGACTACTGCCACAACATCCTCGACCCGGACGGAGCGCACGCCGCTGTCACGGGGCTTCTGGACGCCGGCATCCGTGGCCTGTACGGGCACGGCATGACCCCCGTCGTCGAGAACACCTGGTCGGAGAGCCGCGGCGGCGCCGAGTCGGGGGAGGAGTCGGGGAGCTATCCGGCGCGTGCGGCGCTCGCGCGCGAGATCAAGTCGACCTACTTCTCGTCCGACGGCGTGCTGCGGTTCGGCCTCGTGCCCCAGGAGCTCGCGATCACGCCCGCCGCCGAGGTGGTGCGCGAGTTCGCGTTCGCCCGCGAGCTCGGCGCTCGGATGACGCAGCATGCGAACCAGGTGATCGTGCGGCAGCTGTTCTCGGATGTCGCGGTGATGCACCGCCACGATCTGCTCGGCGACGATCTGCTGCTCGTGCACTGCACGTTCAACACGCCCGAGGAGTGGAAACTGCTCGAGGGCACCGGCACGATGGTCTCGGTCTGCGCCGAGACCGAGATGCAGATGGGCATGGGCTATCCGCGTATCGCCGAGGCGACGCGCCATACGCCGGGGCCGAGCCTCGGCATCGACTGCGTGAGCGGCGACGCCGGCGACATGATCTCGCACGCCCGTCTCGTGCTGCAGGCGACGCGGTACCGATCAGATGAGCCCGGCTACGAGCGGATGGTGGCCCCGCAGCAGATGCTGTGGACCACCCGCGACGCGCTGCGCTGGCTGACGATCAACGGTGCGAAGGCGGCCGGCGTGGACGACGTCGTGGGGTCGCTCAGCCCCGGCAAGCGCGCCGACGTGGTGCTGCTCGACATGAGCGGGGTTAGCCAGGCGGGCTGGAACCGGCGGGACCCCGCGGGGGCGATCATCTCGCAGGCCCACGCCGGGCTCGTCGACACGGTGCTCGTCGACGGTCGCGTCGTCAAGCGCGACGGGCGCCTCGTGCACGTCGACCTCCCGGCGGCGATGCGCCGAATGGATGCCTCGCAGGGCTACCTCTACGACCAGATGGATGCGAACGGCGGCTTCATCCCGCAGCCGCCCATCGACATCCCGCTGTATCGCGAACGCGCCTGACGCCCTCAACTGCGCCAGTGTCAAGGCTCACTGAACATTAGTGTTCAGTGAACCTTGACACTGTGCAGTGAGGCTATTAGCGTGGCGACAGCACACTCACACGTGAGCCGACCAAGGGGGATCGGCGCACCGGCACCTGGAGTCAATGAAGACTATGAGCACCCGCACCCTGCTCCGCGGCGGAACCGTCATCACCTCGGCCCGCGCGGGAGAAGTCCTTCCCGACACGGACATCCTGATCTCCGCGGACGGCACGATCGAGGCCATCGGCCACGGGCTGTCCGTGGACGACGCCGAGGTGATCGACGTCACCGGACGCATCGTCCTGCCCGGCTTCGTCGACACCCACCGCCACACCTGGCAGTCGGTCGTGCGGAACGTGGCATCCGACTGGTCACTCACCGAGTACCTCGCCGGACTCCACACCGGGCTCTCGAAGTTCTTCCGGCCCGAGGACACCTACACGGGCAACTACCTCGGTGCCCTCGAAGCGCTCGACGCCGGCATCACGACCCTCGTCGACTGGTCGCACAACCTCGCGACCCCGGCCCACGCGGATGCCGCGGTGCAGGCCCTCACCGACACCGGCATGCGCGCCGTGTTCGCGCACGGCGGCGGCAACAAGCAGTGGGGCGCCCCGCTCCCGTCGCCTAACAACCACCCGGCCGAGGACGCCCGGCGCCTGCGGGAGACGGTGTTCAGCAGTAACACGGGACTCGTCACGATGGCCCTCGCCCTGCGCGGCCCGCAGTTCGTGACCCCCGAGGTCAACCGGCACGACTTCGCGCTCGCCGACGAACTCGACCTGCGCGTGACCGTGCACGTCGGCGACGGCTACTGGGGGAAGTCCGGCCCCATCCGCAAGCTGAAGGACGACGGGCTGCTCTCGGACCGCATCACCTACGTGCACTGCTGCACACTCGGCGACGACGAGCTGCAGATGATCGCCGACAGCGGCGGCACCGCCTCCTGCGCCCCCGACGTCGAGATGCAGATGGGACACGGATACCCCGCCACCGGACGTCTGCTGCAGCACGGCATCCGCCCCACCTTCTCCATCGACGTCTGCTCGAGCAACGGCGGAGACATGTTCGGCACGATGCGCACCGCCATCGGCATGCAGCGCGCCCTCGACAACGCCCCCGCCGTCGAGACCGGCGAGGTCGTCGAGCGCATCGGCCTCAGCGTCAACGACGTGCTGCAGTTCGCCACGATCGACGGCGCGCACGCCGCGGGCCTCGACCACCTCACCGGATCGCTCGTCGTCGGAAAGGCCGCTGACATCGTCGTGCTCGACGACCGGGCTCTTGCGATGACCCCGATGAACAACCCCATCGGCGCCGTCGTCTACAACGCCCACCCCGGGCTCGTGCGCGACGTGTTCGTGCAGGGCCGGCGCGTGAAGAAGGACGGTCAGCTCGTCGGTGTCGACTACGCGGCGCTGCGCTCCCGCGCCGAGGCCTCGCGCGACTACATCGTCGGAGAGTGGCCCGAGGCGCACCTCGACGGCTCGTGGCACCCCGACCTCACTGTGCAGTCATGACCACCGTGAACGAACCGGCGGAGGTGCGCACGCGCACGGCGCCGGTGGACCGCCGACCCCTCCTCGCCGAGGTGCTGTCGTGGCCGGGCACCCGCGCGTTCATCGCCGTGGCGCTGCTCTTCGCCATCAGCCCGCTCATCGCCCCCGGCAGCGTGGGCACGACGGCGATCGTCTCGATGCTCCCCTTCGCCGCGCTCACGGCGATCGTGGCCATCGGCCAGACCCTCGTCATCCAGCAGGGCGGGCTCGACCTGTCGATCCCCGGCGCCGTGACTCTCGGTGCGCTCATCGCGGCCAAGTTCGGGGCCGACTGGGGGCTCACCACCGCGGTCATCGTCGCGATCGTCGCGACCTCGCTGTTCGGCCTGCTCAGCGGAGTGGTGATCACCGTCTTCGGTCTTCCGCCTCTCGTCGTCACGATCGCCAGCAACGCCCTCATGATCGGCGCCGTCCAGGCGGTCTCGGGCGGATTCGGCGCCCAGTCGGTTCTGGAGCTCAGCAACTTCGCGCTCAGCCGACTCTGGGGCATCCCAGTGCTGACCTTCTTCGCCGTCGCGATCGTCGTGATCATCCACCTCGTCGTCAAGGGCACGCGCGTCGGGCGCCGGTTCGAACTCGTCGGCGAGAACCCGCGCAGCGCTGCGAACATCGGGATCGCGACGCGGGCCTACACGATCAGCGCCTACTGGCTCGCCGCCGCCCTCGCGGCCGGTGCCGGGGTGCTGCTCGCCGGTCTGCTGCGCTCGCCGACCCTGACAGCCGGCAACGACTACCTCCTGCCCTCGATCGCCGCCGTCGTGCTCGGCGGTACCGCCCTCACGGGCGGGAAGGGGAGCTTCATCGGCACCGCGCTGGGTGCGCTCTTCCTCGCCCAGCTCGGCCAGCTCGTGCAGACCTTCACGCAGGCAACCGCCGTGCAGAACATCGTCCAGGCGCTGATCATCGGCGTCGGGATCGTCGCCCAGCTCGAGCTGGGCGGCACGTCGGCGAGGCTGCGACGCCTCGTCCGGCGTCAGAAGTGACCCGTCGCACCCACCCCCACCACCAGTGAACTCAATGAGGAGTGTGCAGTGAATCGCATCATCAAGCGACGTCGCGTCGCCGCAGCAGCGGCCGCGTCACTCGCGATCGTCGCCACAGCGCTCGCGGGCTGTTCGTCCACGAACGCCAGTTCGACCAGCGCCACGGCCGGGAACCTCCAGGCCAACATCGCCGCCGGCTCGGTCGGAACCGTGTCCCAGTTCGCCGACATGTCGAGCATCTGCACCGCCAACGCGAAGCCGATGACCGTCGGTGTCGTCGACGGCGGCGGCACGAACAGCTGGTCGAAGACCGTTCTCGCCGAGATCAAGTCCGAAGCCGCGAAGTGCAAGGCGATCACCAGCGTCGACTACGTCGCGGGATCGTTCGATCTCGAGAAGACGACGTCCGGAATCACGAGCCTCGCATCGAAGGGCACGAACATCATCCTCGTGATCCCCGACGCCGGGCCCGGCGACGCCCACCTGCCGGCCATGCGCCAGGCGACCCAGGCCGGATCCTACGTCGTGGCGTTCGCCTCGGACCCGAACGGCAAGGCCGGCACCGACTACCTCGACTACACCGACCAGTCCCCGCAGTTCGTCGGCAAGTCGTGGGCGCAGTGGGTCGTCGACCGTCTCGGCTCAGCCGGCGGCAACGTCGTCTTCCTCGGCGGACCCTCCGGCGTGGCGGTGTCCTCGCAGGAGTTCGAGGGTGTCAAGGAGGTCGTCGCGGCCAACCCGCAGATCAAGCTCCTCAACTCCGAGCCCGTCGTCACCAACTGGGACCCGGCTCAGGCGCAGCAGGCCATGGCGGGACTTCTCGCCCAGTACCCGAAGATCGACGCGGTCATCGCCGACTACGGCGCATCCGCAGCAGGTGTCATCCGCGCCTACCAGGCCGCGGGCATCTCGGTGCCGCTGCTGACCTCGACCGACGACAACTCGCTCTCGTGCGGCTACGACGCGCTGAAGAAGACCAACCCGAGCTACGAGCTGGCGACCGTGTCGTCGCGCACGTGGATCGGCCGCGTCGCCCTTCGCAAGGCCGTCGCCGCCTTCCAGGGGACGAGCGACACCGAGCCCTCGATCTACCAGCTCGCGCTCTATGAGGACTCGACCGGCCAGACGTCGGGATCGATCGCACCCGACAAGGCGTGCCTCGCGTCGGCGCCGCCGGACGCGACGCCGTCCACGCTCCTGACCCCTGCTGAGATCACGCAGCTGTTCGGCTGACGACACGAAGGATTCCGACGATGACTGAACCCGCCCTCGTTCTCACGGGGATCACCAAGTCCTATCCCGGCGTGCGCGCCCTCGACGATGTGAGCGTCGAGATCGCACCGGGGAGGGTCCACGCGATCCTCGGCGAGAACGGGGCGGGCAAGTCGACCCTCGTCGGAGTCGCCGCGGGGTCGGTCGTGCCGGACACCGGCACGATCGGCCTCGCCGGCCGGGAGTTCTCCCGGATCCAGACCGCGGATGCGCGGGAGAACGGTCTCGCGATCGTCTACCAGATCCCCGCGCTCGCCCCCTCCCTCACGGTGGTCGACGCCGTGCTCCTGCTCCTCCCCGCTTCGAAGCGCCCCCGACGCCGGGGCGCGGCGGCGTGGCTCAAGGCCCACTTCGAGAAGCTCGGTCTCGAGATCGATCCTCAGGCGACGATCTCGACCCTCTCGCTGCGCGAGGCGCACCTCATCGAGATCGCCGCCGCGCTCGCATCCGACCCCCGCATCCTCGTGCTCGACGAGCCGACCGAAGCGCTCGGTCCCGACGAGACCCGCTGGCTGTTCGACCGTGTGAGCGAGTTGCTCGCCGACGGTGTCGCGGTCGTCTACATCACCCACCGCATCCCCGAGGTCATCGAGATCGCGACCGATCTGACGGTGCTGCGCGACGGCCGCGTCGTCGGACGCGGCAGCGTCTCCGACTACAGCGCGGACGAGATCGTCGAGCTCATCGTCGGACGCTCTCTGGAGACGACCTTCCCCGACAAGTCGGGGCCGGATGCCGACGGCACTCCGCTCCTCGAGGTGCTCGGCCTCGGTGGCCCGGGCTATCGAGACATCTCGTTCGCCGCGATGCCCGGACAGATCGTCGGACTCGCCGGCGTCGAGGGCAACGGCCAGCGCGCCGTGCTGCGCGGCCTCGCCGGCCTGGGATCGACCGCCGGCCGTGTGCTCCTGTCCGGCCGGCCGCTCGATGTGCGCTCCGCCCGCACCGCGGTGCGCGACGGCGTCGTGTTCCTTCCCGGCGATCGCATCGGCGAGGCGATGTTCGGCAAGATGTCGGTTCGCGAGAACGTCATCGCCCCCTCGATCGCCGAGGCGATGCCCACCGGCTTCGTCGACCGTCGTCGTGAGTACGCGCTCACCCGCACGGCGATCGCCGGTCTCGCCGTGAAGACCCCCACCCTCGAGACTCCTGTCGCCAGCCTCTCCGGCGGCAGTCAGCAGAAGGTGCTTCTGGCCCGCGCGCGCCTCGGCGAACCGAAAGTGCTCCTCGTCGAGGACCCGACGCAGGGCGTCGACGCCGGGGCGCGCGTGGAGATCTACGCCGTGCTGCGCTCGATGGCGGCGGATGGAGTCGCGGTGGTCGTGCTCTCGACCGACGCGGTCGAGCTCGAGGGTCTCTGCGACCGGGTCGTCGTGTTCTCCCGTGGCCAGGTGCAGGACACCTTCACGGGTGCCGCCGTCACCGAGCGCGCGATCACGGGCGCTGCGGTGATGTCCGAGACCGGTTCGGTCGCGACGGTCAGCGCGGTCCCGCGGCGTCGCCGCATCCCTCTGGCGGTGCGCGGCGAGCTGCAGGCCGGCGCCCTGCTGGTGCTGACGGTGCTGCTGGGAATGGCGACGACGTTCTTCTCGACGGCGTTCCTCAGCCCTCTCAACATGTCCCAGCTGCTCGCCAGCTCCTCGGTGCTGATCCTCGTGGGCCTCGCTCAGCTGGTCGTGGTCATGACCGGTGGCATCGATCTGTCGATCGGATCGGTGCTCGCTCTCTCGACCGTCGTCATCTCGTTCTTCGGCGGAGGCGGAATCGGGCTGTTCCTCTTCGGGGTGGTGCTCGCGCTCGTCGCGGGGCTCGCCGTCGGCCTCGTCAACGGTCTGCTTGTGACGCGACTGAACCTGCCGCCGGTCATCGCGACCCTCGTCACCTCGATCGCCGTCGTCGGCGCCGCGCAGGTGCTGCGTCCGAGTCCGGGCGGATCGGCGTCGAACGACATCATGGTGCTGATCGGCACCGCAGTGGCGGGCATCCCGCTCGTGCTCGCGATCGCGATCGTGCTCGCCGTCGTCATGTGGTTCGTGATCCAGCGCACACGTCTGGGGCGCGGTTTCCGCGCCGCGGGATCCGATGCGGTGAAGGCGAACCGCATGGGAGTGAACGTGCGGTCGATGCGGCTGCTGGCCGCGACATCCGCCGGCGTCATCGCGGCCATCGCCGGGCTCGCGCTGTACTCGAAGACCGGCATCGGTGACGCTAACACCGGTCAGGCGCTCACCCTCACCTCGGTGACGGCGATCGTCATCGCCGGGGCGAGCATCTTCGGCGGGTCGGGCTCGGCGCTGGCCGTCGCGGCGGCAGGTCTGCTGCTGCAGACGATCACGAACGCGCTGGCCTACCTCTCGCTGGGCCTCGCCTGGCAGTACTGGGTGCAGGGCGTGTTCGTGCTGATCGCGGCGATCCTGCCGATGATCGCGCAGCTGCGCCGCCGGTCCGCCCCGCCACGGGGACTGTGATGGATGCCGCGGGCTCAGCCGTGCAGGTCGTCCATCGCCCGCAGCACGTCGACGGCCGACGCCAGCTGCTCGCCGCGCCCGGCCTCTCCGGGAGCGGTCGGCATGGCCTGGTTCTGCTGGCGTCGGCCGACGACGAACCAGATGCCGCGGGCGGGGACGTCGCCGCGGTTCGAGTAGAGGTGCGGGCGCACCGAGTCGAACTGCAACGAGTCGCCGGCGTGCAGCGTGAAGGTGTCGAAGTCGAGCTGCAGGGTGAGCTCTCCCTCGATGAGGTAGGCGTACTCGATGCCCGAGTGGCGCATCAGTTTGCCCTCGATGGAGCTGGTCGCGCCGGGTGCGTAGGTCACGAGCAGCGCGTCGGCGGGCCCGCCCTCGCCGACGGCGAGTCGCTCCCAGATGACGCCGTTCTCCATCTCGAGCACGGGGTTCTCGTCACCGCGCTGCACGGCGGGCTTGACGGTGCCGGACGGCCGGAAGATCGGCGTGACCGGAGCCTCGTCGACGGCGGTCGCGCTCACGCCGAGCAGCTCGTCCATCGAGACGCCCAGGTGGCTCACGATCGCGTACAGGGTGGACACGCTGGGCTGGGTCTTGCCTGTCTCGACCTGCGAGATGAGAGATGCCGAGACGCCGAGGGCCTGGGCCACGCTGCGCAGGCTGAGGCCTCGTTCGAGTCGGGCGTCGCGGATCCGCGCGCCGATGTCCTCGGTGGTCATACGTCCTCCAGGGGGTGCTCATCGCGTCGGCGGTGGCCGCGGCATCCAGTCATGGCGTACACGAGCCGATGCGCCCGACAATACACCGCATAAGCGTTAACTTAAACTGCACAATGTACACTTTTACTAAACACTGTGTGTTTGCAACTGACAGGAGAACTCGATGAAGAGTACGGGCACGACGGGCACAAACGCCGTCGACTGGGAGCAGCGCGTGGACTTCGATCGGCTTCGCGACGCGCGACTCACGCGTCTGCGCGCCGAACTCGACCGCAGCGACGTGGGTGCGGTGCTGGCGTTCGACTTCTCCAACATCCGATACATGACCGCGACGCACATCGGCACCTGGGCCATGGACAAGCTCATCCGCTTCTCGTTGCTGACCCGCCGCACCGACCCCATCTCGTGGGACTTCGGCTCCGCCGCCAAGCACCACCAGCTCTACAACCCCTGGCTCGACGTCACGAGCATGGAGATGGACGCCGACCCCAATGCCCCGCACGAGGGTGCCAAGCGCCCGCGACTGGAGTCCGGTGCGCGCGCCGGCATCTCGACCCTGCGTGGCGCGTTCAGCCCCGATGCGGAGATCGCCGAGAAGGTCGCGAAGAAGATCAAGCGCGAGTTGGAGAAGTTCGGTCTCGCCCACGAGCCGCTCGGCGTCGACGTGATCGAGCTGCCGATCCTCTTCGCCCTCCAGCGCGAGGGCATCCAGGTCGTCGACGGCCAGCAGATCTTCATGGAGGCCCGACGGGTCAAGACGGGCGACGAGATCCGGCTCCTCACCCAGGCCGCCTCGATGGTGGATGCGGCCTACGACGAGCTGTACCGGTTCCTGCGGCCGGGCGTGCGCGAGAACGAGGCCGTCGGGCTCGTGGCGAAGACCCTCTACGACCTCGGCTCCGAGTACGTCGAGGGAGTGAACGCGATCTCGGGCGAGCGCTGCTCGCCGCACCCGCACGTCTTCTCCGACCGCATCATCCGGCCGGGCGACCCCGCCTTCTTCGACATCCTGCACAGCTTCAACGGCTACCGCACCTGCTACTACCGCACCTTCGCGGTCGGGTCGGCCTCGTCGGCGCAGCGGGATGCCTACACGCGTGCCCGGGAGTACATGGATCGCGCGATCGCCCTCGTGCGCCCGGGCGCGACCACCGCCGACATCGTGTCGGTGTGGCCGACCGCGCAGGAGTTCGGCTTCCCCGACGAAGAGGCGGCCTTCGCGCTGCAGTACGGACACGGCGTGGGGCTCTCGATCTGGGAGAAGCCGATCTTCAGCCGTCTCGTGTCGCTCGATCACCCGGAAGTGCTCGAGGAGGGGATGGTCTTCGCCCTCGAGACCTATTGGCCCTCTGCCGACGGCTGGGGTGCGGCCCGCATCGAGGAGGAGGTCGTCGTCACGGCCACCGGCTGCGAGGTCATCACGAAGTTCCCCGCGGAGGAGCTCATCGTCGCGGGCAAGCGCTACTACTCCGTCGACGGCATCCTGCCAACCGTGCGCGACCCGCAGTCGCACCTCAACACGGTATGGGGTCGGGGAGAGGCGTAGGCGATGTCGCAGCGCACCATCCTCGTCGTCGGCGGCACCTCGGGCATCGGCCTCGAGCTCGCGCGCACCCTCCTCGCCCGCGGCGATCGCGTGATCATCACGGGGCGTGATGCGGCCCGGGCGGCCGAGATCGCCGAGGGTCTCGGACCGGATGCCGCGTCCCTCGCCCTCGACATCTCGGAGCCCGAGCAGATCGCGCCCGCGCTCGCCGGAGTCGGTGCGATCGACGGGCTCGTGCTCGCCGCGATCGAGCGCGACGCGAACACCATCGCGGACTACGACATCGCGCGGGCGCGACGCCTCGTGACCCTCAAGCTCGTCGGCTACGCGGAGACCGTGCACGCGTTGCTGGATCGGCTGACCCCGAGCGTCGGCACCGGCATCGTGCTCTTCGGCGGTCGCGCGAAGGACCTGCCCTATCCCGGCTCGACCACGGTGTCGACGATCAACGGCGGCGTCGAGGGACTCACGCACACCCTCGCTCTCGAGCTCGCCCCGATCCGTGTGAACGCGCTGCACCCGGGGATCATCGGCGACAGCCCGTTCTGGGCGGGCAAGCCCGACGGCGTTCTGGACGCCTACCGGTCACGCACGCCGGGCGGCGAGCTCGCCACGGTGGCCGACGTGGTCGGCACCGTCGAGTTCCTGCTCGACAACCGCGGGGTCTCCGGTACCAGCCTTTACGTCGATCGGGGCTGGACCCTCACCTGAACCGGGAGGTCACGCCGAGCGCGTGACCTCCGCGATCGCCGACCAGTCGAGGTCTCGCAGCGACGGGTCGGCGATCGCGCGTTCGAACACTCCGTGCAGCGCGGCCGCGGTCGGCATCTCTAGCCCGACGGATGCGGCGGCGGCCTCCGCCAGGCGCAGGTCCTTGAATCCGAGCGACATGTGGAAGCCGGGCGGGGAGTAGCGGCGCTGGGCGATCACGTCGCCGTAGATCGAGTACGCGGGCGCGGCGAACAACGAGTGGGTGAGCAGGTCGACGAACGCGGATGCCTCGACCCCGTGCCGTTCGACGAGTGCGACGGATTCGCCGATGGCCTGCATCGCATGGATGAGGTCGTAGTTGACGGCGATCTTGACGATGTTGGCGGTGCGCGGCACGGCTCCGAACTCCCAGATGCGGGCCGCGAGAGATGCGAGCGCGGGGCGGGCGGTCTCGATCGCCGCGGGATCGCCGGCCGCGAGGATGTTGAGCTGTCCCGCCGCCGCCACCGGGTAGCGTCCGAGCACCGGCGCCGAGACGTAGCCGGCGCCGGCCGCTGCTGCCCGCGCCGCGAGCAGGTCGGCCGTGTCGGGGCTCAGCGAGGCGGCGTTCACGTGCACGTGGCCTCGTGCGGCGCCGAGGGCGTCCTCGGTGAGCACGGCCTCGGCGGCCGCGTCGTCAGCGAGCATCGAGATCGACACGGGTGCCCCGAGCGCATCTGCAGGGGATGCCGCGGCCACCGCTCCGGCGGCGACGAGCTCGGCGACCGGGGCATCCGATCTGTTCCAGACGGTCACGCGGTGCCCGGTCTCGAGGAGGCGGCCGGCCATCGCGCGGCCCATCGTGCCGAGTCCGAGGAATCCGATGTCGGTCATGCTGTGCGTCTCCGTGGGCGTCGGGCGGGCGGCGCGCGGCGGCGCGACCGGCCGCGGTCAGGGGGTGGGGCGGAAG
>NZ_SCOB01000001.1:0-313015 GCF_005503465.1 Microbacterium sp. 4NA327F11 | reverse complement strand
CCGCTCCGGCGCCTCCGACGCGTCGGGCCAGGTGCACCCCACCCTCCCCACGGGGACCCTGGCGCCGGGCGGCGCCAGCGGGTCGGGCAACCCGATGATGGCGAGCCCCACGCTCGGCACTCTCGGGGTTCCCGCCGGCGCCGCCCCACACTGTCGTTCCGCCGGCCCACCCGGGCCACTCGGGCAGCCACCCGATCCGCCACCGGACCTCCGGCGCCGCTGACACCCCACCGCACACCTGACGAGCGACCGCTCGCCAGACGATCCGTCGCGCCCTCGCGACCCTCACATGGGAACAGACCATGCACACCTTCGATTCGCACGCCCCGGTGCGCCCCGCGGAATCCGCGACGGCGATCGTCGCGACGTCGCCGATCAGCGGGCCGACCGGCCCGCGAGGTGGCATGCCCACTCACTCCCCGGTGGCCGCCCCCGCGGCCACCGGGGGGCCATCCACCTCGGTCGGGGGTGATCGCACGGCCTCGGTCGTCGACGACCCCACCGCCCAGCTCCGCTCCCTCGCTGACGCGACGTCCGCCACGATCCGCACTTCGCCGACTCTTCCTGTGTCGGGGACCCCTGGGTGCGCATCGGATGCCTCGGCCCCCGCCGCGTTCATCGCGGCAGCGGCGCCCCGGCTCGGCCACGTCGATGCAGTCGACAGCCGGCTGGTCGCCCTCGGCGTGTCCGGCGCTCGTCGTCGGCCGATCGGCCAGCGGGCGACGACCGAGATGGGCGACGTCCCCGCTCCTCGCGAGAGCGCGGGTCGCCGCAACCGTCCCGGGTCGACATCGCACCTCCTCGACGCGGCGTCGACCCGGGACGCACACCTTCAGACCTCTCTCCCCACAACTGCATATCCCTCACCGCGCACCCGCGCGGAGCGCCGGGTGGCCTCGGCCACCAACCGTCATCTCCCTGGAAGGAACACCATCATGCGCACGCACCTCACGCGATCCGTCATCGGCATCGCCATCGGCACCGGACTCGCCCTCACGGGCGCGGTGGCCGCCAACGCCGCCACGGGCGACAACACCAACAACGACAACGGCGCCCTCATCGGCGTGCACCTGCCGGTGACCATCACCGGCAGCGGTATCGGCATCGGCGGCACCGCCACCGACACCCCAGGTTCGTCGAGCGGGTCGTCCTCCAGCGGATCGTCGTCGAGCAACCCGCTCGGCAACCTGCTCAACGGCGTCATCACGGTCAACCCGAACGCCGTCTCCGGATCGTCCGGAGTGCCGAAGCTCGTTCAGGTCGACGCCCCGGTGACGATCGGCGGCAACGCCGTCGGCGTCGCCGGCAACGCCTCGACGTCGACCTCCCCGTCCGCGCCCGCGACCACACCCGGCAAGGGGCTCGTGGGCGTCAACGCACCCGTCACGATCGGCGGCAACGCGGTGGGCGTGCTGGGCAACGCCGTCTCGGGAACGGGCGGCGCGGGCGGCGGGTCGTCGGCGAGCAGCAACCCGCTGACCTCGCTCCTGGGCGGACTGTCATCGAGCAGCAACCCGCTGAGCTCGGCGCTGTCGGGACTGCAGAGCCAGCTTCCCGCCGGTCTGAGCACGCTGGTGCCGAGCCTCGGCACCTCGAGCCTGCCTGCCGGTCTCGACACCCTGGTGCCGGGACTCTCCTCGGCCACCGGAGGCAGCGACGTGCTCTCCCCGCTGGTGAACGACGCCCTCAACCCGCTCGTCTCGACAGTGACCGGGCTCGTCAACGGCACCGGGCTCGCGACGGTGAACGTGCCGCTGTCGGCGTCGTGCAACTCGGTCGCGCTGCTCACCCCGAACACGGTGAACTGCCCGACGAACACCACGCCCACCACCCCGACGAACCCCACCAACCCGACGAACCCGACCAACCCGGTTGACCCCGGCACCAACGGATCGATCTTCGGTTCTGCAGCCAGCACGAGCGGCGCCCTCGCCTTCACCGGCGCGGCCGGCCTGTTCCCGCTGATGCTCATGGGCGCCTCGCTCGTCGCCGCCGGTGTGGGCGCCGCGGGCTACTCGGTGATCCGTCGCCGCCGCGTGGCCAGCTTCGCCTGACCCGCATCCCCCCGGAAACGCTGAGGGCCCCGGGATCCGAAAGGATCCCGGGGCCCTCAGCCGTGCGTCGCGCCGGATTACTTCGCGGCGACGACCTGCAGCGTGATCACGGCGGTGACGTCGTCGCGCAGACGGACCGTCGCCTCGTGGGTGCCGACCGACTTGATCGGCGACGTGATGTGGATCTTGCGCTTGTCGAGGTCACCGAGACCGGCGGCCTTGACTGCGTCGGCCACGTCGTCGTTCTTGACGGAACCGAACAGACGCCCCTCGGCGCCGGCCTTGACCGCGAGCTTGACCGAGGACTGCTCGATGTTCGCCTTCAGCGCGAGCGCCTCTTCGTGGTCGTGGATGGCACGGGCCTCACGGGCCGCGCGGATCGACGCGACCTGCTTCTCGCCACCGCGCGTCCACGCGACAGCGAAGCCCTGGGGGATGAGGTAGTTGCGGGCGTACCCGTTCTTGACCTCGACGACGTCGCCGGCGCTACCGAGCCCCGCGACCTCATTGGTGAGAATCAGCTTCGACATGGGTGCTCCTTAGCGGCCTGCGCCGGCGTAGGGCAGGAGCGCCATCTCGCGCGCGTTCTTGATCGCCTTGGCGATCAGACGCTGCTCCTGCACCGAGACACCGGTGATACGACGGGCGCGGATCTTGCCGCGCTCCGAGATGAACTTGCGAAGCGTGGCGACATCCTTGTAGTCGATGACGCCCACGCGGATCGCCTTCGCGGGAGCGGCGACCTTCGCGCCCTTCCGCGGCTTGCGGCGGTCGCCGCTTGCCTTTCCAGCCATGGTGTTCCTTCGTGTGTGTGAGCGGATGCCTCAGGCGCGGGGCCGCGGCATCCGTGATTCGAGATTCAGAACGGAGTGTCGTCGCCGTAGGCGCCCGGGGCGCTCCACGCGTCGGCACTGCTGTTCGAGGAGCCGGGCGTCGACCACGGCTCGTCGGCGACCTGGGCGCGCGATCCGCCGCCGCCGGCGCCGGAACCGCCGGCCGCACGGGTGACCTGTGCGGTGGCGTAGCGCAGCGAGGGGCCGATCTCGTCGACCTCCAGCTCGATCGCGGTGCGGTTGTTGCCGTCACGGTCCTGGTAGGAGCGCTGACGCAGACGACCGGTCGCGATGACACGGCTGCCCTTGGTCAGCGAACCCGCCACGTGCTCGGCGAACTCACGCCAGACCGACGCCCGCAGGAACAGGGCCTCGCCGTCCTTCCACTCGTTCGCCTGACGGTCGAACGTGCGGGGGGTCGACGCGATGGTGAAGTTCGCGACGGGCAGCCCGTTCTGCGTGTACCGCAGCTCGGGGTCGGCCGTGAGGTTGCCCACGACGGTGATGACGGTCTCGCCGGCCATCGTCGTTACGCCTTCGCGACCTTCGCGGCACCGGCGGCGGCCTTGCGGGCAGCCTTCTCGTCGGCGCGCTTCTGCTCGGACGCGATGAGAGCGATGGCCTCTTCGGCGCGGAGCACCTTGGTGCGGAACACGAGCTCGCTGAGGTTCAGCTGGCGGTCGAGCTCCTGCGTGGTCTCGCTGGTCGCGGTGAAGTTGACGACGGCGTAGATGCCCTCGGACTTCTTCTTGATCTCGTAGGCGAGACGGCGGCGGCCCCAGACGTCGACGTTGTCGATCGAGCCACCATCATTCGTGATGACCTTCAGGAACTTGTCGAGGTTCGGGGTGACCTGGCGCTCGTCGAGCTCGGGGTCGAGGATGACCATCAGCTCGTACTGGTGCGTGTGCGTCACTAACCCACCTCCTTCGGACTAGAACGGCTGCCGGGCGTTTCCCGACAGCAGGAGGGTTGATGCACGTGTCCGCGATGCGCGGCGGGAGCCGCACACGGACAACCTTCGAAGTGTATCGGATGCCACGAACCCCCGCCAACCGGCGGCGCTTCCCGCGCACGGGCCGGTGCTACGATGCGGCCCAATCATCTGGAGGCGACGATGCCGGACATCAGCGCGGCGGCCCTGCGGCCCGACGACCGCGACCTGCTGCGCGGCATCCTGCGTCGTCTGGCAGGCGGTACGCCCGGCTACGTGCTGATGGCAGGACTGGTCGATCACGACGCGTTCACGATCACCGAGCTCGTGGGCACCGAGACCGACAGCCTGCACCGGCTGTTCGTTCGCGCGGGCGAAGGGGTCGGCGGCGGAGCCGTCGCGCGCGGACGCCCGACGGCGGTCAACGACTACGTGGGAGCGCCGCAGATCTCCCACCAGCACGACGGTGCGGTGCGACGCGAAGGGCTGCGGTCGATGGTCGCCGTGCCGGTGACGGTCGACGGTGCCACCCGCGCGGTGCTCTACGCCGCGACACGCGACGAGGGGAGCCTCGGCGACGCGGTCGCGACGCACCTGCTCGGCGGAGCGCGCGCGATCGGCGGAGAGCTGCACGTGCGGGACGAGGTCGACCGCCGGCTGGCGGCGCTGCGGGGCGTCGACCCCGCGGTGCGCGCCGACGACCGGGACGCCCGCGACGCGGTGCGGGTGGCGCACGCCGAACTGACCGCGCTGGCCGCAGCGACCGCGGATCCGACTCTCGCCGCCCGCCTGCTCGCGATCGACGCGCAGCTCGTGGGCGCCCGGCAGCACGATGCCCCACAGCTGTCGGCACGGGAGTCGGACGTGCTCGCGCAGGTCGCGCTCGGCTGCACCTATGCCGAGACGGCGCGGCGGCTCACCCTGCAGCCCGACACCGTCAAGGGCTACATGCAGACGATCATGGCGAAACTCGGCGCCCACTCGCGCCATGAGGCCGTCGCGACGGCGCGGCGCCTCGGCCTGCTGCCCTGACGGCCGGCGCCGGCCGACACCCTCCATCGGGGGGTGTGGGGGCCGCGGCATCCGTGTTTGCATCGTGCCACCGCGGCGCGACGGAGCGCCGCCCAGCTGTCGAAGGAGACCCGGATGCCTCACCTCGCCGAACCCACGACGATCACCTCGCCCGTTCCCCTCAGCCCCGCCGCGAACGACGAGCCGCTCACCCCGCTGCGGTTCCTGCAGCGGGCGGCGGAGGTCTTCCCCGACAAGGACGCGATCGTCTACGGCGCGCGCCGCTACTCGTACCGGCGCTTCGCCCACGAGGCCGAGCAACTGGCGCGGGTGCTGCAGGCGCGCATCGAGCCCGGCGACCGCATCGCCTACCTCGTGCCCAACACCCCCGAGATGCTGATCGGCCATTTCGCGGTGCCGCTCGCGGGCGGCGTGCTCGTCGCGATCAACACCCGCCTGAGCCGGACCGAGATCGACTACATCCTGCTGCACTCCGGCGCGCGGGTGCTGATCGCCGACGCCGAGATCCTCGCGTCGATCGGCGACCCGCTCGCCAGCGTCGGCACCCTCGAGGAGGTCGTCGAGGTGCAGGACCCCGAGTTCGGCCATCCGGGCGGGCACGTGGCATCCGGTCAGGTGTCCTACGAGGAGTTCCTGGGCCGCGCGGCCGACCTCGACGAGCCGGTGTCATGGCATGTGAGGGATGAGCGCGCGCCCATCTCGATCAACTACACCTCGGGCACGACCGGCAAGCCGAAGGGCGTCGTCTACACGCACCGCGGCGCCTACCTGAACGCGCTCGGCGAGGTGTTCCACCAGCAGCTGACGAGCGCGTCGGTCTACCTGTGGACGCTGCCGATGTTCCACTGCAACGGCTGGTGCACGCCGTGGGCGGTGACCGCCGCCGGCGCCACCCATGTCGGGCTTCGCGCCGTGCGGGCCGACCGCATCTGGGAGCTCATCGACGGGGCATCCGTCACCCATCTCTGCGGGGCGCCGACCGTGTGCACGACGATCGCGGCGTCCGCCGACGCGCACCTCGTCGAGCGGCCACTGCGCATCACGACCGCGGGTGCGCCGCCGTCGCCGACCATCATCGAGACTCTCGAGGACCTCGGCATCACCGTCGTGCACGTCTACGGGCTCACCGAGGTGTACGGACCGTTCACGGTGTGCGAGTACCAGACCGCGTGGGACGGCCTCGACCGCGGCGAGCGCGCCAAGCGTCTCGCGCGGCAGGGGGTGGGGATGGTGCAGGCAGAGTCCGCGCGGGTCGTCGACGAGCAGGGGCAGGATGTCCCCGCGGACGGCACGACCATCGGCGAGATCGTGCTGCGCGGCAACAACGTCATGCTGGAGTACTTCCGCGACAGCCGGGCCACGAAGGAGGCGTTCCGCGGGGGATGGTTCCACACCGGCGACCTCGGCGTGATGCACCCCGACCGCTACATCGAGCTGAAGGACCGCGCGAAGGACATCGTGATCTCGGGCGGCGAGAACATCTCGACGGTCGAGGTCGAGCAGGCCGTCGTCTCGCACGACGCCGTGCTCGAGGTCGCCGTCATCGGCCGCCCCGACGCACGATGGGGTGAGCGGCCGGTCGCCTTCGTGGTGCTGCGCGAAGGGCATGCCGCGGGCGCCGACGAGCTGCGGGTGCACACGCGCGGGCTGCTCGCCGCATTCAAGGTGCCCGACGAGTTCCACTTCGTGGCGGAGCTGCCCCACACCGCCACCGGCAAGGTGCGCAAGTTCGATCTGCGAGCCGCCGCCGTGAACGCCTGACAGCGGGTCGCCCCGCCCGCTACGGTGTCGGCATGGAGTGGGTGGGGGACGGGGCCGACGCCGGTCGGTGGCTGGTCGAGCGCATCGACGATCCGTGGCGCGGCAGCATGCACGACGTCGTCCCGCGCGGATTCCCGAGCTACGCGCGAGTGTTCCACCCGACGGACGCCGATCGCCCGATGGCCGGACAGTGGCCCCCACTTCCGTACGCCCGACATCTCCGTGCGTGGGACGCCTTCATGGCCCACGGGGTGCACGACGTGGAGCGCCGGTCGGTCAGCTGGTCGGAGGCCGCGGCGATGCACGGCACGACGTGGCATCCTCTCGCGCAATGGGGCTCCCTCGTGCGACAAACCACCGACACGTGGGAGTCGAGCGTGGCGGACGAGTTCCTCTCGGCCGACGGATGGCGCGTGCGCCCGCCTCAACAGGGTCAGCTGGATGCCGCGGTATGGCCGCACCTCGCCCGCACGCTCGCAGCGCACAGCGACACCGACGAGATCTTCGTCGCGCTGTGGGAGGGACACGGCGCGCTCGTCGAGAGCACGAGCGGCACCGGCCGGGTGTTCCTCTCCTCCGACGGACAGGCAGCGGCAGCGGGCGGTGCCGTGCTCTCGCGCGAGATCTCCGCGGCACCCCGACTGCAGCTGCCGAACCGGGGCTTCGTCGTGTTTCGCGGCACGATCGGCGAGCTGAGCGCAGACGACTGGCCTCTCGACGTGCCCTGGCGTGATCGCATCGCGGAGAGCTACGGCTTCGCGCCCTCCGCCCTGTCGCCGAGCATCGTCTGGTCATCCGACCAGGCGTGGGTGACCGTCAGCGAGGTCGACCTCGACTCGACGGTCGTCGGCGGCCCGCCCGCTCTCATCGATGCGGTCTGTGCGGCGGAGGGCATCGAGGCACTGCCGATCGACGAGGGCGCGCACCTGGACTGGGACGCCGACAAGGTGAACCGATGAACGGACTGGGGCGGGCGGCATCCGGCGCCCTCGACACGGGCGCCCTCGTCGCACCGGTCGACCCGGCGGCGGTGCGGGCGTTCCGGAAGGCCCGCGACAAAGGCATGACCGCGGGACGCGTCGTCGGGTTCGTCATCGCCGGCATCGTGACGCTGTTCGCCCTGGCGGTCATCGTGCCCATCGTCATCGGCGTGCTGGGATCGGTCATCGTGGGTCTCACCACGGGCGACGGAGCCTCGCCCGTCGCCCTCGTCTTCGTGCTCGCCGTCGTCGGAGTGCTCGCGATCTTCGTCTCGGCGGCCGTGCGCACCTGGCGCAGCGCCGCCGTGCACGCGTACCGGCTCGACGCCTTCGCGCGCGCGAACGGTCTCACCTACACGACACGCATCGACGACCCGAACCTGCCGGGCGTCATCTTCGACACTGGCGAGAACCGGAAGTCGCTGGATATCGTGCGTACCGCGTCCGGGCGCGACATCGAGATCGCGAACTACCGGTACGAGACCGGCTCGGACCGGGACCGCACCACGCACCGGTGGGGGTACGTGGCCGTGCGCCTCGACGTGCCGTTGCCGAACATCGTGCTCGACGCCGTCGGCAACAACCGCATGTTCGGGGCATCCAATCTGCCGGCGGACTTCGCGCGCTCACAGCACCTGTCGCTCGAGGGCGACTTTGACCGGTACTTCCGCCTGTACTGCCCCGCCGGCTACGAGCGCGACGCGCTCTACCTGTTCACGCCCGACATCATGGCGCGCTTCATCGACAGCGCTGCCGCCCTCGACGTCGAGATCGTCGACGACCGACTGTTCCTCTACGCCGAGCGCGACCTCGTCACCCTCGATCCCGCCACCTGGCAGTGGCTCGACGCGACCATCGGCGCCCTCACGGCCAAGCTCGATCAGTGGGCGCGCTGGCGCGACGAGCGCGTCCAGAGCGAACAGGGCGCACCAGCGGATGCCGCGGCATCCACCCCCCACGTCACGCCGCCGCCCGTCGTGGCTCCCGCCGGCCGGAGACTCCGCCGCCGCGCGTCGGTGCTCGGCGGCATCGCGGCCGTCGTGTTCATCGGGTTCTGGCTGTGGAGCCTGTTCGGCGATGCGATCGGACGGCTCGTCAACCCGTGACGCGTCCATCGCGGGAGAGGAAGACCCGCGTGATCGTGCGCTCGAGCACGCCGTTCGCACCCATGAGGATCAGCGAGTAGTAGCCGATCGCGGGGAACAGCAGTGAGATCACGAGCGCCAGCGAGAACAGCACGGCCAGCGACAGATCGTTGCCGACGCCGCGGATCAGCGCCTTCTCGGGAGTGTCGTGCAGACCGGGATGCTGCCGCAGATAGAGGCGTGTGCAGAGCGACAGCAGGCTCGTGACCACCATGCTGCCCATGTAGATCGACTTCGCGACCGGATCGCCGGACCCCGCCGCCCCCGTGATGGAGGTTGCGACCGGCAGCCAGACGATCGTCACGAGCCACGCCATCATCAGCCAGATGACGGCGGCATCGACCCGCTGCACCCGGGAGAACTGTCGGTGGTTGCCCACCCAGAACATCGCGATGATCGCGAAGCTCAGCACGAACGACACCAACTGGTCGTGGTGGTCGCCCAGCCACCGCCACGTGCCGCCCTCGGTCGAGCTGATGTCGCCGACGCTCTCCATGAGCGGCAGGATCAGCAGCGTGATCGCGATGGCGACCACCGCGTCGGAGAACGCGGTGAACCGCTCCGCCGCATACCCGGGTGCGTGCGGGCTGTCGCCCTCGTCGTCGGTCACCCGGTCACCCCTCGCGCGTGCGCTCCCACTCCTGCCGGCGCGCGGCCTGCGCCACCGGATCGGGCACGGGGAGCGAGGCGAGCAGCCGCTTCGTGTAGTCGTCGCGCGGGGCGCCGAGCACCTGAGCGGTCGTGCCCTGCTCGCGGATCACGCCGTGCCTGAGCACCACAATACGGTCGGCGACCTCGTCGATCACCGCCAGATCGTGGCTGATGAACAGCGACGCGAACCCCAGCTCCCGCTGCAGCTGCGCGAACAGCTCCAACACGGTCGCCTGCACTGACACATCGAGTGCGCTGGTGGGTTCGTCGGCGATGAGCAGCGTCGGCTGCAGAGCCAGCGCCCGCGCGAGCGACGCGCGCTGGCGCTGACCGCCGGAGAGCTCATGCGGGAACCGGTCGCCGAACGCGGTCGGCAGGCGCACCGCGTCGAGCAGCTCGTCGACGCGGGCGCGCGCCGCTCGCGGCGACCGGGCGCGGCCGTGCACGATGAGCGGCTCGGCGATGCACTCGGCGATGGTCAGCAACGGGTTGAAGCTCGTCGCCGGGTCCTGGAACACGAACCCGATCTCGGGTCGCAGCGGCGCGAGCCGCCGGTTCGTGGCGCCGCGCATCTCGGTGCCGAGCACGGTCAGCGACCCGCCCATGACCTCCGTGAGACCGACGAGGGCGCGCCCGATCGTGGTCTTGCCCGACCCCGACTCGCCCACGAGGCCGACGACCTCGCCCGGCGCGACCCAGAAGTCGACGCCCTTGACGGCCACGACCCCGCCGCGACCGAAGCGTCCCGGGTAGCCGATCTCAGCCGCTCGCGCGACGACGACCGCGTCGGCGGGCGCCTCGGTCGGGGCGGATGCCGCGGCATCCTGCCCCTGCGTGCGGCTCTTGCCCGCACCCACGCGCGGGACGGCGGCGAGGAGCTCCTTCGTGTACGGCTCGCGCGGCGACGCGAACAGCTCGCGCACGGGCGCCTGCTCGACGATGTCGCCGCGGTACATCACGATCACGCGGTCGGCGAGGTCGGCGACGACGCCCATGTTGTGGGTGATGAGCACGATCGTCGCGCCGAACTCGTCGCGGCAGGTGCGCAGCAGCTCGAGGATCTCGGCCTGCACGGTGACATCGAGCGCCGTCGTCGGCTCGTCGGCGATGATCAGCCCCGCGTTGAGCACCAGCGCCATCGCGATCACGACGCGCTGCTTCTGACCGCCCGAGAACTGGTGCGGGAAGTCGTCGACG
Source organism: Microbacterium sp. 4NA327F11 (assembly GCF_005503465.1). NCBI lineage: Bacteria > Bacillati > Actinomycetota > Actinomycetes > Micrococcales > Microbacteriaceae > Microbacterium > Microbacterium sp. 4NA327F11. Next base: position 302,428 of record NZ_SCOB01000001.1, on the reverse strand, counting down.
CGGCGCTCGGGGTCGGGGATGCCGACCGTGCGCAGGATCTCGATCGCGCGCGCCTTCGCCTGGGCGCGGCTGATCTTCTGGTGGGCGCGCAGGCCCTCCGCGATCTGCCAGCCCACCGTGTAGACGGGGTTCAGCGCGGTCGAGGGCTCCTGGAACACCATCGCCGCGTCCCGCCCGCGCATCGCGCGCAGCTGCGCGTGGGTCGCGTGCACGACATCGGTCTCGCCGTCGGCGCCACGGATGATCACGGCTCCCGAGAGCGTCGCCGTCTCGGGCAGCAGGCCCAGCAGCGTGTTCGCCGTGACCGTCTTTCCCGACCCGGACTCACCGACGATCGCCAGCACCTCGCCGGCGTGCGCGGCGAGCGAGATGCCCGACACCGCGGTGACGGGCGCGCCGTCGGTCGCGAAGGTGACCGTGAGGTCTCGGATGTCTGCGACGTCGCTCATGCGGCACCTCCCGCGCGACGGCGGGTACGCAGTCGCGGATCGCTCAGGTCGTTGAGGCTCTCGCCGACGAGCGTGATGCCGAGCACCACGAGCACGATCGCCAGGCCCGGGAAGATGGAGGTCCACCAGATCCCGCTCGTCACGTCGGCGACCGACCGGTTCAGGTCATAGCCCCACTCGGCGGCCTTCGTCGCCTCGATGCCGAACCCGAGGAAGCCGAGGCCCGCGAGGGTGAGCAGCGCCTCGGACGCGTTGAGGGTGACGACCACCGGCAGCGTGCGGGTCGAGTTGCGCAGCACGTGGCGCACCAGGATGCGCCCGAGCGGCACGCCGATGACGCGCGCCGACTCGACGAACGGCTCCGCCTTCACCCGCACGACCTCGGCGCGCACCACGCGGAAGTACTGCGGCACGAAGACGACGGTGATCGAGATCGCGGCCGCCAGGATGCCGCCGACCAGCGTCGACTGCCCGCGGCTGATCACGATCGACATGACGATCGCGAGCAGGAGCGACGGGAACGCGTAGATCGCGTCGCAGATCACGACGAGCACCCGGTCGAGCCAACCCCCGAAATACCCCGACAGAAGCCCGAGGGCGACACCGATGAACAGCGAGAACACGATCGCCGCGAGGATCGCGAACAGCGCCGTCTGCGCGCCCCAGATCACTCGCGAGAACACGTCGAAGCCGCTGACGGTCGTGCCCCAGAGGTGGGCGGCACTGGGTGACTGCTGGGTCGCGAAGTCGACACCGTTCGCCGACTGCTGTGCCCATGAGTACGGCGCGATGAGCGGCGCGAAGGCGGCGACGAGCACGAACACGGCGACGATGACGACGCCGATGACGAGCATTGCGCGCTGCAGCCCGACGCTGCGGCGCAGGTGCGAGAGCACCGGGATGCGGTCGGCGAGAGGACGCGTGCGATCACTGACCGCCGCGGGGCGGGAGGAGGCATCCGTGGACATCAGTACCTCACTCGCGGGTCGATGAGAGCGGCGATCACGTCGACCACGAAGTTGGTCAGCGCCACGACGACCGCGATCATGACGACGATCCCCTGCACGGCGACGAAGTCACGCGCCTTCAGATACTCGGAGAGCATGAAGCCGATGCCCTTCCACTCGAACGTCGTCTCGGTCAGCACCGCCCCCGACAGCAGCATCGCGATCTGCAGGCCGATGACAGTGATGATCGGGATCAACGCGGGCCGGTACGCATGCTTGGTGACGAGGCGGAACTCGCTCACCCCTCGCGAGCGGGCGGATGTCACATACTGCGCGCCGAGCGTGCCGATCACGTTCGTGCGCACGAGCCTCAGGAACACGCCCGCGGTCAGGATGCCGAGAGCGACGCCGGGGAGGATCGCGTGCAGCAGCACGTCGCCGACGGCGGCGCCGTTGCCGAGTCGGATCGCGTCGATCAGGTAGATGCCGCTGGGGTGGTCGAGGTTGCCGAGCAGCAGCTCGGTGCGGGTGGAGGCGCGGCCGTTCGTGGGGAGCACCCCGAGCCACACCGAGAAGACGAGCTTGAGCAGCAGTCCGACGAAGAAGATGGGGGTCGCGTAGCCGAGGATCGCCCCGACGCGCAGGGTGGCGTCCGGCCAGCGGTCGCGCTTGTAGGCGGCGACCAGTCCGAACGGGATGCCGATGAGGAACGCGACGATGAGCGCGTAGAACGCGAGCTCGAGGGTGGCCGAGCCGTACTGCAGCAGCACGTCGAGCACGGGTCGGCGGTCGGTGATCGTGGTGCCGAAGTCACCGCGCAGGATGCCGCCGAGGTAGTCGAGGTACTGCGCCCAGAGGGGTCGGTCGTAGCCGGCCTCGTGGATGCGCTGCTGCAGCTGATCGGGAGGGAGACGTCCGCCGAGAGCGGCGGTGATGGGGTCGCCGGTCAGACGCATCAGCACGAAGACGACGGTGACCAGGATGAAGACGGTGGGGATGACCAGCAGCAGGCGCACGAGGATGTAGCGCCAGAGCCCGCCGCCCTTGGAGACGGCGGGGGCGAGTGCGGCCGGATCGACGGCGGCAGTGACCATGGGGGAACGACCTTACGTGGATCGCGCCGTGGGCCGGGGGGAGACCCCCGGCCCACGGCGCTGGACGACGCTTACTTGTGCAGCGGCGCGTAACGGAACTTGAACGAACCGTCGAGCGTCGCGCCCTGGACGTCGGAGCCGACGACGGCGGTCTGCGTGCCCTGCAGCAGCGGCAGGGTCGACAGGTCCTGGGCCACGAGGTCCTGGATCTTGCCGAGCTCGGTCGCGCGCGACGCGGCGTCGGTGTCGGAGGCCTGCTTCGTGATCAGGTCCTGCACCTCGGCGTTGTCGTAGTGGTTCTTCAGGAAGTTGTCCTTCGAGAAGAACGGCGTCAGGTAGTTGTCGGCGTCGGAGTAGTCCGGGAACCAGCCGAGCTGGTACGCCGGGTACACGTCGGCGACGCGGTCCTTGGAGTACTGCACCCACTCGGTCTGCGCGAGGTTGACGGTGAACAGGCCGCCGTTCTCGAGCTGGCTCTTGACCGCGGCGTACTCGTCACCCGACGAGGGGCCGTAGTGGTCGCCGTTGTACTGCAGGTTGAGGGTGACGGGCGTGGTGACGCCGGCGGCCTCGAGGATCTGCTTCGCCTTGTCGAGGCTCGGGCCGCCGTTGCCGTCGCCGTACAGCGACTTCAGCGACTCGGTGGCGCCGGCGAGGCCCTGCGGAACGTAGGAGTACAGGGGGGTGTAGGTGCCCTTGTAGACGTTCTGCGAGATGGCGGCGCGGTCGACGAGGGATGCCGCGGCCTGGCGCACGGCGAGAGCCTTGGCCGGGTCGGCCTCCGCGGTCGTCGCACCGTAGGGCTGGGTGTTGAAGTTGAAGACGATGTAGCGGATCTCGCCGCCGGGGCCGTCGACGACCTGCACCTTGTTGTTCGACTTCAGGTCGGCGATGTCGGTGGCGGTGAGGCTGCGGAACGCGACGTCGATCGCGTTGTTGGAGACATCCAGCTTCAGGTTCGACGAGTCGGCGTAGTACTTGACCGTCACGCCGCCGTTGGCGGCCGCGCCCAGCTCGCCCTGGTAACCGGCATAGGGCTTGTAGTCGATCAGCTCATTCTTCTTGTACGAGTCGATCGTGTACTGGCCCGCGAACGCGTTGCCCGCGACGATCGTGTCGTCAGGGGTGACGGCGGTCGCCGAGAACACCTGCTCGTCGACGATCGGCGCCGCCGGGCTCGAGAGGATCTGCGGCCACGTCTGGTCGTTGGGCGCCTTCAGCGTGAACACGACGGTCGTGTCATCTGGGGTGGCGACCGAGTCGAGGTTGCCGAGCAGCGATGCCGGACCGTTGGGGTCGTTGATCGCGACCTGACGGTCGAAGGAGAACTTCACGTCCGAGGAGGTGAGGTCGTGGCCGTTCGCGAACTTCAGACCCGGCTTGAGCTTCACCGTGTACTCGGTGGGCGAGGTGTACTCGGCCGAGGTCGCGATGTCGGGGGTGACCTCCGACGTGCCGTACTTGCTGTTGAGCAGGAACGGGTAGACCTGGTTCATCACGGCGAACGAGCCGTTGTCGTACGAACCGGCCGGGTCGATCGAGGTGATCTTGTCTGTCGTGCCGATCAGCAGCGGCTCGCTCGAGCCCGAGCTCGAGGAGGAGCTGCTGCCCGAGCAACCGGCCAGCAGCAGCGCGGAGGCGCCGACCGCGGCCACGACGAGGCCGAGACGGCCGCGCGTGCGGGGGGAAAGTGTCATGGTGATGTGACTCCAGCTGTGAAAGAAACGGCCGCCTGGCGACGGACCGCATCCCGATATCTTGGACCCGTTCTCAGCGGGGACAAAGCCTGTGGAAGGACTTTTCACAAGATCGAAACGCGTGCTATGGGCGTGACGAATGTCACATTCGGGTCGTGACGACCGGCTCTGGTGCAGCGGATCGCCCTGCGGGAGGCTCTGAGCATGAGCTCATCCGCACCCGCCGCAGACGCGGCATCCGCTCGCTCCGGCGGCTCCGGTCACACGGCGATCCGCGCTCGCAGCCTCGTGAAGTCGTTCGGCAAGGTCCAGGCCGTGCGCGGCGTCGACCTCACCGTCGCGCAGGGCGAGATCGTCGCGTTCCTCGGCCCGAACGGGGCAGGCAAGACCACCACGATCGACATGATCCTGGGGCTCGCGCACCCCGACGCGGGTGAGATCGAGGTGTTCGGGCGCAGTCCCCGGTCGGCGATCTCCCACGGTCTCATCTCCGCGGTGCTGCAGACCGGCGGCCTGCTCAAGGACCTCACCGTGCGCGAGACGCTGCGGCTCACGGCGAGCCTGTTCAGCGACACCCGGCCCATCGACGAGGTGCTGCAGCGCGCCGGCATCTCGTCGATCGCCGACCGCAAGGTGGGGGTGTGCTCGGGCGGTCAGCAGCAGCGGCTGAGGTTCGCGATGGCGCTGCTCAGCGACCCGGGGCTGCTGATCCTCGACGAGCCGACGACGGGCATGGATGTCGAGGGTCGCCGCTCGTTCTGGCAGGCGATCCGCGCGGACGCCGCCCGCGGCCGCACCGTGCTGTTCGCCACGCACTACCTCGACGAGGCCGACGAGTACGCCGACCGCATCGTGCTGATGAGCCACGGCCGCATCGTCGCCGACGGCACGACGGCGGAGATCAAGAACCTGGTCGCCGGCCGCGTCGTGCACGCCACCCTGCCCGGCGCGGACCCGGTCGCGCTCGCGGCGATCGCCGGCGCCGAGGATGTCTCGGTGCAGGGCGAGCGCATCGCGATCCGCACCCGCGACTCCGACTCGGTGGCCCGGCATCTCCTGACCGCCACCCCCGCGCGAGACCTCGAGATCTCGGCGCAGAACCTCGAGAGCGTCTTCCTCGCGCTCACCGGCAACGACGACACCGAGAAGAGCACGCGATGACCAGCACGCCCGCCCCCGCCCCCGTCAACCTCGACCGGCGAGTGCCGCCGCTCGGCGGCTTCACCTTCACCTATCTCGGCATCGAGCTCACGCGGAAGCTGCGCAACCGCCGGTCGCTGATCTTCACCGTCGCCTTCCCGGTGCTGATGTACATGATCGTCGGCTATCGCCTGAAGGACACCCCGCTCACGGATGTGCCCCTGTCGGCCGGCGGTGTCTCCGTCGCGGCCTACATCATGGTGTCGATGGCGATGTACGGTGCCATGATGTCGGCCACGCAGACCGGCGCATCGGTCGCCCTCGAGCGCGCACAGGGATGGAGCCGGCAGCTGCTGCTCACGCCGCTCAACCCCCTCGTGAACGTCATCATCAAGATCATCGCCGGCATGCTGTTCGGGTTCATCGCGATCGTGGCCACGTATGTCGTGGCCGGGTTCTCGGGTGTGCAGCTGAGCCCCGTGCAGTGGATCGTCACGGGTCTCGCGGCGTGGCTGCTCGCCGGCGCCGTCTTCACGACCCTCGGACTGATGGTCGGCTACATGGTCCCCGGCGAGAACGCCGCGCAGATCACGAGCCTCGTGATCGTGCTGCTCTCGTTCCTCGGAGGTCTGTTCTACCCGCTGTCGAGCATGCCGGACTTCCTGCAGACGATCGCGAAGTTCACCCCCGTGTACGGCATCAGCCAGATCGCGCGCGCACCGCTCACGGGCGACGCCTTCGACCTCGGCGCGCTCGTCAACGCGATCGTGTGGCTTGCGATCTTCGTCGCCGGCACGGTGGTGTTCTTCCGTCGCGACACGAAGCGGTCGTGAGCGCGATGTCCGCGGGGCGGCGTCCGGGTGCGGATGCCGCCCCGCGGCCTATCGTGTGGGATGTGAGTCAGACGGAGTCGCCCGATCGTGTGCGCGGCATGGGCTGGCCGGTGCTCGCCGACGGCGAGCGCGCCTCGCTCGCCGGATGGCGTGCGACGCTGGCGACTCCCTCCGTACGGGGGTGGTACGTGGGCGGCGCGATCGCGTTGCCGTGGCTGTTCGTCGTGCTGCCGGGGGTGCTCAGCGCCCCGCAGCTGTGGCAGCAGGTGCTCGGCAGCACTCTGGTGCTGCTCTTCGCCGCCGCGTTCCTGATCGCCGCCCCGACCGCGTGGGCCACTCCGCGCCGCGGGCGCATCTGGATCGTGCTGGGCCTGTTCGCGCTGTCTTTCGCACTGATGCCCTGGCTCGGGTGGGACGTGCGCGCCACCTGGACGTTCGTGGGCGTGGTGCTGGGCGTGAGCGTCATCGGCTGGCGGTTCACCTGGATCGCCATCGTCGCGCTCGGCCTGCTCGCCTTCGGCATCGCAGTCGCGACCGGCGTCGACCCGGCGGACGCCGTGCTGAACTCCGCGATCATCGTGTCGATCTCGCTCATGATGGCCGCCTTCGCACGCACCCTCGCCGCGCTCGGCCAGCTGCGCAAGACGCAGGCCCAGGTCGAGGTGCTCGCCGCCGACCGGGAGCGCAGCCGGGTGGCGCGCGACATCCACGACATCCTCGGGCACTCGCTCACGGTCATCACCGTGAAGGCCGAGCTCGCCGGACGCCTCATCGACGCCGACCCGCAGCGGGCGGGCGTCGAGATCGGCGAGGTCGAGGCGCTTGCCCGCGGCGCCCTGGCCGACGTGCGCGCCGCGGTGAGCGGCTTCCGCGAGGTGAACGTGAGCGCGGAGCTCGCCGCCGCCCGGGCGGCGCTGCGGGCGGCCGGGATCGAGCTCGACGCGCCCGCATCCACCGATGCGATCGACCCGGCACATCGTGAGCTCGCGGGGTGGGTCGTGCGCGAAGGCGTCACGAACGTCATCCGTCACGCGGGTGCGTCGCGCTGCCGCATCCGGCTCGAGCACGATGTGGTCGAGGTCGCCGACGACGGTGTCGGGCCCGGGGCCGGCACCGCGTCCACCGGTCTCACGGGGCTGCGGGAGAGAGCGGATGCCGCCGGCGCCCGCCTGCGCATCGGTCGCAGCGACCTCGGCGGGTTCTCGGTGCGGGTCGAGCTGTGAGCGACGGCATCCGGCTGCTGATTGCCGACGACCAGGCCCTCGTGCGCGGGGCGCTCTCGGCGCTGCTCTCGCTGGAGCGCGACATCGAGGTCGTCGCCGAGGTCGGCCGCGGCGACGAGGTCGAGGCCGCCGCCCGCGCGGCGGCGGCGACCGTGGCCCTCCTCGACATCGAGATGCCCGGTCTCGACGGCATCGCCGCGTGCGCGCGGCTGCGCGAGACAGCGCCCGGATGCCGCGTGCTCATCGTCACGACCTTCGGTCGCCCCGGCTACCTGTCGCGCGCGCTGCAGGCGGGGGCATCCGGGTTCGTCGTGAAGGACACCCCCGCCGCGCAGCTCGCCGACGCGGTGCGCCGGGTCGCCCGAGGGGAGCGGGTCGTTGACCCGCAGCTCGCGATCGACTCGCTCGCGCAGGGCGACTCGCCGCTCACCGAGCGCGAACGCGACGTTCTCGAGGGGGCGCGCACCGGCGGCAGCGTCGCGGACATCGCGCGCATGCTGCACCTGTCCGAAGGCACCGTGCGCAACCATCTGTCGTCGGCCATCGGCAAGACCGGCGCCCGCAACCGAGGCGACGCGGCGCGCATCGCCGAGCAGAACGGCTGGCTGTAGCCGGGTCAGGCTCCGCGCGAGCGGCGCCGGGAGCCGGGCGTCACGACGCCGTCGTCAACCCGAAGTACTCGAGCTCGGCGTCGTTGAGCATGCGCGACCGGATGAGGAAGCGCATCCCCGTCGGGCCCTCCACGCTGAAGCCGGCGCCACGGCCGGGCACGACGTCGATCGTCAGATGGGTGTACTTCCAGTACTCGAACTGGCTCTCCGACATGAAGACCTCGATCGGCTCGAGGCCCGGGACATCAAGGTCGCCGAGCTTCACGTCGCTCGGACCGGTCATGAACATCCCGATCGGGTAGCACATGGGTGCGCTGCCGTCGCAGCAGCCGCCGGACTGGTGGAACATCAGCGGGCCGTGCTGCTCGGTCAGCTGCCGCAGCAGGGATGCCGCGGCATCCGTCACATCGACGCGGTGATAGGTGCCGATACGGACCATCGTGATCTCCTCTCCGAGATCGTGTCCTCCGAGTGTGCGCCCGCCGCCGCCCGGAGGGAAGACCGGGACGACGGCGGGCGACGGAACCGCGGGGCTCCCGGAGGAGTGGGGAGCCCCGCATCCATCGGCTTAGAAGAAGCCCATGGCCCCTTCCGCGTAGCTGACCAGGAGGTTCTTGGTCTGCTGGTAGTGGTCGAGCATCTGAGCGTGGTTCTCGCGTCCGATGCCCGACTGCTTGTAGCCACCGAAGGCGGCGTGAGCCGGGTACTGGTGGTAGGTGTTCGTCCAGACGCGACCGGCCTCGATGGCGCGACCGGCGCGGTAGGCGGTGTCGATGTTGCGGCTCCAGACACCGGCGCCCAGGCCGTACAGCGTGTCGTTGGCGATCGAGATCGCGTCGTCGAAGTCGTCGAACGAGGTGACCGAGACGACCGGACCGAAGATCTCCTCCTGGAAGATCCGCATGTCGTTGGTGCCCTCGAACACGGTCGGCGCCACGTAGAAGCCGCCCGACAGGTCGCCGCCGAGGTCGACGCGCTCACCACCGGTGAGCAGCTTCGCGCCGCCCTCCTGGCCGATCTGGATGTAGGACAGGATCTTCTCGAGCTGGTCGTTCGACGCCTGCGCACCGATCATGGTGTTCGGGTCGAGCGGGTTGCCCTGGATGATCTTGCTGACGCGCTGCAGGCCGTCACCGAGGAACTGGTCGTAGATCGAGCGCTGGATGAGCGCGCGCGACGGGCAGGTGCAGACCTCGCCCTGGTTCAGGGCGAACAGCGTGAAGCCCTCGAGCGCCTTGTCGTAGAAGCCGTCGTCACGGGTGGCGACGTCCTCGAAGAACAGGTTCGGGCTCTTGCCTCCGAGCTCGAGCGTGACCGGGATGAGGTTCTGCGACGCGTACTGCATGATCAGGCGGCCGGTGGTGGTCTCACCGGTGAAGGCGACCTTGCGGATGCGCTTGTGCTGCGCGAGCGGCGCGCCCGCCTCGATGCCGAAGCCGTTGACGATGTTGACGACACCGGCGGGGATGAGGTCGCCGATGATCTCGAACAGGAACAGCAGCGACGCCGGGGTCTGCTCGGCGGGCTTGATGACCACGCAGTTGCCGGCGGCGAGCGCGGGGGCGAGCTTCCACGCGGCCATGAGGATCGGGAAGTTCCACGGGATGATCTGCGCGACCACGCCCAGCGGCTCGTGGAAGTGGTACGCGACCGTGTTCTCGTCGATCTGGCTGATGCCGCCCTCCTGGGCCCGCAGCACGCCGGCGAAGTAGCGGAAGTGGTCGACGGTCAGCGGGATGTCGGCGGCGAGCGTCTCGCGCACCGGCTTGCCGTTGTCCCAGGTCTCGGCGACGGCGATCTTCTCGAGGTTCTGCTCGATGCGGTCGGCGATCTTGTTGAGCAGGTTGGCGCGCTCGGTGGTGCTGGTCTTCTTCCAGCTCTCGAACGCCTTCCACGCGGCATCCACCGCGCGATCGATGTCCTCGCTGGTGCCGCGCGCGACCTCGGTGAACGGCTTGCCGTTGACCGGCGAGATGTTCTCGAAGTACTGGCCCTTGACGGGCTCTACCCACTCGCCGCCGATGTAGTGGCCGTAGCGGGGGCGGTAGTCGGCGATCGAGCCACGCTGTCCGGGGGCTGCGTAGACGCTCGAGACGCCATCTTCGACGATGGTCATGGTGTCTCCTTCGACGGGTCATGAACCGAGGTCGGCGTCGGTGCCGCCTCGTTGCCGTCGAAGCTAGGTCGCGCCACGTTGCATCACGTTGCGCGGCGCGGGTCAGCCCTGTTCGAGCTTCTCGATGCGCGCCACGAGCCCCGCGCGCTTGGGCGAGCGGGCGGGCAGCATCTCGAGGCACAGCCGCAGCAGCTCGCCGTCGGCGGACCCCATCTCGGTGTCGGCGAAGGCCAGCAGCACGTCGACGCTCGCCTCGCTCATGAGCGCTTCGCGCAGCGCCGTGCGCACCGAGTCGCGGAACTCCTCGACCCCGGGTGCGGTCGATTCGGGCAGCACGTCGCCGCGGTACGCCGAGAGCGCGACACGGTGCGCGCCGCGGTCGAGCAGCGACAGCAGCTGCTGCGCGTCGGTCTCGAGCCCTCCGCCGAGCCGGTAGGGACGGGACTCGGGCACGAGATGCGGCGCAGACTTCTCGAGCATCTTGCGCAAGCGCACGATCTCGGCCCGAAGCGTCACGGATGCCTCGGGGTCGCCGTAGACGAGCTCGCTCAGCCGCTCGGCCGACAGACCCTGCCGGTGGGTGGCGAGCATGAGCATGATCTCGGCGTGGCGCACCGAGAGCTCGAACACCGTGACCGACTGGTCGGCGGCGGTCTCGAGCAGCGCGCGGTCGCGGCCGAGCACCCGCAGTGTGGTGCGGCCGGTGACCGCAGGCTGGGTGCGAGAGCGGCGGGTGCGGGTGGGCTGCTCGGCGCGGGCTCGCAGGCGCGAGAGCAGCAGTTCGCCCTCGACGGCCCGCGCGGTCGCGTCGACCAGGAGCTTGGCTTGAGGAGTGACGACGACGTCGGTGCCGGTGACGTCGATGACGCCGAGTAGACGTCTCGTCTCGGGGTCGTGCACGGGCGCGGCCGTGCACGACCAGCCCTGCACGAGACGGTTGAAGTGCTCGGCGCCGCGGATCTGCACCGACTGGTCGAGCATGAGGGCGGTGCCGGGGGCGGCGGTGCCCATGGCCTCCTCCGACCACGTGGCGCCGGCGACGAAGCCCATCTCGCCCGCACGCAGTCGCAGACGTCGATCGCCCTCGACCCACAGCAGTCTCCCGGCGGCATCGCCGACGGCGACGACCACGCCGGAATCCTCGGAGACGCCGGGGATGAGGAGCGTGCGGATCATGTCGATCGCACCCGCAAGGGGATGCTCGTGCCGCAGCCGGTCGAGTTCGTCGGCGGGGATGCCGATGGGCGGCAGGTCTTCGACGCCGACGAGACGGTCGAGCGAGCGGCGCCAACTCTCGCGCACCATGCCGCGCACGTTCCGCACGCGGTCGTCGTCCGAGTTGCCGCGCACGAACTCCTCGTGCGCGCGCTCGATGATCAGACGGGATGCCGCGGGTACGACCGGCAGGTCCTCGGTCCAAGGGGACGTCATTCGCGCCCTCCGATCGACGATGAAACGGGGGTCGCCCTCAGTGTAGACATCGGGCGCGACGCGCGGCAGGGTTCGTGGGAATCCCGCAGGTTCGCGGCGCCCGCGACGCTCATGGCCGCGCGGGGGCGACGAGGTAGGAGCTCGCCCAGCGTCCGAGGTCGTCGAGGATCGGGCTGATGCGGGTGCCCGCCTCGGTGAGCGCGTAGCTGACGGTGACGGGCGGGCCGGGTTCGACGGAGCGGCTCACGAGTCCCGCCTCGGCGAGCTCGCCCAACCGGTCGGAGAGCATGGCGTCGCTGACGCCGATGGCCCGGCGGATCGCGACGAACGACGTCGGTCCCGCCCCGAGCACGCTCAGGATCATGCCGTTCCAGCGCTTGCCGAGGATCGAGAACGCGAGCGACACCGCCGCGTCGCACGCGTGGGTGTCGTGGTCCTCGGCCATGCCCCCATGGTAGCGGTGCTACACTCCGGAAAGTCGCTCTAATTTCCATAGCGACTACGAGAATGAATGGAGTGTCATGTCGCTGTTCCGTCTGGATGCCAGCATCCTCCCCGCCACCTCTGCGAGCCGTGCGCTCGGAGACATCGTCGAGGCGGAGTGGACCGCCGCGCACCCCGATCGCGGCGTCGTACGCCGGGATCTCGCCACGGCGCCCATTCCCGCGACCGCCTGGCCCGCCGCGGTCACCGCGAAGTTCACCCCCGAGGCCGACCGCAGCCCCGAGCAGGTCGAGGCCGTCGCCCTCGCCACCCGTCTCGCCGACGAGCTCATCTCGGCCGACGCTCTGCTGTTCACCGTGCCGCTGTACAACTTCGGCGTCTCGCAGCACGTGAAGACCTGGTTCGACCTGGCCTACACCGATCCCCGCATCGACCCGCAGGGCACCGCTCTGCAGGGCAAGCCCGCCGTACTCGCGACCGTGCTCGGCGGCAACTACGGCGAAGGCACCCCGAAGGAGGGCTGGGACCACTCCACCGGGTGGCTCGAGCGCGTCTTCGCGGATGTCTGGGGGCTCGACCTGCGCGTCGTGATGCGTCCGTTCACCCTCGTCGGCGTGAACCCGGCGCTCGACGCCTTCAGCGACCTCGCCGCCGACCTCAAACAGCAGGCCGAGGAGTCCGCGCGCGCCCACGGCCGCGACATCGCCAGCGCCGCGTGACCGCCGTGGTGGGTCGCCCTACGACCGGGCGGCCCACCACTCGAGAAGGCGCTGCTCCGCGGCATCCGCACCGATGACGCCCTCGTCGAGACGCACCTCCAGCAGGTAGCGGTAGGCCTCGCCGACCTCACGGCCGGGGCCGATGCCCAGCACCTCCTGGATGCGGTTGCCGTCGAGCTCGGGCCGGATCGCGTCGAGCTCCTCCTGCGCCGCGAGCTGGGAGATGCGCGCCTCGATGTCGTCGTACGCCGCCGCCAGCCGCGCCGCCTTGCGCTTGTTGCGGGTCGTCACGTCGGCGCGGGTGAGGATATGCAGACGCTCGAGCTCTTCGCCCGCATCGCGCACGTACCGGCGCACGGCCGAGTCCGTCCATGCCCCCTCGGCGTAGCCGAAGAAGCGCAGGTGCAGCTCGATGAGCCGGGCCACCACCGTCATCGTGTCGCTGTCGAAGCGCAGGTCGCGAAGGCGGGCGCGCGCAAGGCGGGCGCCCTTCACGTCGTGGTGGTGGAAGGTGACCCCGCCGCCCGGCTCGAGCCGGCGCGTGGCGGGCTTGCCGATGTCGTGCAGCAGGGCGGCGAGCCGCAGCGGCACATCGGGCTCGGCATCGGGATGCCGCGACCGTTCGAGTGCGATCGCCTGCCGCAGCACCGTCAGCGAGTGCTCGTAGACATCCTTGTGGTGGTGGTGCTCGTCGACCTCGAGGCGCAACGCCGGCACCTCCGGCAGGAACTCCGCGAGCAGACCGGTCTCGACCAGCAGACGGATGCCCCGCACGGGATCGTCCGACGCCAGCAGCCGAACGAGCTCGCCCTGCACGCGCTCGGGGCTCACGATCGCCAACGTCGCCGTGAGCCCGGCGATCGCCTCGCTCGTCTCGGGGGCGACGGCGAAGCCCAGCTGCGAGGAGAACCGGGCGGCGCGCAGCATCCGCAGCGGATCGTCGCCGAAGCTCACCCGCGGGTCGATCGGGGTGCGCAGCACGCCCGCGACCAGGTCCTCCACACCCCCCGAGGGGTCGACGAGCGCCCGCTCGGGCACGCGCAGCGCCATCGCGTTGACCGTGAAGTCGCGGCGCACGAGGTCGTCGTCGAGCACGTCGCCGAAGGCGACCACGGGCTTGCGGGTCGCCCCGTCGTAGTTGTCGGCGCGGTACGTCGTGATCTCGACCTGCTCGCCCTGTACGCGCGCGCCGATCGTGCCGAACGCCCGCCCGATGTCCCACTGGGCGGTGGAGATCGGCGTGACGATCCGCAGGATGTCATCGGGCCGCGCGTTCGTGGCGAAGTCGAGGTCGTGCGTCGGGCGGCCGATCAGCGCATCGCGCACCGGGCCGCCCACGATCGCCAGCTCGAACCCTGCGGCGGCGAACGCGTCGGCGACGCGGACCACGACCGGTGACGCGGCGAGTGCGGCCAGGCGCGCGACACCGTCGACCATGTTGAGCATGCCGACGAGCCTATCCGGCGGGATCGGCCGGCTCGGGGCCGTCGAACCCGAGGAAGCCCGTCACGACGAGCTCCCGCACGCGCGGCAGCAGTTCCGCGGCGAGCGCGTCGGGGTCGACCTCGAGGAGGTCGGCGATCGCCGCGACGAGCACACCCACCGCGAGGTCGCCGTCGCACACGCCGACGAGGGCGGCGAGCCCCGGATCGACCACGAGCGCCCGCTGGAAGCCGGCGCCCTGGCGCAGCTCGATGACCGTCGGCGCCTCCTCGCCGGGGCGGTGATGCCGCGCCTCGGTGACATCCGGGGCGACGTGCAGCACGCTCGCGGCGAGCTGCGCATCGGTGAGCGCGGCGAGCCTGTCGTGGGCGGCGAGGGAGGCCGCCAGGTGCGGTCCGAGCGCGTGGTCGATGGGCTGCGGCATCCGCTCGAACCGGGCGAGTGTGGGCACGCCCGTGGCCCGGCGCAGCAGCAGATAGCCGAACCCCACGGCGGTCACGCCGCGGTCGGCGAAGTCTTCGAGCCAGGCGCCCACGAGGCGGGCGTAGTCGTCGCCGCCCGGAGCCGACCCGCCGTCACGCACCCACAGCTGCGCATACGCGAGCGGGTCCAGCTGCTCGCGCTCGACGATCCAGGCGTCGAGCGGAACCGGACTCGCCGCCACCCAGGCCCGCACTCGCTCGAGGCCGTCCTCGCCGTCGCGGTACTCCCAGTTGCCGAGCAGCTGGGCCACTCCGCCGGGCGTGAGCACCTCCCCGACCCCCCGCACGACGGCGGCCACGAGATCATCGCCCGCGAATCCGGCGTCGCGGTACTCGTAGGCCGGAACGCCCGCGACACGGGGCGTGATCACGAACGGCGGGTTGGAGACGACCCGGTCGAACTGCTCGCCCGCGACGGGCTCGAACAGACTCCCCTCCCGCAGCTCGACCGCGGTGTCCCCCGCGAGCGCCGCGTTCAGGGCGGCGAACCGCAGGGCGCGGGTCGAGACATCCGTCGCCACCACGCGGTCCGCATACCGCCGCGCCCGCAGCGCCTGGATGCCGCACCCCGTGCCGATGTCGAGCACGGATGCCGCGGCCGCCGGCAGCTGCAGCGACGCGAGCGTGAGCGAGGCACCCCCGACGCCCAGCACGTGGTCGGGGGCGAGCTCTCCGCCGAGGGCCGCCTCGTCGAGATCGCTCGCGATCCACCATTCGACCTCGCCGCGACCGTCGGCGAAGGCCTGCGGGCGTACGAGGGCGGTCGCGACGACGACCTCTCCGGCGACCTGCACGAGGTCGAGCGCGATGAGCCCGGCCACGCCGCACGCGGGGAACGCGGCCTCCACCTCGGCGACGGATGCCGCAGCCCCCACGCCGAGCAGGCGGCACACGACCGCGAGCGGGTCGGTGCGTCCCTCGAGCGCCGCGAGGGCGGGGCCGCGCAGCCCCTGCCCGATGGCCCGATCGGGCAGGTCGCCCCACGCGGCGCGCACGGCGTCGGTGCGGTAGTCCGCGGCATCCAGATCCCGGGCGAGGGCCGCCGCCGCGGCGGTGTCGATGGAGACGGTCACCCGTCCATTCAACCGCGCGCGGGCGTCCGCTCGCCGCCTTCCCCGCGAGGCTCGGGGATGCCACAGCACCCGCCCGTAGAATCGCAGCCGACGTGCGCGTGGACCGCACCGACCTCTCTTATGACTGCGAAGCACACCTCGGCGGGGGACGCCCCCCGCGCACGCGCGCTCCTGCGTCGGGCGCTGCGCGCGGGCGCTGCGGTGCTGGCCGCCGCCGTGCTGCTCGCCCCTGCGGCGCCGGCCGCCGCCGACACACCGTCGCCGTCACCGTCCGCGTCGCCGACCGGCACCGTCGCACTCACGCTCTCCCCCGCACAGGACGGACTCTTCCGCCCGGGTGAGTCGCTGGCGGCGTCCATCGTCCTCTCGAACACGACCGGTGCCGCCGTCGACGGCGGAGTCGCAACCCTCAGCATCGGGAGCGCGCCGTTCACGAGCCGCACCGAGCTGTCGCGGTGGCTGTCGGGAACCGCGGATGCCACGACACCGGCCGTGCTCGGAGCCACCGACCTCGGCACCACCGCGGGCGGTCAGACCGAATCGGCTTCACTCGTCATCGATCCGACCACCAGCGCGATCGCGACTCTCGCCGCGGGCGTGTACCCGGTGCGCGTGACCCTCGGCTCGTACGACGCCCGATCGGTCATCACCGTGCCGGACGCGACGACGGCCTCGGTCGCGCTCGTCGTGCCCATCAGCGCGGGCCCGCAATCCACCGCCGTGATCCCCGCCGACCGGCTCGCCACGCTGACCGCCACCGGCGGGCTGCTCGACGCGGAGCTCACCGCGGTCGCCGGAACCGCGGCGGTCCTGGCCGTCGACCCCGCCGTCGTCGCCTCGATCCGCGTGCTCGGCTCGTCGGCGCCGGCGAGTGCGCGCGCATGGCTGCAGCGGCTGATGACCCTGCCGAACGAGCGCTTCGCCCTGCAGTACGGCGATGCGGATGTCGCCACCCAGCTCGAGGCGGGACTGTCCCGCCCGCTCGCGCCGACCTCGCTGGCCGCCTACCTCGACCCGAAGAACTTCGGCAGCACCTCCCCCTCCCCGACGACGACAGGCGGCCCGACGCCGACGCCGAGCGCGAGCGGCTCGACGACGTCGACGCTGCCGACGCTCTCCGAACTGCTGGCGATCGGGCCGTCCGACCCCTCGATCTACTGGGCACCCTCGGGCCTCAGCGACGCACAGACCGTCTCCGAGCTGAGATCGAGCGACGCTGCGGCGGTGTCCCTCGTGTCCTCCGTGAGTACGACCACGGGGGCGAACAACGCCACCGTCTCCGCGTCCGGCACCGTCGACGCGGCGCCCGTCGTGGTCTACGACGGCGAGATCTCATCCGCCCTCGGTCTCGCCGCCGCCACGGGTGACGCCAACCTGCGGGGCGCACCGCTGGCCGCGGCATCCGCCGCCCTCTTCTTCGCCGCGCACGACACGTCGGGCTCCCCTCTCGCCGTCGTCGTCGACCGCACCGCCACCCGGTCAGCGGCCGGGGTCGGCGCTGCGGTCGCCGCCGTCACCGGGGGATCCGGGATCTCCCTCACCTCGCTCAGCGGCCTGATCAGCACCTCGGGAACTCCGCGCGCACTCGCGACCTCGACCATCGACGCGGCCCGGACGAGCGCAGTGACCTCGCTGCAGTCGCAGGCCGCGTCGATCGCGCAGTTCGCCACCGTGTTGAGCTCGCCCGCCCTGCTGACAGGTCCCGAGGACGCGGCGGCCCTCCAGCTCCTCGGCGGCTCGTGGCTGTCGGACCTCGACGGCTGGAAGGCAGCACTGTCCGACCATGCCGCGGCCACGGCGACGACGCTCGGCTCGGTCGACATCACGCCCACCAGCAACGTGAACCTCTTCGCGAGCGGCGCGAACCTGTGGTTCGCGGTGCGCAACGATCTGCCCTATCCGGTCGACGTCACGCTCTTCGCCACCCCGAACGACGTGCGCCTCGACGTCGACGCACGCGTTGAGGTGCACGCCGAGGCCTCGAGTGTGACGCGCGTCGAGGTACCTGTTCGGGCGCGCCTGGGCAACGGAGACGTGCGTATCGCGCTGCAGTTGCGCAGCGCGTCCGGGGTCGCGGTCGGCACCGCCCAGACGGTGGATGTCGCGGTGCGCGCGGACTGGGAGAACATCGGCCTCGTCGTGATCAGCGTGCTGGTGGCCGCGTTCATCGGCCTCGGCGTCATCCGTATGGTCCGCCGACGCCGACGCCTCTCGCGCCCGACAGCGACGACCGCCGGAGACGACGCAACCGACGCGACCGCCGATCCGGCGACCGGCGATCCGGCGACGACGGATGCCGCGGCCCCGGCTGACCCGAAGGACGCTCCGTGACCTCGTTCGGCCGCGCCAGCCTGCTGATCGGCGCCGGAACCGTGATCTCCCGACTGTCCGGATTCGTGCGCTCCATCGTGCTCGTGGCCGCGCTCGGTTCGGTCGGAAGCCGCGCCGCCGACGCGTTCTCGACGGCCAATCAGCTGCCGAACAACATTTACGCGATCATCTCGACGGGCATCATCACCGCCGTCGTCGTTCCGCAGATCGTGAAGGCGGCGAGCCACGCCGACGGCGGTCGCGCGTTCGTCTCCAAGCTGTTCACCCTCGGCACGACCGTGCTGCTGGGCGCCACGGCGCTCGCGATGGTGTTCGCCCCGCTGCTGGTCGTCGCGTACGCGCCGAACTACACCCCCGATCAGATGGCCCTCGCGACCGCGTTCGCCTACTGGTGCCTGCCGCAGGTGCTCTTCTACGGCCTCTATGCGCTCCTCGGCGAGACGCTCAACGCCCGCAACGCCTACGGTCCGTTCACGTGGGCGCCGATCATCAACAACGTCGTCTCGGTGGCCGGCTTCGGCGCGTTCATCGCGCTGTTCGGCCCGCAGACCGAGGTCACCGGCTGGACGCCCGGCATGGTGACGGTGATCGGCGCGACCGCCACCGGCGGTGTCGTCGCCCAGGCGATCGTGCTGCTGCTGTTCTGGCGGGGGGCGGGACTGAGCCTGCGCCCCGACTTCCGCTGGCGCGGGGTCGGTCTTCGCCACATCGGACGCCTCGCGGGCTGGACGTTCCTCATGGTGCTCGTGGGGCAGGCGGCCGGGCTCATCCAGTCGCAGCTGCTGTCCGCGGCATCCGGCTACGGCCCCGCCGCCACGACGTCGCAGAACATGTGGCTGCTGTTCATGCTGCCGTACTCGGTGATCGTGGTCTCGATCGGAACCCCCTACTTCACGCGGTTGAGCGAGCAGGCGCACGCCGGAAACATCGACGCGGTGCGCGTCGATGTGGGCCGCAGCATCACGATGCTCGGCCTGTTCATCGTGCTCGCCACCGCGGCGCTCGCGGCGGCGGCCATCCCCGCGGCCCGCATCTTCACCGATTCGGATGCCGATGCCCCGGCGGCCGCGCTGATGCTGCTGTGCTATCTCGCCGGTCTCATCCCGATGTCGGTGCTCTACATCGTGCAGCGGTCGTTCTACGCGTTCGACGACACCCGCACACCCTTCCTGTTCACACTGCTGCAGGCGGTGCTGGTGGTGCTCACGGCGTTCATCGCCTCGTGGACGCTCCCCCGGGAGTATCTGGGCGCCGGCATCGCACTGGGCCAGTCGTTCGCCATGCTCGTGCAGGTCATCGCCGGGGGCATCCTGCTGCGGCGCAAGATCGGCGACCTGCGGGCACGGGTCTGGCTCGGATCGCTCGCCCGCTTCGGCATCGCGGCCATCCCCGCGGGCCTCGCCGGCTACGGGGTGTTCCTGCTCGCCGGCGGTGTGCACGGCTGGATGGTCTCGGGCCAGATCCTGGGGGCTGTCGGAACAGCCGTGGTGGGGCTCTCGGCCACCGTCGTGTACGTGCTCGCCCTGGCGGTGCTGCGCGCGCCCGAGCTCGGCCCGGGCATCGCCCTCGTACGGCGGATCGTGCGTCGCTGACGGCCCCTCGCGGAATGTCCCACGGCTACCATGTGTTGACCGGTAGTGGCTGCGAGAGACATCCCCGCGGCCGATCGACAAGGAGAGTCCCCACGTGAGCAAGCTCATCATCATCGGATCGGGCCCCGCCGGATTCACCGCCGCCATCTACGCGGCGCGCGCCGAGCTGTCGCCCGTGCTGTTCGCCTCCTCCGTCGAGGTCGGCGGCGAGCTGATGAACACCACCGAGGTCGAGAACTTCCCCGGGTTCCCGGAGGGCATCCAGGGCCCCGAGCTCATGGCCAAGCTGCAGGAGCAGGCCGAGAAGTTCGGCACCACCGTGCGCTATGACGACGTCACCGCGCTCGACCTCTCCGGTGACGTCAAGCGCGTCACCCTCGGCAACGGCGCCGTGGAAGAGGCCGACGCGGTGATCTTCGCGACCGGCTCCGCCTACCGCAAGATCGGCATCGAGGGTGAGCAGCGCCTCTCGGGCCACGGGGTCTCGTACTGCGCGACCTGCGACGGGTTCTTCTTCCGCGAGCGCACCATCGCCGTCGTCGGCGGCGGCGACTCGGCGATGGAGGAGGCCACCTTCCTCACCCGCTTCGCGTCGAAGGTCTACGTGATCCACCGTCGCGAGGAGCTGCGTGCATCGAAGATCATGCAGCAGCGCGCCTTCGCCGACCCGAAGATCGAGTTCGTCTGGAACAGCGAGGTCGTCGACATCCTGGGTGAGGACTCGGTGTCGGGCGTGGTACTCCGCTCCACCGTCGACGGGTCGACTCGCGAGCTCCCGCTCGAGGGCGTGTTCGTCGCGATCGGAAACGACCCGCGCACCCACCTCGTGCACGACCAGCTGCGACTGACCGACGCCGGCACGGTGTGGGTGGATGGCCGGTCGTCGCGCACGTCCCTCACGGGCGTGTTCGCCGCCGGTGACGTGATCGACCCGACCTACCGCCAGGCTGTGACCGCGGCGGGAAGCGGCACAGTCGCCGCCCTCGACGCGGAGCACTTCCTCGCCTCCCTCGACGACGCCGGTGCGCCGGCCGCCGACGCCGACCAGATCGAAGAGCTCCCGGTCGCCTGAGCGACGGGAACAATCCGTTCGCGCACGGCGTTCGAACACTCAGCAGACTTCCTAAGGAGAAACCCCATGACTGCCACCGCCACCAGCTCCAAGACGTGGACCGAAGACGTCCTGCAGGCCGACGGCCCTGTGCTCGTCGACTTCTGGGCCGCCTGGTGCGGTCCGTGTCGCATGGTCGCCCCGATCCTCGACGAGATCGCGAGCGAGCACCAGGGCAAGATCACGATCCTGAAGCTCAACGTCGACGAGAACCCCGACCTCGCGATGAAGTACCAGATCACCTCGATCCCCGCCCTCAAGGTCTTCGAGGCCGGCGAGGTCAAGAAGACGATCATCGGCGCCAAGCCGAAGGTCGCGCTCGAGCAGGATCTCGCCACCTTCCTCGCCTGAGCGAGACGCCTCACGAGAGGCCCGGATGCCGCGGCATCCGGGCCTCTCGTCGTCTTCGTCCTCGAACGGCGTGGGCGGAGCCCGTGGCAGCGGCGGTAGGGACGGCGCAGTGAAGGTCGCGTACGTCAGCCGTCTCGCGGGGTCGATGCGCGAGCCGAGGAACCGTCAGGACGCGTCGCGCACGACCGCATCCCAGCGGCGGTGGGTGTTCGCCTCTCCGAGAAGCCGCCAGACCGCACGGGTGAGCGGTGGGTAGTCGAGCGCGATCTGACGCAGCACGCGGTAGTGGCGGGCGGCGGTGGGCTTGCCCCCGCCGGCCTCGGCGATGTTCTCCGCCCGCAGCATGAACACGACCAGCTCGTCGACCGTGGGCAGGTCCTCCATGAAGTCCCAGGGGTCCTCGCCGTCGCGAAGCCGTTCCTCCACGAGCACCGACAGCTCATCCGCGGCCTCGGCGCGCAACAGCTCGAGGCTGGCGCGACGGGCTCCGTCGGTGGCTCGGGCGTCGGTCACCCATCCAGCCTACGTGCCCGCCGGTGAGGGTCGGGCCGGATGCCGCGGCTCAGCCCGCAAACCCCTCCTCGCCCAGTTCCGCCAGGATCCGATTCAAGTCCTGGATGGTGGCGAAATCTATGATGATCTGGCCTTTTCTCGCGCTCAGACTGATCTTCACGCGCGTGTCGAGACGGTCGCCCAGTCGACTCGCGACCTCATCGAGGTGACCCCGCCGGGCCCCCGCCTTGGGCGCCGGGCGTCGAGGTGCGGGCGAGTTCTTGGCTGCCGCTTCGGCGGCGCGCACTGAGAGATCCTCGTTCACGATCTTGTCGGCGAGCCTCGCCATCGCGTCTGTGTCGTCGAGCGACAGGATCGCCCGCGCGTGTCCCGCGCTGAGCACACCGGCCGCCACCCGCTGCTGCACCGGCACGGGAAGGCGGAGCAGCCGGATCGTGTTGGAGATCTGCGGCCGTGAGCGGCCGATGCGCTGGGACAGCTGCTCCTGCGTGATGCCGAAGTCTTCAAGCAGCTGCTGGTAGGCCGATGCCTCCTCGAGGGGATTCAGCTGCGAACGGTGCAGGTTCTCGAGCAGTGCGTCGCGCAGCAGATCCTCGTCGGCCGTCTCGCGCACGATCGCCGGGATCGAGTCCAGGCCCGCCTCTCTGGCGGCACGAGTGCGACGCTCTCCCATGATGAGCTCGTACGAGCCGTCCACCTCGCGCACGATGACGGGCTGCAGCACGCCGAACTCCCGCACCGAGTGCACGAGCTCCGCCAGGTCCTGCGGGTCGAAAACGGTGCGCGGCTGGCGCGGGTTGGGCTGGATCTCGTTCGGGTCGATGCGGATCAGCCGCGCACCGGGAACGGCGATGAGCTCGGGCTCGGAGGCCGGCGGGGTATCCGCGGTCGAGGTCTTGGGCTGCTCGGGGAAGAAGACATCGACGGGGCGTGCCTCGCTGGGCTCGCTCGTCGGGATGAGGGCTCCGATCCCCCGCCCGAGTCCGGTGCGCTTGGCCATCATCGGCCCCCTTCCCGCTCGACGCCGCGCGCGAGCATCTCGACGGCGGCCTCGCGATAGGCCACCGCGCCGGCCGACTGCACGTCATACGCGATGACGGTCTGTCCGAAGCTCGGTGCCTCACTCACCCGCACCGATCGCGGGATGACAGTCGTGAGCGTCTCGCCTGCAAAGTGGGTACGCACGTCGTCGGCGACCTCTCCCGACAGACGGGTGCGTGCGTCGAACATCGTCAGCAGGATCGTCGAGACGTGCAGCCGGGGGTTGAGGTGCTTCTGGATCATCTCGACACTGCCCATCAGCTGGCCGAGGCCCTCGAGCGCGTAGTACTCGCACTGGATGGGAATGAGCACCTCGGATGCCGCGGTGAACGCGTTGATCGTGAGCAGTCCGAGCGAGGGCGGGCAGTCGATGATGACGAAGTGAGGAGCATCGGTCGTGGCAGCGAGGTAGGTCTCGAGCGCGGTACGCAGTCGGTGCTCGCGAGCGACGAGCGAGACGAGCTCGATCTCTGCGCCGGCGAGGTGGATCGTGCTCGGCGCGCAATGCAGGAGGTCGGATTCGGGACTCGACTGGACCACGTCCGCGAGCGGGAAGTCATCGATCAGCACGTCGTAGATGCTGGGCGTGTCCGCCGAGTGCGGGATTCCGAGCGCGGTCGAGGCGTTGCCCTGGGGATCGAGGTCGATGACGAGCACGCGAGCGCCGACGTGTGCGAGCGCCGCAGCCAGATTCACCGCGGAGGTCGTCTTGCCGACCCCCCCTTTCTGGTTCGACACCGTGATGATCCGGGTCGCCGTCGGAAGCGTGACCGACGCGTGCTCGAGCGCACGTCGGCGGGTCGACAGGTCCGCCAGTTCGCGAGCAAGTGGCGTGTCGTCGAGCGGTGAGTCATCCGACGCGGGGGAATGTTTCACGTGAAACACCTCGGTCTCGGTCATGTCGTCACTCACTCCGTCCACTGTAGCCGCGTGGCCGACACCGCACGTCGGCGGCCTTGCGATGTTTCACGTGAAACATCACGCTCGCGCACGACGCACGGTTCCCCGGAAGACGCGCGTCGGTTCCTCGAGCACACCATCGCCGACCGTGTCGACACGCGGGTCCGACACGCGAGCAGCAGCGAGCTGCTTGCGGGCCGCGTCGATCTCCGCCGCCACCGACGCGCCCTTGAGGAAGATCAGCTCTCCACCGTCGCGTACGAGCGGAGCCGCGAGAGGGACAAGACCCCTCAGTGCGCTCACCGCACGCGCGGTCACCGCGTCGAAGGACTCTCGGGGAACGTCCTCGGCGCGCGCGCGGAGCACGGTCACGTGCTCCAGTTCGAGGTCGGCGACCTGCTCTGACAACCAGGCCACGCGTCGTTCCATCGGTTCGATGAGAGTCCACGCGACATCCGGGCGCGCGATCGCGAGGACGATCCCCGGCAGACCCGCCCCGGATCCGATGTCCCCGACTTCGGATCCCGTCGCGAACAGGGGTGCCGCGGCCGCGCAGTTCAGCAGATGCCGCGACCAGAGGCGCGCATTCTCGAGGGGACCGAGAAGACCTCGCAGCTCGCCCTCCCGGGCGAGCGAACCAGCGAACCGACGCGCGCGTCCGATCCCGTCACCGAACACCTCGGTCGCATACGCGGGCTCGCGTTCCACATCACCCTGTGGCGATGTTTCACGTGAAACACTCACGCGCGGCGCAGCACCGTGTGACGCGCGGCGCCCTCGCCGTAGGACTCGGAGGTGAGCCCGCGCTCGGCGGCGATGTCGTGCACGAGTTTGCGCTCGTAGCTCGACATCGCCGGGAGGGATGCCTGCGACGCGCCGTCGGCGAGTCGGGCGGCGGCTCGTTCGACCAGGGACTCGAGTTCACGGCGACGCGCATCGCGGGAGCCGCCGATGTCGAGGATGAGCCGGGAGTAGCGACCCGTCGCGTTCTGCACCGCGAGTCGGGTCAGCTCCTGCAACGACGCCACGGTGTCCGGCTCGGCGAGTGCATCGAGGGACGCGTCCGATGCCTCGACCGACACGTACGCACGACCGTTTCGCACATCGAGGGTGAGGTCGCCGTCGATGTCGGCGATGTCGAGCAGCCCCTCGAGGAAGTCCGCAGCAGCGTCACCTTCCTGCTCGAGCTGCTCGACGGTCGCCTCGTCGCGGAGGTCGTCGGAGTTCGCGGTCGTCGTCATCGAGAGTCCTTCGGATAGGGGAGTTCGGGGAGGTCGTCAGGCGGGACGCGTCGCGTCGCCACCGGAGGACGCGCCCGGCTTCGGACCGGCGGGGGAGCCCCCCTGCTTCTTCGCGCGCTGCTTGCCCATGGGCTGCTGGCGCTTGGGAGCTGCAGCCTTCGCGCGCTCGGCTTCGGCGAGCAGCCGCTGCTGCTCCGCCTCGTACTTCTCCAGCGAGACGACACGACCACTGGAATCGACCGCCTTCCCCTTTCGAGCCAGGCGCTCCTCGCGGGCCTTGGCCGCCGCGGATCCGGGGGTGGGGAGGTTCCGGATCACGAGGAACTGCTGCACCATCGTCCACAGGTTCGACGTGAACCAGTACATGACGACACCGAGCGGGAAGAACACGCCCGAGAAGATCATGCCGATCGGGATGATGAAGAGCATGATGCGCTGCATCTGGTACGCCTGGCCGGTCTTCGCCTCGGGCGAGAGGTTGCGCGAGATGATCTGCAGCTGGGTGATGAACTGCGACGCGATCATCGCCGCCACCAGGACGATGAGGATGACCACGGTCACGGTGCCGCCCGGCTGACCCCACGCTCCGGTGAGGGTGTCGTGGAGCGACGCGACGCCGAAGAGCTTCGCCTGATAGAACTCCTGCGTCAGCTCGAGCGTGAGCGGGCCGACGCCACCGGTGGGCACCGCCGCCGTCGCATGCTTGGCGACATCGCTCAGCACGCTGTACAGCGAGAAGAAGATCGGCATCTGGATCAGCAGCGGCAGGCAGCTGGACACCGGGGAGGTGCCGTGCTTCTTGTAGAGCGCCATCGTCTCGCGGCTCATCGCCTCACGGGAGAGCTGGTCGCGCTTGCCCTTGTACTTCTCCTGGATCTTGCGCAGCTCGGGCGCGATCTCCATCATCTTGCGCTGGCTCTTGATCTGGCGCACGAACACCGGGATCAGTGCGGCGCGCACGACGACCACGAGGCCCATGATCGACAGCACCCAGGTCAGACCGGTCGCCGGGTCCATCCCGAAGAACGTGAACACGGCATGCCACGCGACCAGCACGAGCTCGACCACCCATTTGAGCGGCCAGAGGACGATTCCCAACAGATCCGGCACGGATCAGTCCTTTCGAAGGGGCACGACGAAGCCGTGCGGAGTCAGAGCGTGGGCGTAATGCGCATGGGTCGGGGGGTCGTCCACTCCGCCAGCTGCCCACGGGTGGCACCGGGCGATGCGGGCGGCCGCGAGGGCAGAACCCTTGACCAATCCGTGCTGCTGCACGGCACCCACCGCATACGCGGAACACGACGGATAGTACTTGCACACGTCGCCGTAAACATGGGAGATGGTTGCGCGGTAGCCGTGCAGCAGCGCGAGACCCAGGTTGCGAGGAACGAGCGGCACGGCGCGCAGCCACAGCCGAGTGTCGAACCGGTCGGTTCCGCGCGAGTGAGACGGCAGCGTCGCCGAGCTCATGACGCCCTCCGCTGCAGTGCGGTGCGCACGTCTCGGCGAAGAGTGGAGAAGGATGCCGCGGCGGCGGCGGGCAACGCGCGGATGACGATGTCGCGTCCCGGCGCGACGTCGCCCCGCGCCTCTGCGCAGATCGCCTTCAAGCGGCGACGAACCAGATTGCGGGTCACCGCGCCTCCCACCTGCTTCGACACGATGAAACCGAAACGGGGTGCCCGCGTGCCCTCGCTCGCGACCACATAGGTGATCAGGTGCGGCGAAGTGCTGCGGACTCCCCGTCGGACGACGGCCTTGTAGTCGGCACCATCGGTGAGACGACTCGGCCGGGAAAGCACGCCGGTCTCAGGCAGAGAGCGTGGCGCGACCCTTGGTGCGACGCGCCGAGAGGATGGCGCGGCCGGCGCGGGTGCGCATACGGGCGCGGAAGCCGTGCTTCTTGGCGCGGCGGCGGTTGTTGGGCTGGAAGGTGCGCTTGCTCATGGGATCACTCCGGATCGGGGGTCACCGGAAGCTGGCGGCCGGCGACGGGGAACGAACTGCCTGGAAGGCATAAGTCAACCGACTAAGGGTATGCCCGCGGAGCCGAGAACTCAAACCCAGGACCCATCCGCACTATCACGGCACCCCCAAACCACCCCGTGATCGACACGCGCCCATCGCCGAACGGTTTGATTCACCCCCGCCGTCTGACTAGCGTGTCTCCAGCACTTATCCACAGGTTCGGGCGGGTTCTCCTCCGAAACCGGGGTATTCATCCACAGGTCTAAGGGGGAACGGCATCGTGCAGGACCAACCGGAGGTGCCCGTCTGGGCCGACGTGCTCGACGCTCTCGTGCACGACGACCGGGTCACCCCGCAGCTGCACGGCTTCCTCAGCCTCGCGATCCCGCAGGGGGTGATGGGCGGCACTCTCTATCTCGACGTGCCGAACGAACTCACGCAGGCGCAGTTCACGAAGCGTCTGCGCACGCCGATCATGGAGGCTCTCAGTGTCGCGTCGCCCGACGGTGAGGTGACCTCGTTCCGCGTGGTCGTGAATCCGGAACTGAGTGACGCGCACCTGAGCGCTCCGGCGCCGTCGTCGACGCCGTTGCCCGCTCCGCCCGTGCCCCTCGCCGATGACGTCGCCGACTCGCCGAGCACCCCGCTGCGCTCCGACACCCGACTGAATCCGAAGTACACGTTCGACCGATTCGTCATCGGGCAGTCCAACCGCTTCGCGCACGCCGCGGCGGTCGCCGTCGCCGAGGCGCCGGCGAAGGCCTACAACCCGCTCTTCGTCTACGGCGACTCCGGGCTCGGGAAGACTCATCTCCTCCACGCGATCGGCGACTACGCGCAGAGCCTCTATTCGGGCATCCGCGTGCGCTATGTGTCCAGCGAAGAGTTCACGAACGACTTCATCAACTCGATCGCCAACAACCGTGGCTCGGCGTTCCAGGCGCGCTACCGCGATGTCGACATCCTGTTGATCGACGACATCCAGTTCCTCCAGGGTCGCGCCGAGACGCAGGAGGCGTTCTTCCACACCTTCAATCAGCTGCACGACCACGACAAGCAGGTCGTGATCACGAGCGATGTGCCGCCCAAGCACCTCACCGGGTTCGAGGACCGCATGCGCAGCCGCTTCGAGTGGGGTCTGATCACCGACGTTCAGGCGCCCGATCTCGAAACCCGCATCGCCATCCTCCGGAAGAAGGCGCAGAACGAGCGACTCCACATCCCCGACGAGGTGCTGGAGTACATCGCGACAGTCGTGTCCACCAACATCCGTGAACTCGAGGGCGCGCTGATCCGGGTCTCCGCGTTCGCGAGCCTCAATCGGTCCTCGCTCGACATGTCGCTCGCACAGCAGGTACTGAGAGACATCGTCGACCAGGACGACGCGAATGTGATCTCGCCGACCGACATCATCACTGCGACCGCGCAGTACTTCAAGCTCTCGGTCGACGACCTCTACGGGTCGAGCCGCTCGCAGGCGGTCGCGACCGCACGGCAGATCGCGATGTACCTGTGCCGCGAGCGCACGAGCCTGTCGCTGCCGAAGATCGGCCAGCTCTTCGGCAATCGCGACCACACGACCGTCATGTACGCCTACAAGAAGATCAGCGACCTCATGAAGGAGCGTCGGTCGATCTACAACCAGGTGTCCGAGATCACGTCGCAGCTGGGGCGCAACGCGCGCTGATCCGATCGCACATCTCGGTGCGTCACTTCCCCCCTTGACACGGCACACAGGGAACGCCAAGATGCACTTTCCCCAGTGTGCATAACCTGTGGATAACTGTGGATCTCGACCCCAATCCTGTGGGCTCGATCGCGGTGCGCATGAGAACGCGTCGATCCTGACATCGCCGCACCACATCGGCCTCCCCCGGTCACTCACAACTTCCACGCGTGTAGTTCCCCACGCAGGACAAGGATCCGCGGGGTTATCCACACTGTCCACAGGCGTTAACACCATCACTTAAGTCCTCTCTCCTTTCAGCCGTTCGATCACCCTTGCGAACAGGTCGGGTGGGAGAACGTCCCGCGACACGGGTCATTCGCCTGCGCGAGACGCACCACTAGCATGGGAAGGCCCAACAAGGTCAAGGGAGCGCCCGTGAGGTTCCACGTCAGTCGAGACGTTTTCAGCGAAGCCGTGTCCTTCGTGGTCAAGCTGCTGCCTCAGCGCAATCCGCAGCCGATCCTCGCGGGCGTGCTGATCGAGGCATCCGATGCGGGTCTGTCGCTGTCGGCCTTCGACTACGAGGCTTCCGCGCGCACCACGATCGAGGCGACGGTCGATGAGCCGGGCACGATCCTGGTGCACGGGCGTCTTCTCTCCGACATCGCCAGTCGGCTGCCCAACGCTCCGATCCAGATCTCCGTCGACGACGACGGCATCGTGCTCACCTGCGGCTCGGCGCGTTTCACCCTCGCGTCCATGCCGGTGCAGGAGTACCCCGCGATCCCCGAGGTCACCGGCGAATCCGGCCTCGTGCAGGCGGAGGAATTCGCCACGGCGATCTCGCAGGTCGGCTTCGCCGCGTCGCGCGACGACGTGACTCCGGTGCTCACCGGCGTGCAGCTCGAGGTCAGCGGCACCGCACTCAGCCTGGTGGCCACCGACCGCTACCGGGTCGCGCTGCGGGAGATCCCGTGGGACGGCGGCACGGTCGCCGGCGACGAGACGACGACCGCGCTCGTGCCGGCGCGCACCCTGCAGGAGGTCGGCAAGACGTTCTCGCACGGGTCCGACATCTCCGTGCACTTCTCCGGGTCGGGCGACCGCGAGATCATCGCCTTCACCTCGGGCAACAAGACGGTGACGTCGCTGCTCATCAAGGGCAACTTCCCGCCGGTGCGCCGGCTGTTCCCCGAGCAGACGGATCACTACGCGGTGGTGAACACGGCCGAGCTCGCCGAGGCCGTCCGCCGCGTCGCACTCGTGCTCGACCGCTCGGCTCCGTTGCGCTTCACCTTCACGGTCGACGGCGTCTCGATGGATGCCTCGGGCACCGAGCAGGCACGCGCATCCGAGGCGGTCGATGCCACCCTGACCGGTGAGGATGTCACGCTCGGTTTGAACCCCCAGTACCTGCTCGAAGCGCTCGGTGCTGTCCGCAGCGAGTTCACCCGCATCACGTTCACGTCGAGCGAGAACCAGAACAAGCTGAGCCCGATCCTCATCACCCCGCAGACCTCGGTCGACAAGGGCGGTGCGGAGAGCTTCCGCTACCTGCTCCAGCCCAACCTGCTCCTGCGCTGACGCCCGCCCGAACCGCATAGGTAGGGGACGGCCCACATCCAGCTTGTCGGCCTACGGTGGCCGCATGCAGCTGGCCGTCGTGACGCAGGGTGAAGGGCACCGCACGGCGATTCTCGTGCACGGCATCATGTCGGGCGCCGAGGCGTGGCACCGGGTGGCCGCAGATCTGGATGCCGCGGGCTACCGCGTCCTCGCGGTAGATCTGGCCGGTCACGGCTCCTCGCCTCGTGCGGCGCGGTACTCGGCGGCATCCTGGACCGATGATGTCGTGGAGACCGTCGCACCGCTCCTGGACGGGCCCCCCGATCTCGTGATGGGGCACTCCCTCGGCAGCGTCGTCGCCGGTGAGGTCGCGACCCGGCTGGGGGCGCGCAGCGCGATCTACGTGGATCCGGCCTTCGCATTCCCCCGAGGGGTCAAGGGGGCAGCCTTCAAAGCTGCCTTTGCGATGGCACCGCGGCCGAGCCGCCGTATGCTCGCGCGTATGAACCCGAAGTGGAGCGAGGTCGACCTCGAGATCGAGGTGTCGACCGTGGCCCGCTGGGACCGTCGCACGATCCTCGCCTTCGTTCGCACCGCGTGGCTGAGACCGCCGCGGCACCTCGGCATCCCGACTCTCGTGGTGCTCGCAGAGAAGAGCCTGCTGATCACCGATCGCGCGCGCTCCGCTCTCGTGGAACGGGGCATGATCGTGCTCCGCCTCGGGGGTACCGGGCACACCGTGTTCCGCGACGACCACGGGGCCTTCATGCGCACGATCACCGAGTGGCTCGCCCAGGTGCCCGGTCCGCGGCTGCGGGCCGCGCGAGCCTGACCGTCGTCTCACCCCGTCGGTAGGCTGGGCGGGTGTTCGTGGAGCAGCTGAGTCTCGTCGACTTCCGCAACTACGCGCACGCGGAGCTCGCGCTCGAGCGCGGTCCCAACCTTTTCGTCGGGCGCAACGGACAGGGCAAGACGAACCTCGCCGAGGCGATCGCCTATCTCGCCACCCTCGGGTCGCACCGGGTGGCGCTCGATGCTCCGCTGGTGCGTCGTGGACAGGATGCCGCGATCGTGCGCGCACGCATCGGGCACGGAGAGCGGCGGCTCATCGTCGAGCTGCAGATCAACCGTCAGGGCGGTAACAAGGCTCGGGTCGGCGGGTCGCCGGTGCGTCCGTGTGAGCTGCCGCGCTACGCGCACGTCGTGCTCTTCGCTCCGGAGGACCTGCAGATCGTCCGTGGCGACCCTTCCGCGCGTCGCCGGTTCGCCGATCAGCTGCTCGTGCAGCGCCACCCGCGGATGTCTGCCGTGCTGGGCGACTACGACCGGGTGCTGCGCCAGCGCAACACCCTGCTGAAGTCGGCGCGGGCGCGCGGGGTGCAGGGTTCGGGGCTCGCCACGCTCGACGTGTGGGACGACAAGCTCATCGAGCTCGGCGCACAGATCATCGACGCACGCCATGGGTTGGCCGTCGACATCGCGGGTCCGCTGGCGAGCGCCTACGCCTCGATCGCGGGCGCCGACCATGACCCCAGCGTCCGTTGGGTGCGCTCCATCGACGGAGGTGATCCCGAGGAGGACGAATCGGCCTCGGAGGTGGCCGCGGCATCCGACACCGCGACGGCGTTCCGTCAGGCCCTGACCGCGCGACGCTCGATCGAGCTCGACCGGGGGTTGACTCTCGTCGGTCCACACCGCGACGATCTGCTGGTGAGCGTGCGCGGACTCCCGGTGAAGGGCTACGCGTCGCACGGCGAATCGTGGTCGGCGGCGCTGTCGCTCCGTCTCGCCTCCGCCGCGCTCCTGCGGGAAGAGCGTTCCACGGGGGATCCCGTGCTCATCCTCGACGATGTGTTCGCCGAGCTCGACGCCGACCGTCGCACCCGGCTCGCTGGCGTCATCCACGATTTCGAGCAGGTGATCGTGACGGCGGCTGTGGAGGCCGATGTGCCTGCGGCGCTCCGAGGGCGCACGGTGCGCATCGACAGCGGTCAGATCGTCGGGGTCAGCGATGGATGAACCGGGTGTTCCGGAGACCGTCGCGACCTATCGGCGACTGCGCGGTCTCGAGCCGTCGCCGCGAGCGAAACGGCGCGGCCGTCGGCCCGTGGTCGACGACGAGGATGCCCCGTTCGCGCCCGGTCGCGACCCGAAGGGCCTCGGCGATGTGGTCGACGCGCTGACGCGCGATGCCGGGTGGACCGGGGCGCTCGCCCGAGAGGACATCATCCTCCAGTGGCGGGAGGTCGCCGGCGCCGAGACCGCGCAGCACACACGACCACTCTCGCTCGACGACGGCCGATTGACCGTCGAGTGCGACTCGACCGCGTGGGCGAAGCAGCTCACGCTGATGCGCGCACAGATCGTCAGCGAGATCACACGACGGTTCCCGGACGCGGGCGTCGACGCAGTGCGCTTCATCGGACCCGACGTCCCCTCGTGGAAATGGGGCCCCAGAACGGTTCCAGGGCGCGGCCCTCGCGATACCTACGGCTGAGGCACGTCCGTCGGTGGCTCGGATCATTTCATCCCGCCATACGGGCGTACAGGGCCCGCGAAACCGCTCGGCGCGGTAGACTGGACCGGTATCGCCGACCTATCCGGAGCGCTCGAAACCTATGACGTCTGAAAACCCTGCCAGCGGACCCGAGAATTCCGAGAAAAAGGCTCCCGCGTCCACGCCGGGTGAGTACGGCGCCGATGCCATTCAGGTGCTCGAAGGCCTCGAGGCGGTGCGCAAGCGCCCCGGCATGTACATCGGATCGACCGGTCCCCGCGGCCTCCACCACCTCGTCTACGAGATCGTCGACAACTCGGTCGACGAAGCCCTCGCCGGCTACTGCGACACGATCGACGTGACGATCCTCGCGGACGGTGCGGTGCGCGTGATCGACAACGGGCGCGGCATCCCCGTCGACATCCACAAGACCGAGGGGAAGTCGACCGTCGAGGTCGTGCTCACCGTGCTGCACGCGGGCGGCAAGTTCGGCGGCGGCGGCTACGCCGTATCGGGTGGTCTCCACGGCGTCGGCTCCTCGGTGGTGAACGCGCTCTCCACACGTCTCGAGGTCGAGGTCAAGCGTCAGGGCCACGTCTGGCGGCAGTCGTACACGTCCGGCGGCGCCCCGGTCGCCCCCCTCGCGAAGGGCGAGGAGACCGACGAGACCGGCACCACCATCACCTTCTGGCCCGACCCCGAGATCTTCGAGACGGTCGTGTTCGACTACGACACGCTGCGCACGCGCTTCCAGCAGATGGCCTTCCTCAACAAGGGGCTCACCCTCGCCCTCCGTGACGAGCGTGCCGACGAGGCGTACGAAGAGGATGTCGACGGCTCCCCGGTCATCCGTCAGCCCAGCGACGTCTATCTGTACGAGCGCGGACTCGTCGATTACGTGCAGTACCTCAACTCGGTGCGCAAGATCGAAGCGGTCAACGACGAGATCATCGACTTCGACTCGGAGGACACCGAGAAGAAGATCGCCCTCGAGATCGCGATGCAGTGGACCACCTCGTACACCGAGAACGTGTTCACCTACGCGAACACCATCAACACGCACGAGGGCGGAACGCACGAAGAGGGCTTCCGCGCCGCGCTCACCACGCTCGTCAACAAGTACGCGCGCGCCCAGGGCCTGCTCAAGGAGAAGGACGACAACCTCTCGGGCGACGACGTGCGCGAAGGGCTCACCGCCGTCATCTCGGTGAAGCTCTCCGAGCCGCAGTTCGAGGGACAGACCAAGACGAAGCTCGGCAACACAGAGGCCAAGGCGTTCGTGCAGAAGGTCGTCGGCGACCAGCTCGGCGACTGGTTCGACCGCAACCCGGCACAGGCGAAGAACATCGTGCGCAAGGCGATCGACGCCGCGACCGCGCGCATCGCCGCGCGCAAGGCCCGCGAGACGGCCCGGCGCAAGAGCGTGTTCGAGTCCGCGTCGATGCCGGAGAAGCTGAAGGACTGCACGAGCAAGGACCCCTCGATCAGTGAGATCTTCCTCGTCGAGGGAAACTCCGCCGGCGGTTCGGCGGTGCAGGGGCGCAACCCGCACACGCAGGCGATCCTGGCGCTGCGCGGCAAGGTGCTCAACGTCGAGCGCGCACGACTCGACCGTGCGCTCGGCAACAAGGAGATCACCGAGATGATCCAGGCCTTCGGCACGGGCATCGGTGAGGACTTCGACATCACGAAGGCCCGTTATCACAAGATCGTGCTGATGGCCGATGCCGACGTCGACGGTCAGCACATCACGACGCTGCTGCTCACTCTGCTCTTCCGCTACATGCGCGGACTCATCGAGGCCGGTTACGTCTACCTCGCCCAGCCCCCGCTGTACCGCCTGAAGTGGTCGAACTCCGACCACCAGTACGTCTACAGCGACCGTGAGCGCGATGCGCTGCTGGCCGACGGCATCGCGAGCGGAAAGCGCATCCCGAAGGACAACGGCATCCAGCGATACAAGGGTCTGGGCGAGATGAACCCGAAGGAGCTGTGGGAGACGACGATGGACCCGGTCACCCGCACGCTGCTGCAGGTGACCATCGAGGACGCGGCGGCCGCCGACGAGATCTTCTCGACCCTCATGGGAGAGGACGTCGAATCCCGCCGCTCCTTCATCCAGCGCAACGCCAAGGACGTGCGATTCCTCGATATCTGAGGCCCACCACCCCGCGCCCCGGATCACACGAACGAGATTGAACGACTATGACTGACGACGTCCGGCCCGACGAGGCATCCGAGCACAACCACGGCAGGATCGACCAGGTCGACCTGCAGTCGGAGATGCAGCGCAGCTACCTCGACTATGCGATGAGCGTCATCGTCGGGCGCGCGCTTCCCGACGTGCGCGACGGCCTCAAGCCCGTGCACCGACGCGTGATCTACGGCATGTACGACGGTGGCTTCCGCCCCGACAAGTCGTACTCCAAGTGCGCCCGCGTGGTCGGCGAGGTGATGGGCCAGTACCACCCGCACGGCGATGCCCCCATCTATGACGCCCTCGTGCGACTCGTGCAGCCGTGGTCGCTGCGCTACCCGCTCGCGCTCGGTCAGGGCAACTTCGGCTCCGCCGGGAACCTCGAGGCGGCCGCCCCTCGCTACACCGAGACCAAGATGGCTCCGCTCGCCCTCGAGATGGTGCGCGACATCGAAGAGGAGACCGTCGACTTCCAGGACAACTACGACGGTCAGACGCAGGAGCCGAAGGTCCTCACGGCCCGGTTCCCGAATCTGCTCGTCAACGGCTCCGTCGGCATCGCAGTGGGCATGGCCACGAACATCCCGCCGCACAACCTGCGCGAGGTGGCTGACGGTGTGCTGTGGGCGCTCGAGCAC
This sequence comes from Microbacterium sp. 4NA327F11, assembly GCF_005503465.1. Classification (NCBI taxonomy): domain Bacteria; kingdom Bacillati; phylum Actinomycetota; class Actinomycetes; order Micrococcales; family Microbacteriaceae; genus Microbacterium; species Microbacterium sp. 4NA327F11. The sequence goes on along the minus strand of NZ_SCOB01000001.1, from coordinate 267,111 downwards.
CCCGAGGCATCCGCTCACGAGCTGCAGGACGCCCTGATCGCCCGCATCAAGGGGCCGGACTTCCCCACGTCGGCGCAGATCCTCGGCACCCGCGGCATCATCGAGGCCTACCGCACGGGTCGTGGCTCGATCACGATGCGCGCCGTCGTCAACGTCGAGGAGATCCAGGGCCGCACGTGCCTGGTCGTCACCGAGCTGCCGTACCAGGTCAACCCCGACAACGTCGCGATCAAGATCCGCGACCTCGCCCGTGACGGCAAGATCGCCGGCATCGCCGACATCCGCGACGAGTCGAGCGAGCGCACGGGTCAGCGCCTGGTCATCGTGCTCAAGCGCGACGCCGTCGCGAAGGTCGTGCTCAACAACCTGTACAAGCACACGCAGCTGCAGGACAACTTCGGCGCCAACATGCTCGCGATCGTCGACGGCGTACCGCGCACCCTGTCGATCGACGGCTTCGTCAGCCACTGGATCGACCACCAGCTCGACGTGATCGTGCGTCGCACCCAGTTCCGCCTGCGCAAGGCGGAGGAGCGCATGCACATCCTGCGCGGCTACCTCAAGGCGCTCGACGCGCTCGACGAGGTCATCGCGCTCATCCGCCGGTCGACCACCGTCGACGACGCGCGTGAAGGACTGAAGACGCTCCTCGACATCGACGACGTGCAGGCCGACGCGATCCTCACGATGCAGCTGCGGCGCCTGGCGGCGCTCGAGCGTCAGAAGATCATGGATGAGGCATCCGCCCTCGAGGAGCAGATCACCGACTACAAGGGCATCCTCGCGAGCCCCGAGCGCCAGCGCACGATCGTGCGCGACGAGCTGAGTGAGATCGTCGAGAAGTTCGGCGACGAGCGTCGCACCGAGATCCTGTTCGGCTTCGACGGCGACATGTCCATCGAGGACCTCATCCCCGAGGAGGAGATGGTCGTCACGATCACCCGTGACGGATACATCAAGCGCACCCGCAGCGACAACTACCGCTCGCAGCACCGCGGCGGCAAGGGTGTGAAGGGCGCGCAGCTGCGCGCGGACGACGTCGTCGAGCACTTCTTCGTGACGACCACGCACCACTGGCTGCTGTTCTTCACCACCAAGGGCCGGGTGTACCGGGCCAAGGGCTATGAAGTGCCCGAGGCCGGACGCGATGCGAAGGGTCAGCACGTCGCGAACCTGCTCGCCCTGCAGCCGGACGAGCAGGTGGCGCAGATCCTCGACATCCGCGACTACGCGACCTCGCCCTATCTCGTGCTGGCCACGCGGTCGGGCCTCGTGAAGAAGACGCGACTCGGTGAGTACGACACCAACCGCCAGGGCGGCGTCATCGCGATCAAGCTGCGCGAGGGCGACGAGGTGACGAGCGCGCTGCTCGTCGACGAGTCCGACGATGTGCTGCTGATCTCGCGGCACGGCATGTCTCTGCGCTTCACCGCGACCGACGACGCACTGCGTCCGATGGGTCGCTCCACCGAAGGTGTGAAGGGCATGGCCTTCCGCGGGGATGACAGCCTGCTGTCGGCGTCGGTCGTCCACGACGAAGGATTCGTGTTCGTCGTGACCGAAGGCGGCTACGCGAAGCGCACCGACGTGGATCAGTACCGGGTGCAGAGCCGCGGTGGACTCGGCATCAAGGTGGCCAAGCTCCACGACGACCGAGGCGACCTCGCCGGCGGCCTCATCGTGGGCGAGGACGACGAGGTTCTCGTGGTTCTCGCAAGTGGCAAAGTGGTACGCTCGGCCGTGGCCGAGGTCCCGGCGAAGGGACGCGACACGATGGGAGTCGTGTTCGCCCGGCCCGACGACGACGATCGCATCCTCGCGATCGCCCGCAACGGCGAGCGAGGTCTCGCCGAGACATCCGATGCCCCGGCCGAGTCCGACGGCGTCGACGCAGGTACTGAGGAGAACACTGAGGCATGAGCACCGTAGCGGACAAGCTCGCGAAGAAGTCCAGCAGCTCGAAGGGCGCCAGCACCAAGCAGGTGCGGCTGCGTCTGGTCTACGTCGACTTCTGGACGGCTGTGAAGCTCTCCTTCCTCGCCGCGGTGGCGCTCGCGATCGTGACGGTCGTCGCCTATGTCGTGGTTTACGCCGCCGTCGCGGCGACCGGTGTTCTCTCGAAGGCCGACGAGTTCACGTCGTCGATCTCGGGCGGCACATTCATCCTCAGCCACACGATCGGCCTGCCGCAGGTGCTCGCCTTCGCCGCGGTCGTCGCCATCATCAACCTCATCGTGGTGACGGTGCTCGGCGCCGTCGTCGCGGGAATCTACAACTTCGCCGTCAAGGTGACCGGCGGACTGCTGGTCGGGTTCACCTCGAACTGACCGACGGTATGACGAAGGGCCCTGCCACGTGGCAGGGCCCTTCGTCATACCGTCTCAGACGATGCCGGCGGTGCCGAGCAGGTGACCGATCAGGTAGGTGACCACGAGTGCGAGCGCGCCACCGATCACCAGGCGCAGCGCCGCCTTGCGGCGACCGCTGCCGCCGAGCTTCGCAGAGATCGTTCCGGTCAGCGCCAGCGCGATGATCACCACGACGAACGTGATCGGCACACGCAGGCCCGGGGGCGGCAGGAGGATCGCCAGAAGCGGAAGGATCGCGCCGGCCGTGAACGCGATCGCCGAGGAGAACGCGGCCTGCCACGGGCTGACCAGGTCATCCTGGTCGATGCCGAGCTCGACCTCGAGGTGCGCCGCGAGGGCATCGTGAGCGGTGAGCTCGGCCGCCACCTTCTCCGCGGTCTCCCGCGAGATCCCGCGCTGCTGATAGAGCTGGGTGAGCTCCTCGAGCTCCTCCTCGGGCATCTCGAGCAGCTCGCGCTTCTCCTTCTCGATGAGCGCCCGCTCGCTGTCGCGCTGACTGCTCACCGACACGTACTCCCCGAGGGCCATCGACACGGCGCCACCGACGAGGCCGGCGATGCCGGCCGTCAGCAGAGCGGGCACGTCGGTCGTCGCACCGGCGACACCGACGACGAGGGACGCGACCGACACGATGCCGTCGTTCGCGCCGAGCACACCGGCGCGCAGCCAGTTGAGACGCTGGCTCACACCACCGTTGTGCGGCTCGGCGTGCTCCGTGGATTCCTGGGTCATGCGTCCAGTAAATCGACCCGGATCGGGCCTCGGCAACGAAGGCATGGCTTGCCTGCGCCGTGAGCATCGGCGACGTCGAATTCGTGAAATGAGGAGGCGTCGGGTAAAGTCTTGGAGGTTGACGGCCGAGCCGTCGCACGGGGCTATAGCTCAGGCGGTTAGAGCGCTTCACTGATAATGAAGAGGTCCCAGGTTCAAGTCCTGGTAGCCCCACTCTTCTCCCTCCGGGGCCTTAGCTCAGCTGGTAGAGCGCCTGCTTTGCAAGCAGGATGTCAGGAGTTCGAATCTCCTAGGCTCCACAACACAACGACGGCCGGTCCCGAAGGACCGGCCGTTCGACGTTCCAATGCGAACTCAGTCGTCGTCGTCCGAGACGATACGTACGCCCCGTCGCTTTCCCCCGCGTTGGGGGGCGGCCGATCTCTGATCGGACATCGGACCCGCTCCGGCGACGCCGGGATGCATCATCCGCGCGGCCGCCGCACCGGCGGCCGTCGTGCCGGCGACGGTTCCGGCGGGATCCGTTCCCGCCGAGGTCGATCCCACGAGGCCCGCGGCGGAGATGCCCGTGCTCGTCGGCGCACCGGCCGATGCGATCGAGAAGCCCGCTCCTCCGGATACCCCTCCACCCATCGAGCCGTCGACGGTGAGTGCGGCGACCCCCGTCGCCGAGCCCGGGGCGCCGATGCCGGTCATCCCGGCGTCGATGCGCGTGCGGTCGAGGTCTGCCGCGCCGCCCGCGAGGGTGAGTCGGTCATAGCCCGTGGATCCGAGCTGCGTCGCGGCCGCGGCATCCACCGTCCCGCCGGCGGTCACGACCGTCGCTGCGGGCGAGTTGCCGGCCAGCGTCGCGATGAGCGACGACGTGCTGTCGAACAGGGACCGCATCTGCTGCACGAAGCCGACGAGCGACTTCACCGACCGCAGCACCTGCACGATGGGCTTCGCGACCTTGTTGACCATCTCGTTGACGCGCGTGACGACCCGGGCGATCGCGTAGCCCATTCCGAGTCCGAAGGATGCCGCCACCACCGCCATGGCTTCGATCGCCGTGGCGAGCACCTTCGAGATCGCCGACTTCACGACGCTCTGCATGCGCGCCACAAGACCTGAGGCCGTCGTCAGTCCGCTCGAGACCGAATCCGCCCAATCGCCGGAAGCGGTCAACTGACGCGACGTCTCTTGCGCGAACCGCAGATACGCGATCACCGTCGCTCCCGACAGCCCCTCGAGATCGCTGGTCCGCGCGGCGAGTGTCGACCCGGCGCTGCGCATCGACGCACCCGCGCTCGTCCACTGGGACGCGACGCCGCTGACACTCGCCTCGCTCCCGGCGAGCTGTTCCAGCCAGGACTTGAGCGGGCCGAGAAGGTTGATGACCCACCCGAGTCCGGCGCTCGCGATCGTTCCGATCGGATCGGCCGTGGCGGCTGCAGCGCTGCTGAGGGTGTCGAAGAACGCGATGCCGCCATCGAGCCAGTTGCCATTCTGGATCGCGGTCGACAACGCCCGGCCGTCCTCGAGAAGGCGAGTGCCCGCGTAGGGGGCGGCGAGCGTCTGTGCAGAAGGGGTCATCAGTCCATCGCCCTCTCGAGATCATGCAGTGTCGTGACGATGTCGGCCTCGAGCTGCTCCCACTGCTGAGCCGTGCCCCGCAGCTGTCCTGCCGTGCGCAGCAGCAATGACTCGTTCGTACCGAACAGGCCGGTGGCCGCTGCGGTCATCGCGAGCGAGGGCGGCACGAGGAACGCGCACAGGATGCCGAACGCGTCCGAGGCGAGATCGCCCCCGCGCAGTGCGCCGATCGCCCGGGTCACGTCGTCGGCGAGGGATTCGACGAGCGCGGCGTGATGCCTCAGCCTGTCGAAGTCGAGCGCGATCTCGTCGCCCATCACGTCGTCCTCTCCACGGGGGGCGCGGATGCCGCGGCGCGAAGCTCGCTGACGATCGGGTCGTCGTCACCGAGCAACCGGGACACGCGCCGCAGCGCCTTCTCCTGCACGTCGTCCTGGGCGACCGCGATCACCGCGAGGATCTCCTGGGTGAGCCGTCGCGCACCGCGCGCAACGGCCTGATCGCCGAGGCGGAGGCCGGTCACCCGACCGGTGGCATCCACCTCGACGAACACGTCCTTGGCGGCCGAGTACGCGCTGCCGCGCACCTCCGCCATCGCGGCCTGGAAGGCCGGCATCTTGTCAGCGCGCTCCTGGGTCAGGCGGGCATCCGCCTCGACCTGCGCGATCGTCTCCTCCGCATCGGGCAACACAGCGCCACGCTAGCCACGCGTCGCCGACGCGCGAGGGGGTTTTCCACAACCCGATGAACGCCGGGTCAGGCGCTCTCGGCGCGGCCCCCGCGCAGGTGCTCCTGGGTCAGACGCTCGTACTCGTCGTCGTCGAGCTCGTCGTACTGGGTGGCCTCGCGTCGATCGCTGCGCATCCATCGCAGGAGCAGGATGACGAGCACCGGCACGTCTGCGACCTCGGCGATGAACCACAGCATGTCACCTGCGAGGTGCTGGTCGTGCAAGGGGTTCGGCCACCACCCGAGCGAGGAGGTCGTGGTGGCCGCGGCATCCACCACCGAGTCGTTGAGTCGCAGCAGGATGCCGGGCACCGAGTCGATGAGCAGCTCGACGAAGGCCAGCAGGAACTCGATGGTGATGAACAGACCGGTGTGCACCGCGGAGAGCGCAGCCATCGGCAGGACCAGAACCACCCCGACAATCGGGACGATCACCCCCAGGAGGGCATCGGTCAGCGGGTTCGAGCGCAGGGCACCGGCGAGAGGCGTGAGGAAGACGCAGAAGATCGCGGCGACGAAGACGGTCGCGAACATCGCATTTCCGAACAGGCGCACGAGCCGCGAGGCGAGGAGTCGAGCGATGCGCGCCGCGCCGGTCGGGCCGGTCGCCGCCTCGGCGAGCTCGAGAGGGCGGCCCACCACCACTCCGGCCGGAACCACGAAGATCAGCAGTGCGATGCGGGTCGTGAATGCCCAGCGAAGCTCGCCGGAATAGACGCCGAGGAATCCGAGCTCCACGACCGCGTACGAGCCGAGGCCCAGACCGAAGAACAGCAGCGTGCGCGTCAGCGGCCACTCCACCCCGCGGCGGCCTGCGGCTCTCACGCCCCAGAGATAGCTTGCGCCCGCGACGAGCAGCACGACGATCGTGAGGGGATCGGCGCGCCAAGTGGTGAGGAAGGTGGCGATGTCAGGCGTGCCGGTCAGTTTACGCCCGTCCGCCCAGCCCGCCCCGAGAGCACGGGTCGTAGGCTTCGGACATGGACATCCGGGTCGCCGCGTACGCCGTCATCACCGATGCGGAGGGGAGGGTGCTCCTCGCCCACTGGAACGAAGGCGGCCGGAGCGGATGGACGATGCCGGGCGGGGGCATCGACCCCGGAGAGGACCCGATCGACGCCGCTCGCCGCGAGGTGGACGAGGAGACCGGCTACGAGGCCCGCATCGGCGCGCTGCTCGGCATCGATTCGCAGGTGATCCCGGCGGGAAAGCGGTTCCCGGGAGCGGCGTCACCCCTTCACGCGCTGAGGATCATCTACCGCGCGGAGACCGTGGGAGGCGCGCTACGCAACGAGGCCGACGGCTCGACGGACGAGGCGCGGTGGTTCTCGCTCACCGAGGTCGCTGCCCTGCGCCGGGTGAGCCTGGTCGACATCTCGCTACGCTTCGCCGGCCTCATCGACTGACCACCACGCGCGCGAAGGGGGCGGGAGGATGTCGACATCCTCCCGCCCCCTCGATGTTCGCGACTCAGGCGTCGGGCGCGCGCAGCGGGTCGTCCGCGACCCACAGCTCGTCGTCGGCGCGCAGGGTCTGCCACGCGGCGTAGAGCACACCGATGGCAGCGGCCGCACCGAGGATGATGGCGATCACCCCGCCCGCGCCGATGCCCTTGCGCTGCGGCTCGAGCGCCGCGAGCTTGGCGGACAGCTTCTTCGTCGCCTTCTTGCTGTAGCCGGCGGCGCGCTTCTGGAACAGCGCCGCATCGGGAAGCTCGAGGCCACGGCCCGCGGCGATGCGGCCACGTGTGTCGTTCGCGGCATCCCATACCGACAGAGCACCACCGACGAGAGCACCGGCCGCCGGCACGACGGCGTCACTCAGCACGCGCTTGGACGCCTTCACCCCACGGTCGACGTAGGGAGCCGCATAGGTCTCGTACCCCTGCTGCACGGCCGGAACCACGTGCTCACGGTTGTAGTTGCCGAGCTGCCGGCCGGCCTCGCGGGCGGCGCCGGCAGCCTCGCCGAGCACGACCTGCTGGGCTTCCCACAGCTTGTTCACCTGGTTCTGGAGCTTGCGCAGCTCCTTCTTGCGCTTGCGGGTGAGACTCACGAGCGGACCCCCTTTTCGATGGGATGGGTACCGCCCATATTGCCAGAATCGGGCGCCGCGGCCGGGCGGGGTTGCAGGGAACTCTGTGAGAATGTACGCATGGCTCTTCACACGGCAGTCGCCACCATCCACACGAACCACGGCGACATCGTCGTCAACCTCTTCGGGGACCACGCCCCGCGCACGGTGCAGAACTTCACCGGCCTCTCGGACGGCTCGCAGGCCTGGACCAACCCGGCGACGGGTCAGCCGGGAGAGGGCGCCCTGTACAAGGACGTCATCTTCCACCGCATCATCCCCGGCTTCATGATCCAGGGCGGTGATCCGCTCGGACAGGGCATCGGCGGGCCCGGCTACCAGTTCGACGACGAGATCCACCCCGAGCTGACCTTCCAGAAGCCGTACCTCCTCGCGATGGCGAACGCCGGACTCCGCCGGAACGCCGTCACGGGCAAGGCCGAGGGAACGAACGGCTCGCAGTTCTTCATCACGACCGACCCGACGCCGTGGCTGCAGGGCAAGCACTCGATCTTTGGCGAGGTCGCCGACGACGCCTCGCGCGCCGTGGTCGATGCCATCGCCGCGGTGCCGACCGCTGCGGGCGACCGTCCGGTCGAGCCGGTGGTCATCGAGTCGATCGACATCGTCGCGGCCTGACCACAGCGGTGACCAGCGCCGACTTCGCGCGCAATCGCGAGAACTTCTGCTACCGGCATCCCGACCGGCAGAGCTTCGTGCTCTGCCAGCGGTGCCTGCGCACGATTTGCCCCGAATGCCAGACCCAGGCGGCCGTCGGCGTCATCTGTCCCGAGTGCATCGCGCAGCAGCGCCGTGACCAGACTCCCGCCCAGGCCCGAGCGCAGCGCCGCTGGGGCCGGGCGGGAGGGTCGACCTCCGTTGCGCTGCGCGGACAGCCGGTGGTGACCTACGCGATCATCGCCATCACGGCCGTCTTCTATGTGATCCAGCAGATCATCCCGGCCTCGACGCAGTGGTTCGTCTTCTACGCGCCCGCGCTCTACCCGTCGCTTCTGGGCACGTTCGAACCCTGGCGACTGGTGACCGGCGCACTGGTGCACAGCAGCATCCTGCACATCGGGCTCAACATGCTCTCGCTCTGGATGATCGGTCGCATCATGGAGCCGTTGCTCGGGAGGGGCCGCTTCCTCGCGCTCTACCTGATCAGTGCGCTCGGCGGCTGGGTGGCAGTGACCCTGCTCGCCTTCCCGACTCCCGTGCTCGGGGCATCGGGTGCGATCTTCGGGCTCTTCGGCGCGCTGGTCATCATCGCCCGCCACCTCGGTGCCCAGATCACGGGGATCCTCGTCGTGCTCGCGGTGAACCTGGTGATCGGGTTCGTGCCCGGGTTCGGAATCTCGTGGCAGACGCACCTCGGCGGACTCGTCGCGGGCGCCGTCGTCGGCCTCGTGTTCGCGCGGACGCGTCGTCGGGACCAGCGGGTGCGTCAGATCGTGCTGCTGACCGTGGTCACGGTTGCGCTGTTCGCGCTGATGCTGATCCCGCTCGCGATCTACGGCTGATCGCCGGAGTTTTCCACAGCGTCATCCACAGGTGGGGATGAATGACAGCGGTGTAATTCGGATGCCGCGGCTCAGCGCCAGCGGGTCGTCATGAGGAACCCGACGAAGGCGATGCCGAAGCCGATGACGAGGTTCCACGCGCCGAGGTTCGGGATCGGGAACTGCGAACCGCTGAGGTAGAACACGAGCACCCAGGCGAGGCCGAGGAGCATGAGACCGATCATGATCGGCTTGAACCACGCGGGGTTCGGGGCGGGCTCACCCGAGGTGGCTGCGGGTCGCTGGTCGTCCGTGCGCTTGGATGCCATGCGGCACAGTCTATCGGGGGGATGCTTCGGCTCCGCGGAACGTACAATCCGAGTGTGACCGAACCCGAACCGCCGCTGCGTCGCCATCGTCGCGCCGTCGCGTCGTCCTCGGAGACGTCGGCCTCACCGCAGGCTCCCCGCCGCCACCGCGTGAGCGTGATCGGTGTCATCGGGGAGATCCTCATCACGGCCGGAGTGCTGGCGCTCCTCTACGTGTCCTGGCAGATGTGGTGGGGCGACTCCATCATCGGGGCCCAGCAGAACTCGGTCGGAAACTCCCTCTCGCAGCAGTGGCAGACCGAGGCGACAACCGAACCCTCGCCGTCTCCCACGACCAGCGGCGAGCCCGTGACCGCGGCGCCGCCCGATCTTCCGCAGCCCGCGAACGCGCAGATCTTCGCCACCATGCACATCCCCCGCTTCGGCTCGGACTACAACGTGGCGATCGCCGGCGGAGTGACACGGCAGGGAACACTCGACCCGATCGGCATCGGGCACTACCCGGGGACGCAGATGCCGGGGCAGGAAGGGAACTTCGCCCTCGCGGCGCACCGCACGACGTTCGGCGCCCCCTTCCACCGCATCGCCGATCTCCACGTCGGTGACGCGATCGTCGTCGAGACCCCCGACGGCTGGTACACCTACCGATTCCGGACGCTCGAATACGTGAAGCCGACCGCCGTCGACGTGCTGCTCCCGGTGCCGCAGGTGCCGGATGTCCCCGCCTCCGGCCGGTACATGACGATGACCAGCTGCAGCCCCATGTACTCGGCGGACGAGCGCATCGTCGCCTACAGCGTGTTCGAGTCCTTCACCCCGCGCTCGGCAGGACCGCCGGCGTCCCTCACGGAGGTGTCCCCCTGATGTACGGAGCTCTCTGGCGCATCCTGCCCGGCCCCTGGTGGGTTCGGGTCATCATCCTCGTCGTGCTCGCGGCGGCCGTGCTCTACGGCCTCGTGTTCTGGGCGTTCCCCTTCATCGCCTCGATCACCAGCAATCAAGACGTCACGGTGGGATGACCGCACGCGTCGTCGTCCTCGATAACCGCGACAGTTTCGTCCACACCCTCGTCGGGTATCTGCGCGAGCTCGGGGCGCAGGTCGACGTGAGCGACGCGACCCATCTCGCGACGGCCGATGTCGAGGCGCTCGTGCAGCGCGCCGACGCGGTCGTGATCTCGCCGGGCCCCGGCCGGCCCGAGGACGCTCGGGCCTCGCTCGCGGCCGTTCCGCTGGCGATGAGCCGGGACATCCCTCTTCTCGGTGTCTGCTTCGGCCATCAGGTGATCGCCGTGGCCCTCGGCGGGCGCGTCGAGGAGGCGCCGGAACTGCGGCACGGGATGACGTCGCGCGTCGAGCATGACGCGAGCGGCGTGCTGGCGCGGATGCCTCGTCCCGCGATCGTCGGACGCTACCACTCGCTGGCTGTCGTCGAGGAGGCGCTCCCCGACGAGCTGCGTGTCACCGCGCGCACGTCGAGCGGAACTGTCATGGCGATCACGCATCGCACTGCGCGGGTCGACGGTGTGCAGTTCCATCCCGAGAGCGTGCTCACCGAGGGCGGATATCTGCTGCTGGGCACCTGGCTCGAATCCGTGGGGATTCCGGATGCCGCGGCGCGCGGATCCTCCCTCTCCCCGCACCGGGGTGCGTTGGCTCAGCCGGCGCAGACCGTGAGCGTGACTGTCGACTGAATCGGCACCTCGCCGGGCGCGACCGACATCACCTTCACCGTGGGCGGCTTGCTCGCCGTGCAGGACCCATCGTTGGTCTGCGCAGGGGTCAAGCCGAGCTTCTGCAACTGGGACTCCGCGGCGGAGACCGTGAAGCCGGTCAGGTCGGGGAGAGCGACTTTTCCGGTCGCCACCACGAGTGCGATCGACGTGCCGGCCGGGACGTTGGTGCCCGCCGCGCTGCTCGCGGACAGCACCGTCCCGGACTTCGCCGAGGGATCGTCCTGCTGGGTGACCGCGCCGAGAGCGAGGCCGGCGTTCGTGAGTGCGGAGGTGGCGGCATCCTGGGAAAGGCCCTGCAGCGTCGGCACGGGAACCATGGGCACACCCGTCGACACGTAGACCACGACGGTCGCCCCCTGCGCGCTCACGGTGCCCGCGGCGGGATCGGTGCGGATGACATTGCCGGACGCGACCGTCGTGCTCGCTTCGGCGCGCTGCTGCACGGTGAAGCCCGCTTCGCTGAGCGTGCCGCTCGCCTTCGTGAAGGCCACCTGCGCGACGTCGGGCACCGTGTGGGGCGGGGCTTCGGCGCCGGCGCCGGCTCGGGCCGCGATCACCCAGGCGAGCACGGCGATCAGCACGACCGCCGCGATCGCGGTTCCGATCCAGATCCAGAGGGTGGTCGGTGCGGGCGAGGTCCTCGTCGTCGCGCGGGTCGTCGACAGGCGCCGCAGCGACTGCGCCGTGGCCGTCGCCTCGCGGGTGCTCGGCGCGAACAGCACGTCGGAGACCTCGGTGGGCGTCGGAGCGGGCGGTTCGTCGGACGCGACCCCCCGGAGCGCGGAGGCGAGCGCGCCGCGGAAGGCCGCGGCATCCGGGAATCTGTCGAAGGGATCCTTCGCGAGAGCCCGGGAGACGACGGCGTCGATGATGGGCGGCACGTCATCGCGCTCATCGCTCGGCGCGGCGGGTGCCTCGCTCACGTGCTGGTACGCGACGGCGACCGGAGTGTCGCCCCGGAACGGCGGATGCCCGGTGAGCAGTTCGAACAGCACGACGCCCGCCGAGTAGAGATCTGCGCGGGCGTCGACCGTCTCGCCCTTGGCCTGCTCGGGCGAGAAGTACGAGGCCGTGCCGAGGATCTGCGTCGTCTCGGCCACCGTCGAGGACCCGTCGGAGACGGCGCGGGCGATGCCGAAGTCCATCACCTTCACCTGACCGGTCGGCGTCACCATGACGTTGCCCGGCTTGATGTCCCGGTGGATGACGCCGGCGCGATGGGAGTACTGCAGAGCCTCGAGGATGCCGTCGGTGATGCGCACGGCGTCTTCGACGGAGAGCGGCTCGTCGCCGATGAGGTCCTTCACGAGCGTGCCGCGAACGAGCTCCATGACGATGTACGGCTCCGGCACCACGGTGCCGTCGGGAAAGGTCGTCGTCGTCTCCCCCGCGTCGTACACACGCACGATCGTCGGATGGGACATCCTCGACGCCGACTGTGCTTCGAGACGGAACCTCGTGCGGAAGCCGTCGTCAGACGCCAGTTCGCGGGCGAGGAGCTTGATGGCCACCTCGCGTCCGAGGGTCACGTCGTAGCCGCGGTAGACGCTCGCCATGCCGCCGCGTCCGATGAGCTCGTCGAGGCGGTAGCGCCCGTCGAGCACGCGTGGTTCGTCGCTCACATCACTCCTTGGTCCTCGGCAAGCCTAGGCCTGCCGAGGACCGACCCCATGGAGGGGGTGTTCAGGGAGTGGTCGCGCTAGGTGTCGGGGTGGACGCGCCGACGATCGTCGCCTCCACCTGGGGCGCCTGCGGCGTGGTCTGCTGCGTCTGCCCGGTCCCACCGCTGCAGGTCGCCGTGTAGGTGACTCCGACGCGGTTGCCGGATGCACCGGTGACCTGAATCTGCGCGGTGGTCGTGTTCGCGTCGACCGTGAGCGTCTGAGTTCCGTTCGCGAACACCGCGTTCTGGACGATCTGCACCGTGTAGCTGGAGACCGACCCGGTGCCGCTCGGGCACGTGTAGGCGCTCCACTTCACCGTGACGGTGCTTCCCGCCGGGACCTGCGTCACCGGCGCACCGGCGATCTCATACGTCACGCCTGCGGACGGGGCCGGGAGCGACTGCACCGCGCCGTAACAGGTGATCGTTATCGTGGATCCGGCCGGCACGTTGCCACTGCTCGGCGACGTCGATGCGACCGTGTTCACCTTGTCGCTCGACGGTGCTGCCGGCGGGTTCGCCCCGGTCGCGGGGGTGAGGCCGGCACTCGTGGCCTTCGAGAAGGCCTCGGTGCAGGTCATTCCGACGAGGTTGAGGCTCGCGATGCTCACCGGGGTGGCCGACTCGGACGGCGTCGGGCTGTTCGACGGGGTCGAGCTCGACACGCTCGGCGTCGAGGGCGGCGCCGAATCGCCCCGGTTCGCGAACAGGGCGATCAACGTGCCGCCGAGGACGATCACCAGCAGGGCGATGAGCGCGATCAGGGGCCATGTCCACGGGCTGCGCTTGCGCTTCTGCTCCGTGGCTGCCACCGGAGCCGCCGCGAGCAGCTGCGTCGCCGCTGCCGTCGCGGGCGATGTGCCCAGCAGCTGGGTGGCGGCATCGGTCGCGAGGAAACCACCGGCGATCGCCGGCACGGCCGCCGCGGCCGCGGCGACGTCCCCGCGACGCAGCGCGGTCGCCGCGCGGGCCACGGTCGCCGCAGAGCCAGGGCGGTCCTCCGGCTTCTTGGCGATCATCGCCATGACGAAGTTCTGCACCGGCTCGGCTACCGTCGGAGGCAGCGGCGGCGGCTGCTCGTTGATCTGCGCCATCGCGATCGCGACCTGCGACTCGCCCGTGAACGGGCGCTTTCCGGCGAGGCTCTCGTAAGCCACGATGCCGAGCGAATAGATGTCGGTCGACGGGGTCGCGGGGTGACCCGACGCCTGCTCGGGCGAGAGGTACTGCACCGTGCCCATGACCTGACCGGTGGCGGTCAGCGGCACCTGGTCGGCGATGCGCGCGATGCCGAAGTCGGTGATCTTCACCCGGCCGTCCGGCGTGATGAGGAGGTTGCCGGGCTTGATGTCGCGGTGCACGAGGCCGGCGGCATGAGCCGCCTGCAACGCGGACGCCGTCTGCGCGACGATGTCGAGCGTCTTGTCCGTCGAGAGCGACCCCTCTCGCTCGAGGATCGTGGAGAGCGCCTCACCGGGCACGAGCTCCATCACGAGGAACGCGCTGCCGTTCTCCTCGCCGTAGTCGAAGACGCTCGCGATGCCCTCGTGGTTCACGAGTGCGGCATGGCGCGCTTCCGCGCGGAACCGCTCGAGGAACCCGGGGTCCCCCATGTACTCGTCCTTGAGGATCTTGATCGCGACCGTGCGGCCGATCACATGGTCGGTCGCCTCCCAGACCTCGCCCATGCCGCCGATGGCGATCCTGGACTCGAGCTCGTAGCGTCCCCCGAACATCGCACCCTGCATAGGTCTCATTTGCCCAGCACCGCCTCCATGACCTTCTTTGCGATGGGCGCCGCGAGCGAATTGCCGCTGCCCGATTGTCCTCGTCCCCCGCCGTTCTCGACGACCACGGCGACGGCCACCTTCGGGTTCTCTGCGGGCGCGAAGCCGGTGAACCACAGCGTGTACGGGTCGGTGGGACCGTTCTGCGCCGTGCCGGTCTTACCTCCCACACTGACGCCGTCTATTCTTGCATTCGTCGCGATTCCGCTGCTGACGTTGGCGACCATCATCTGCACCATCTCCGCATCCAATGTCGAGTCGAGTGCCTGTCCGAACTGCTCGTTGCCGAAGGTCTGCTGAACCGACAGGTCGGATCCGATCACCTGGTCCACCATGCGCGGCTTCATCACGACGCCACCGTTCGCGATGCCCGCCGACACCATCGCCATCTGCAGCGGGGTCGCGCGCACATCGCCCTGGCCGAAGCCGCTCAGGGCGGCGCGCGTGTCGCTGAGGTTGCTCGGGTAGACCGAGGCGGTGCTGGTAATCGGCAGATCGAAGCTCGTGTTGAAGCCGTACTTCTCGGCCTCCTTGCGGATGGTCTCGCCGCCGAGCTGCGCGGCGAGCTCCGCCATCGGGATGTTGCAGCTCAGCCGGAGTGCGTCGGCGATCGAGACCTGGTCGCCCGGACCGCACGTGCCTCCGGTGTCGTTGCTGATCGAGGTCGAGGTGCCCGGCAGCGTGTAGCTGGCGACGTTGGGGAGCAGGGACTGCGGCGTGTAGTTTCCCGTGGCGAGAGCGGCGGACGCCGTGACGAGCTTGAACGTCGAGCCGGGCGGGTTGAGGTTGCCGCCGATCGCCCGGTTGTAGAGCGGGTTCGTCGCCTGTGCGACGAGTTGGTCGTAGGTCGTGTTCACCTGGGTCGCGTCGTGGCCGGCCAGCGAGTTGGTGTCGTAGCTGGGGCTCGTGACCATCGCCAGGATGCGCCCGGTCGAGGGTTCGATCGCGACCACAGCGCCCTGCAGGGACCCGAGCGCGTCGTAGGCGGCCTTCTGCACGCTCGCGTCGAGGGTGAGCACCACGTTCGATCCGCGCGCGGGCTTGCCGGAGATGATCTGCTCGAGACGCGCGAGGAACTGCGACCCGCCGGTCCCGCTCAGGTCCTGGTTCATCGCGTTCTCGATGCCCGTCGATGACCCGAGCACGGGGTTGAAGTACCCGGTCACCGGAGCCCACATCTGCGGGTCGACATACTGGCGCTGCCAGCTGTAGACATCGCTCGACGGCACCGATGAGGCGATGGCCGTGCCGCTTGCGATGATCGCCCCGCGCTCGATCGAGTAGGAGTCGTAGAGGCTGCGGCGGTCGGCGGGATTCGCCGCGAGGTTCTGCGCCTGCGCGACCTGGATGATGCTCGTCGAGCCGAAGAGCACGAGGAACATGGCGAGCAGCACGATGCTGATGCGGCGGAGCTCTTTGGTCATCGTTCCTCCCCCCGGATGCCGGCGGCGAACGCGATCACGCGCGCGCGACGGGTCATCCGATCACCGCCCGCGGCTGGCGACGCACGGCGTCGGAGATGCGCAGCAGGATGGCGACGATCAGCCAGTTGGCGACGAGGGACGAACCTCCCGCGGCGAGGAAGGGCGTGGTGAGGCCGGTGAGGGGGATGACCCGTGTCACGCCGCCGACCATGATGAACACCTGCAGCGCGATCGTGATCGACAGGCCGGTCGCGAGGAGCTTTCCGAAGTCGTCCTGGCCGGCGATGCCGACCCGCAGGCCGCGGCTGATGAAGACCATGTAGAGACAGAGGATCGCGAAGGCTCCGACGAGCCCGAGCTCCTCGGCGAGGCTCGGGAAGATGTAATCGCTCTGCGCGAGCGGCGTGATCTGAGGGCGCCCCTGACCGAGACCGGTGCCCAGCAGGCCGCCGTGGGCCATTCCGAAGATGCCCTGCGCGAGCTGGTAGCTGCTGTTGTTGATGAGTGACGGGTCGAACGCGTGCAGCCAGTTCGTGAACCGGGCACCGACGTAGGGCAGTACCTGGGCGGCGGCCACGGCGACTCCGGCCGCCATCGCGACGCCGAGCAGCACCCAGCCGGTCTTGCCCGTCGCGACATAGAGCATGCCGACGAACATGCCGAAGATGAGCAGGCCGCTGCCGAGATCGTGCTGGGCGACGATGATGCCCACCGAGATCACCCAGACCACGAGGAGCGGGCCGAGATCGCGCGCGCGCGGCCATGTGATGCCGAGGAAGCGCTTGCCCACCGACGACAGGCTCTCGCGTGTGCGCACGAGGTAGCCGGCGAAGAAGATCGCGAGGGCGATCTTCGCGAGCTCGCCCGGCTGGAAGGAGAAGATGCCGAGGTTCACCCAGACGGCGGCGTTCGCGTTGATGGCGAGGCCGGGGATCAGGGGGAGGACGAGCAGAAGCACACCGACGAAGCCGAACACGTACGTGAAGCGGAACAGCACGCGGTAGTTGCGCAGGAACACCACGATGAGGATGGAGCCCGCGATGGCGATCGCCGCCCATGCCAGCTGGCGGGTGGAGTAGGCCGCCCACCCGGTGTAGCGGAACGCTATGTCGATGCGGTAGATCTCGGCGATGCCGAGCCCGGTGAGGAGGGTCGCGATCGGCAGCACGAACGGGTCGGCGTTGGGTGCCCGGAACCGCAGCACGACGTGCAGACCGAGCGCGAGCAGGGTGAGCCCGCCGGAGTAGGTGAGGATCGTGACATCCACCTGACCGAGTGCGCCGAGCTGCACGAGCACGATCGCGGCCGCGGAGATGAGGCACGCGAAGATCAGCAGCCCCAGCTCCCGGTTGCGCAGGGTCTGCGGCGAGCGGATGCGGCGCAGGGCGCGCAGCACCGCGGTGTCGGCCTGGATCGGCGCGTCGGCCGGGGTGGTCGTCATCCGCCGGATCCCTTCTGGGGAGTGATGCGCTCCACGATGCTCTGCGCCTCGGCGAGGGAGCCGGCGGAGATCGTCGCCGTCACCGTGGCACGGTCGAACGGCGCGAGGGAGTCGAGCGTGATGCCGGTGTCCTGGTAGAGCTCGGACAGGTGGATAGGTCCGATATTCGCCTGGATGCCGCGGTAGATCACCACCGTGTCGTTGTCGGCGCCAACGTAGTAGCGCGTCTGCGTCCAGGCGTACGCGCCCGCGAGCGCGGCCGCGATGAGCGCGATGACGATGACCAGACCCACGATCCAGGAGATCCGCCGGCGTCGCGCGCGCCGCCGGTCCTCCTCGATGAGCTCTTCGAGGAACTGCGGCTGCGGCTCGAAGTGCGTCGGCTCGTTCGCGGCCTGCCGCACCGGGTGCAGCCAGGACGATCGGCCGGGACGGGCGGCGGTGACGACGACGCCCGTCGGGTTCGAGGCGGAGCCCACGATCGTCGGCGTGCCGGAGAAGACCGGATGCTGCCCCCCGACGTCGACGATGACGATGGTCACGTTGTCGGGGGCACCCGCGTCGAGGGCCTGCTTGAGGAGCATGTCGGCGGTGCGGGCGGGTGCGTGGCCCGCCGCGAGCGCCTTCGCCGTGTGCGTGTCGTCGACGACGCCGGAGAGCCCGTCGGAGCACAGCAGCCACCGGTCGCCCGGGCGGGTGGGCATGATGAACGAGTCGACCTCGGGGTCGGGGTCCATGTCGCCGAGCACCCGCATCAGCACCGAGCGCCGCGGGTGGTAGCGCGCCTCCTCCGGCGTGATCCGCCCGGAGTCCACCAGACGCTGCACGAAGGTGTGGTCGGTCGTGATCTGGGTGAGCGCGCCGTCGCGGAAGAGATAGATGCGCGAGTCGCCGATGTGGGCGATCACGGCATAGTCGTCGACCATCACGATCGCACTGACGGTGGTGCCCATGCCGGCCAGCTCCGGGCGGGTGGCGACCGTGTCGATCAGGTCGGTCGCCGTCTCATGGATCGTCTCCTGCAGCGCGCGCTCGGCGTCGAGCGACGAGCCGAACGGGCGGTCGAGCTCCTCGAGCCGGTCGACCGCGATGCTCGACGCGACATCCCCGCCGGCATGGCCGCCCATGCCGTCGGCGACGACGAACAGGTTCGACCCGGCGTAGCCGGAGTCCTGGTTGTTCGATCGCACCTTGCCGGTGTGCGAGAGCGCTGTGCTCGATCCCTGGAAGACCATCGGGCGCGATCAGTCCCGCAGCTCGAAGGTCGTGGCGCCCACCTTGATCGGCGCGCCGAGCAGAACCGGCACGGGTGAGCTGACGCGGTCGCCGTCGTGCCACGTGCCGTTGGTCGAGTCGAGGTCCTGGATCATCCACTGCTCGCCCCACAGCAGCAGGCGTGCGTGGTGGCTCGAGGTGTAGTCGTCGCGGATGACGAGACCGGACTCGCTGGAGCGCCCGATCGTCAGTGGCTCGGTGCCGAGCGTCAGCTCGAGTCCGGCCTTGGGCCCGCTCGTGATCACGATGCGATGGGCGTTCTCGGATGTCGCCTTCCCGCCCTTCTTCGCCGAGGCGCGGGCCGCGGAGGTGGGCGAGGTCGCGAGGGTCGGTCCGGTGCCGGCGACGAGGGGGGCGGCGGTCGCCGCGGTGGCGGCGGCGGGGGCGGCCGCACGCACCGGCCCGGATGCGGCCCCGGCGTCGGGGAGTTTGCGCACTCGTACGCCGAACAGGTCGGCGCGCAGCGAGTAGATGACGGCGAACACGAAGAACCACAGGATCAGCAGGAAGCCGATCCGCAGCAGCAGAAGTGTGAGCTCGCTCACATCGCTCATGACAGCGGACTCCCCCAGTTGTCGCCGCGTACATCGAACGCGCGCGTCGTATCGTCGGCCGCCGCGGGTGCCGGGCGCCGGGGCGCCTCGGTCGATGCGATCACGCGGAAGACGAGGTTGGTGTTGCCGATCGAGATGGTGGCGTCGCTCGGCAGTGCCGCCTCGGAGATCTTGCGGCCGGCGAGCTTCGTGCCGTTCGTCGACCCGAGGTCGCGCACCATGGCGCGTTCGCCGTCCCACAGGATCTCGGCGTGCGTGCGGCTGGCTCCCGCGTCGGAGATCGTGATGTCGGCATCCGATCCACGGCCGATGACCGTGCGGGCACCGGCGATCGGGTATCGGCGACCCGCGACATCCACGACCGCCTGCCAGGAGACGCGACCCTCGGCGATCTGCGACTCGACCCGCAGTGTGCCGGTGGAGAGGCGGTCGTCGGAGACGAGCGAGATCGTCAGCGCGGACGGAAGCGTGTAGCCCTGCGTGCGGGCGTGGGTCGTGATGACCTCGCGCAGCTCCGCCTGCAGCGGGGTGCCGAGCGCACTCATGCGCTCCTCGTCGGACGGGGCGAGATGCACGACGAAGGCGTTCGGAGCCAGGATGCGCTCACGCGAGACGATCGCGGCCTTCTTGTCCATGTCGCTGCGCAACGCCGACGCGATGTCGACGGGCTCGATACCGCTGCGAAAGGTCTTCGCGAAGGCGCCGTTGACGGCGCGCTCGAGACCTTTCTCGAAGCTGTCTAGTAGTCCCACGTGACTCCTCAGGCAGGCCGACGGGTTGCTTCATCGTAGTTGCACACCCTGGAGGAGCCGTGCACAACGCGTCTCGAGGTGCGTGCCGGCCGCGGCCCCGTGATATCCTCGGGAGGTTGAGTGGGCGGATGCCTCGGCATCCTCTCCGAACGCGCGAGTGGCGGAATAGGCAGACGCGCTGGCTTCAGGTGCCAGTGCCCGAAAGGGCGTGGGGGTTCAACTCCCCCCTCGCGCACCGCACAACGACGAAGGCCCCCGGTCATCCCGGGGGCCTTCGTCATTGAGGTCACTGGGCGGCGTAGCCGCCGTCGACCAGGTGGTAGGAGCCGGTCACGAAGCTGGCGGCGTCGCTCGAGAGGAAGGCGACGATCGCGGCGACCTCCTCGGGGGTGCCGAGACGGCCGAGCGCGTGCTTGGCGGCGAGGGCGTCCTTGGTGGCCTGGTCGAGGTTCTTGTCGAGCAGCGGGGTGGCGATGAACCCCGGGCCGACCGCGTTGACGCGCACCTTCTTCGCGCCGTACTCGAGGGCGGCGTTCTTGGTGAGGCCGATGAGGCCGTGCTTCGCGGTCACGTAGGCCGACGAGAAGGGGATGCCGACGGAGCCGAGCACCGAGGCCATGTTGACGATCGAGCCGCCCCCGTTGGCTGCCATGGCGACGACCTGCGCGCGCACGCCGTAGAACACGGCGTTGAGGTTGACCTCGATGACCTTCTGCCAGCTGTCGAGGGGGTACTCCCCTACGGGGGCCGCGGCGCCGCCGATCCCGGCGTTGTTCACGGCGATGCGCAGCGGCGCGAGGGCGTTGGCGCGCTGGATCGACTCGTCGATCCACGCGGTGTCGCTCACGTCGCCGACGAAGGCGCTCGCGGTGCCGCCCGCGGCGGTGATCTCGTCGACGACGGATGCCGCGGCATCCGCGTTGATGTCGGTGACGAGCACGCTCGCGCCGCTCGCCGCCAGGGTGTGCGCCACGGCGCGACCGATCCCCGACCCCGCTCCCGTCACGATCGCCGAACGTTCTGCGACGTCGTACACAGCCATGTCGATTCCTTTCCTCATCCGGCGTGACCGTGATGAGGCGGCGCCGGCCGATGGCGGCGGCGCGGGTGCGCCTGCCGTCGGGCAGCCTGAAAGGTTGTCCTTGTTCGACAACTGTCGAAGACCATCGTGCATTCCCGGACAGTCAGACTGGGCGTTGCTTATGCGCTTGCCGCAAGATCGACGCGGGCACCCCCACGCGCCGCCGCCGCCGCGTAACGTAACGACTCGCATCCCTCGTGCCCCCAGCGGAGGGATCCACAAGAGCCCCCTCCTGATCCCCCAGCCGGGAGGGGGCTCTTCTCTGCCTTGGCGCGAACTCGCAGCCCTCTTCCGGTGGGGCGCACAGCCCGGCGACGACGTCGAACCGACGTCGCGCAGCTCATCGATTTCTCACGGCTCACCCGCTATGCGCGGCGGTTTCGAGGTCATTAGAGTGAACGCTGTCACGCATGGCGTGGCATATCCGGGGGGATCCGTCGACGCCCGGGCCTTGAGTTCACTCGGCCCGGGCGTCGTATGGGTTAAGGGCCCGATCGGGCGCTCGGGCGGGGTCCTCCCACGCAACGGTTGCGTTAACGATCTGCGATCGCCCTCGCCCCGAGCCGTGATGCCCGCTAGCGTGAAGCGAACACCGGTGCACTGGGCGCCGGTTGCAGTAGAGAACGGCAGTTCATGAGCACGACGGGTACGGTCAAGTGGTTCAACTCGGAGAAAGGTTTCGGTTTCATCGCTCCTGATGAGGGCGGCGCCGACGTCTTCGCGCACTACTCGGCCATTCAGGGAAACGGATACCGCTCGCTCGAAGAGAACCAGCGGGTCGAGTTCGAGGTCGAACAGGGTCCCAAGGGACTGCAGGCGGCGAGCATTCGCGCGCTCTGACCGAAGCGTTCGAGGGGACGGGATGCCGCGGCATCCCGTCCCCTCGTCATGTTCGGGCTCAGCCGGCGCGCACGACGTCCACCCCCGCCGCCGCGAGCTGACGCAGCGTCGCAGTCGGCAGGAACGCGCGCACGAGGGCGAGACCGATGCGGGTGAGGTCGCTCTCGTCGCGGTAGAGCAGGTAGAGCGGCTCGTGGCGGGGATGGAACTTCTGCTTGAAGCGTTGCAGAGAGCGGAATCCGTAGACGGGCTCGAGCGATTCGGCCAGCCGGTCGCCCAGCGCGGCGAGGCCGCCGGCCTCCTGCGGGAGATCGTGGGCCAGCGGCGCACCCGACAGCGACATGAACTCGGCGCCCTCCGCCTCGAACTGCTGCGCGGAGGATCCGATGAGGAACTCCATCACCGAGGGGAAGCCGCCCTCGCGGCGGCGCATGAGGTCGAGCGTCCACCCGCGAACCACACCCTGAGCGCCGTACACCGGCAGCCAGGACAAGAAGCCGTCGACATCGCCCGACGGTGTCACGGCCAGGGCGATCCGCACCTCCGGATCGGCGGCCTCGATGAGGCTGCCGAGGGTGAAGCCCATCTCGGGCAGGTCCTTGTCGCCGAGCCACTCCTCGGAGATCGCACGGATCTGCTGGCGCACGCCCCAGGACTCGTGCACGAGGTGCGTCATGCGGAACTCGACCTGCTCGCGGTCGGCACGGTTGAGGGACGTGCGCACCGAGTTCCACTTCTTGCCCGTGAACTGCAGCCCCGGAAGATCGACGATCGTGTCGGCGGCGACCACCAGGCTCCTCCAGCTGGGCGGGAGCAGCGCGCGGGTCGACTCGCTCGCGCTGAAGAAGCACGGCACGAGACCGGCGTGCTCCGCACCGTCGACGAACGCGTCGACCACACCCGGGGCGTCGCTCGGCGGGCCGAACGGATCGCCGAGCGCCAGGGCCACTCCGTTGCGCCGCTGGTAGGTGAGCATCCCGCCCGCCGCCGTGCGCACCGTCGAGTTGGCGTCCCACGTGGCCATCCATGACAGAGTGCCGCCGCCGTCCCGATGAAGGGTGCGTCGCACCTCCGCCCGCGTGGGCGGAGGCAGGGCCGACAGGCGGGTGCCGCGCCCCGCGCGGAACGCACGCCGCTCGATGAGCAGGTAGACGAGGAGCAACGCCCACAGCACCCCGCTCACAATCGTCAGGGCGGGATCGCCGGAGATCGCGTCCGTCACCTCGCTCCACCCGACCAGTTCGGCACCGATGAGCACGAAGACCACGGCGAGGATGTTGCCGCCCGCGAAGACCGCGGCGACCCACCACGTCCAGCGCCGGCCGCGCAGCAGGCCGCGAGCGATCAGCACGATCACCACGACATCGACCGTCACATCGAGGATCGGACCGGGGTCCGGCGTCGTACTGCCGAACATGCCCGCCGTCGGCACCACGAGAACGATGATCTCGAGCGCCCCGAGCGCCAGGACGGCGACGAAGGCGATGAAGCGCTTCTCGCGCAGCGACGCCTTGCGCAGGCGCAGCGACCGGTCGACGATCAGCACGCCGATGACCGACACGGCGTGCTCGAGATCGCCGAGGTTGCCCCAGAAGACCATCGTCACACCTACGAAGGCGAGCAGCACGAGCCAGGCGCGCACCCGCCAGGGCGGGCGGAAGAGCCCGACGGCTGCCGCGATGCACGCCATCGTGCCGCCCGAGGGGCCGACGTCGAGGTGATGCGACTGCGCCACGGCCCACGGCCACCCGGTCATCGCGAGCAGCCACACGATGAGAGCCGCGACCAGCACGGTGCCGATCTGGCCGATGACGAAGTATCGGGTCGCGACCTTCCACCCGCGGTGGAACTCGAGGTACGCCATGCCGGCGAAGCTCACGATCACGACCGGGTAGAGGATCGGCGAGTGCACGAGCAGTGCACCGGTGACGGGCGTCCACCAGTGCCCCTCGAGGAGCGAGGGCAGGCCGTAGGCCAGGTAGCGCCAGGCATGGTTCTCGCGCAGCGGGAACCAGAGCGCGGCGCTCACGAGTCCGGCCACGAGCACCAGACCGAGGGTGATGAGCGTCGCCGGGATGCGCGCGACGACGGTGATCACCGGATGCCTCGTCGGAGCCGCCGCATCCGTCATGTCGGCCAGCCTACCGACCGGGTCGCCGGTCGACGAGGGGTTCAGGCGGCCGGCAGCACGAGTGCGCGCAGCGCCTCGATGTCAGCCGCCTCGGCGACCGCGCCCTCGGCCTCGCCCGGGCTGCTGAAGCCCCAGTCGACGAAGATCACGGGCACGCCGCGCTCGGTGCCGCCCTCGACGTCGTGGTGGCGGTCGCCGATGAGCACGGGACGCGAGACGTCGATACCCTGGGCCTCGAGGCGGCGGAGGGCCTCGGCGACGATGTCGGCCTTGCGGCCGAGCGTGCGCTCATCGGCGGTGGCACCGGTGATCGAGGCGAACAGCGGCGCGAGCTCGAAGTGCTCGAGGATCGCCTTCACCTGCACCTCGGGCTTGGAGCTCGCCGTGGCCTGCGGCACGCCGCGGTCGTGCAGCTCGTGGATGAGGTCGGCGACCCCCGGGTACAGCCGCACGTCGGTGGTGTAGCCGTCGGCCTTGCCGAGCTCGCGGTAGTGCGCGACGGCCTTCTCTGCGTCCTCCGGGCTCAGGTGCGCCTGCGTCTGGAAGGACTCGAACATCGGCGGGCCGATCCAGTGGGTGAGCTCCGCCTCAGTGGGGGCGGGCAGCCCGAGACGCTCGAGCGAGATCGTCAGCCGACGGAGGATTCCGACCGAGGCGTCGACGATCGTGCCGTCGACGTCCCAGAGGACGCAGGTGTAGGGGAGGGACACCCCTTAACGGTAGTCGTCGCCGACGGCACGGGATGCCGCGGCATCCGGTCGTCAGAAGAGCCGGGGTGCGCCCGACTCGACGCCCTTCATGCCGTCGTAGTCGAGGGTCACGCAGCGGATCCCGCGGTCGCCGGCGAGCACCCGCGCCTGCGGCTTGATCTCCTGCGCGGCGAAGACGCCGGTGACCGGCGCGAGGTGGGGGTCGCGACCCAGGAGCTCCAGGTAGCGGGTGAGCTGCTCGACGCCGTCGATGTCGCCGCGGCGCTTCACCTCGACGGCGATCGTGCCGCCCTCGGGGTTGCGCAGCAGCAGGTCGACCGGGCCGATCGCAGTGGGGAACTCGCGCCGCACCAGGGTGAGTCCCTCGCCGATCACGTCGACCTGCTCGGCGAGCAGGCGCTGCAGGTCGGCCTCGACGCCGTCCTTCTGCAGGCCCGGGTCGATGCCGAGCTCGTGGGACGAGTCGTGCAGCACCTCGTAGAGCTTCACGACGAGCGCGTCGCCGGACTTCTGGTGGGTCACGCGCCACTGCTCGATGACACCGGATGCCGCGGCATCCTCATCGACCTCTTCGACCGCGAGCGAGCACGGCGGGCTCATCCAGTTGAGCGGCTTGTAGCTGCCGCCGTCGGAGTGCACGAGCAGCGAGCCGTCGCCCTTGTGTACGAGGAGCCGGGTGGCCAGCGGCAGATGGGCGTTGAGGCGCCCCGAGTAGTCCACGGAGCAGCGGGCGATGACGAGACGCACCCGACCACGGTACCGGCGCCCGCCCCGCCCCGGCGACGCCGTTGACGCGCTCGCCGCCGCGCGCGACGATCGGGCCATGAGCATCTTGGTGAACTTCCCCGTCGCGGACGTCGCACGCTCCGCCGCCTTCTACTCGACGCTCGGCTGGAGCGCCGTCGCCGAGTTCACCAACGAGAACGCCGCCTGCTTCCGCATCGACGGCGACACGCACATCATGGCCATCAGCCGCAGCTTCTACGAGAGCCTCGGCGGCACCGAGGAGCTCGTGGGCGGGCCGGGCACCCCGTCGCCGGTGACGGTCGCCTTCAGCGTGCCGACGCGCGACGCCGTCGATGCGCTCGCCGTCGCCGCCGAGTCCGCCGGGGGCCGCCTCGGCGACACCGACGAGTACGGCTTCATGTACCAGCGACAGTTCGACGACCCCGACGGCTACCACTTCTCGCCGTTCTGGGCCGACCTCGACGCCGGCTGAGCGCCGCCTCAGGCGTCGGTGGATGCCGCGGCCCCCCGCGGTGCGGACGCCACCGGCGTGAGCGGCTTCGCGGCGCCCGATGCGAGACCCGAGGCGACGACCAGCACCACGAGCACGAGCAGCGTGGGGAGCAGCCCGATGTGCTCGGCGAGGAAGCCGAGCAGCGGCGGTCCGGCGAGGAACGCGACGTAGCCGATCGTCGCTGCGGCGCTCACCCGGGCGGCCGCGCGCGCGGGATCGTCGGCCGCGGCGGACATGCCGAGCGGGAAGCCCATCGACACCCCCGCGCCCCACAGGAACGCGCCGACGAAGATGAGCGGCAGGTTCGGGGCGAAGACGAACAGGATCATGCCGACCGTCGCGGTCGTCGCGAGGATGCGCAGGGTCGTGACGCGGCCGATGCGGTCGACGAGCGGGCCACCGAGCACGCGCGCGGCGGTCATGCTCACCGAGAACACGGCGAGGCCGATCGCCCCGGCCGCCTCGCCTTGGCGATGCCCCTCGCTCACGCTGAGTGCGAGCCAGTCGTTCGCGCCGCCCTCGGCGAAGGCCATGCCGAGCATGACCACGCCGATCGCGTACGTGCGCGGCTCGCGCCAGGCCGAGAGCGAGATGCGGAGACGCTCCCGCCACGGGGTGCGCTGGGTCGCGGGTGCGGCGTCGGCGGGGATGTGTGCCGGAACCTGGCTCGCGGCGATCAGCCCGGCCACGACGAGGGTGACGGCGATCACGGCGGCGTGCGTGAACACGTCGAACCCGAGCGCGACAGCGAGGGCGCCGAGGCTCGCCCCGATGACGGTGCCGAAGCTGAAGAACGCGTGGAACAGCGGCAGGATCGTCGTGCCCTGCTGCTTCTCGATCGCGGCCCCTTCGACGTTCATCGTGACGTCGACGGCGCCGTTGCCGAGCCCGAACAGCACGAGCCCGGCGAGCACCACGGCGTAGCTGTGCACGAGGTCCGTGCCGACGCCGATCACGAGCACGCCCGCGGCGAACACGGCGATCGCCGCGATGATCGTGCGCCGCGCGCCGATCCGCGTGAACACGATCGGGGCGAGGGAGAGGCCCGCGACGGACGCGATTCCGGCGCCGAGCAGCAGCAGACCGATCTCGAGCTGCGAGATGCCGAGTGCCGCCTTGATCGCGGGCACGCGCGACGCCCAGGTGGCGATGCTGAGCCCGGAGAGCGCGAACACGACGAAGATCGCGGCGCGCCAGCGCACGAAGGCGCGGCGGTCGGTCGAGTGGAGCATGCAGCACACCCTAATCGAATCGATTCGACACACCAAGCCTCCGACGGGTTAGCATCGGTGCAACATGAGCGCACGCCGAGCCACCATCGCCGACGTCGCCCGCGAGGCGGGGGTGTCGCCGTCGACCGCGTCGGTCGTGTTCAGCGGCAAGACCCAGGTGACGGATGCCACGCGCCAACGCGTGCTCGCCGCGGCATCCGCCCTCGGCTACACCGGCCCCGACCCCCGCGCCGCCTCGCTGCGTCGCGGGCGCAGCGGCATCATCGGCGTCGTGCTCGGCGGACGCCTGCGCTCGGCGTTCCTCGACCCCGTCACGACCGTCGTGCTCGACGGCATCTCCGAGGGCATCGCCCCACTCGACGCGGCGATCCTCTTGCTGCGCGACGACGCGACCGAGACCGGGCCGTCGCTCATGACCGCGCCCATCGACGGAGCCGTGCTCCTCGGGTGCAGCGCGCACATGCGCTCGTCGCTGGACGATGTGCGTGGGCGTGGCATCCCGGTCGTCGTCATCGAGGGCGATGCGGGCGAGGGGGTGCCGCAGATCGGACTCGACAACGAGGCCGCGCAGCGGCACATCGCGGAGTACACGAAGGGTCTCGGACACGAACGGGTCGTGCACGTGACGATGGCGTTCGACGCGTCGACCCGCGCCGGCTGGGCTCCGTCGGTCGACCTCGACGCGATCACTGTCGACGTCACCCGCGACCGACTGCGCGGCGCCCTCGAGGTGTATCCGGATGCCCCGATCTACCACGCCACCGGAAGTCTCATCGACGAGGGGTACGCCGCCGGCCAGGCCATCCTCGCGCTCGATCCGCGGCCCACGGCGGCCATCGCGCAGACCGACCTGCTCGCCGTCGGCATCGTGCGCGCGGCCCTCGACGCGGGCGTGCGGGTGCCCGAGGACTTCAGCGTCACCGGATTCGACGGCATCCGCGCCGACGGCATCGCCCCCCACCGCCTGACGACCATGGCGCAGCCCGCCGCCGACAAGGGCAGGGCTGCCGGCGAGGTGCTCGCCGCCCTCATCCAGGGGACGCCCACGTCGGGGGTCGACTTCGCAAGCCGCTTCCGCGAGGGCAACACCACCGGTCCCGCGCCGCAGGCATAGGCACGCCCGTCTGGGCGAACGCCGCACGCCTCCTATGGGCCGCCCGATAGACTGAGGGCCCGAACCCCGATCGCCTGGGCGCTCCCTCGTTGAGCCCGGCCCGACGACCCCGAGGAGGCCTCGTGCTGGTCCTTCTCGCTGCGTTCGCCCTCCTGCCCCTGCTGCTGCCGTGGCTCGTCTCCCGCATCGGCTCGCGCGCGTTCTTCGTCGCCGCGGCCCTTCCCGTGCTGGCGTTCGTGCACACCGTGTCGCTGTTCCCCCTGGTCGGCACCGACACCCCGCCGACCGAGACACTCGAGTGGATTCCGAGTCTCGACATCTCGCTCACGATGCGCATGGACACCCTCGCCTGGGTGATGGCGCTCGTGGTCACCGGCGTCGGCGCGCTCGTGCTGCTCTACTGCCGCTGGTACTTCGCGGGCAAGACACAGGGCGTCGGGCTCTTCGCCGCGGTGCTGCTCGCGTTCGCCGGGGCCATGTACGGACTGGTGCTGACCGACGACATCGTCGTGCTGGTGATGCTGTGGGAGATCACGAGCATCCTGTCGTACCTGCTCATCGGCTACTACCGCGCGCGCGGCGCGAGCCGTCGCGCGGCGTTGCAGGCACTGCTCGTCACGACCCTCGGCGGCCTCATCATGCTCATCGGCGTGGTGCTGCTCGTGGTGCACGCGGGCACGACGAGCATCGCGGGGATCCTCGCGGCGGCGCCCACCGGCCCGGTCGTCGACGCGGCGCTCGTGCTGATCCTCGTGGGCGCGCTGTCGAAGTCGGCGATCTTCCCGTTCCACTTCTGGCTTCCGGGCGCGATGGCCGCACCGACCCCCGTGAGCGCCTACCTGCACGCCGCCGCCATGGTGAAGGCGGGCATCTACCTCATCGCGCGCCTGGCCCCCGTGTTCGCCATCGACCCGACCTGGCGGCCAATCGTCATCGGCCTCGGTGCGTTCACGATGCTGCTCGGCGGCATCCAGGCGCTGCGCGAGTACGACCTCAAGCGCATCCTCGCCTTCGGCACCGTCAGCCAGCTGGGATTCCTCGCGATCGTGCTCGGCTACGGCACCCGTGACGCCGCGCTCGCCGGCCTCGCGCTGCTCATCAGCCACGCCCTGTTCAAGTCGGCGCTGTTCCTCGTGGTCGGCATCGTCGACCGGCAGCTGTCGACCCGTGACATCCGCGAACTCTCGGGCGTCGGCCGGCAGGCGCCGGTGCTCGCCGCCGCCGCCATCATCTCCGTGTGCTCGATGGCCGGTGTCATCCCCACGATCGGGTTCGTCGCGAAGGAGTCGGTGCTCGCCGCGTTCCTCGAGCAGGCCAGCGAAGGGGCCCCCTGGGCGAGCGTCGGGCTCGTCGCCATCGTGCTCGGGTCGGTGCTGACCGCCGCGTACGGCATCCGGTTCGTCTGGGGTGCGTTCTTCACGAAGAAGGATGCCGCGGGCTCCCCGCGTCCGCGCACCGAGTGGCCCTCTCCCCCGTTCGGGTTCTCGTTCGCACCGGTCGCCCTCGCGGTGCTCACGCTCGTGCTGGGGGCCGCGGCATCCGTTGTGGATGGCGCTCTCGCCCCCTACGCGGCGACCGTTCCAGCCGGTGCGGAGGGCGTCGGCGACCACACCAAGGCCGCGCACCTGGCCCTCTGGCACGGGTTCGAGCCCGCGCTGTGGATCTCGCTCGGCTCCCTCGCGGTCGGCGCGCTCGTCTTCTGGCTCGCGCTGCGCGTCGGCTGGGCCGAGCGTCGTCGCGTGCTGCCGTTCACCGCCGTCGACGTCTACAACGCGGCGCTGCGCGGGGTGATCCGGCTCGCCGTCTCCTCGACCACGCTCACCCAGCGTGGATCCCTGCCCCTGCACCTCGGCGTGATCTTCTCCGTGTTCGTCGTCGCCGAGGGCACCGCGCTGCTCGCGAGCCCCTCGTGGCAGGCTCAGCTGGATGCGTGGCACACGCCCGCGCAGCTCGCCGTGGCCCCCGTCATGATCGTCGCCGGCATCCTCGCGGTGCGCGCCCAGAAGCGCTACACCGGCGTCGTACTCGTCTCGGTCACCGGACTCGGCATGGTGGTGCTGTTCGCCACGAGCGGGGCGCCCGACCTCGCACTCACGCAGATCCTCGTCGAGACCGTGACGCTCGTCGCGTTCGCCCTCGTGCTGCGCCGCATCCCCTCGCGGCTCGGAGACCACAACGCGTCGGTCGCGCCCATCGGTCGGGCGGTGCTCGCGATCGCGGTGGGTGCGACGATGGCCCTCGTCGCGATCGTCGCGACGGGAGCCCGCACCCTGCCGCCGATCTCGCTCGACTTCCCGGCGCTCGCCTACCAGATCGGGCACGGCAAGAACGTCGTGAACGTCGCCCTCGTCGACCTGCGCGGGTGGGACACGATGGGCGAGCTGTCGGTGCTCGTGCTCGCCGCGACCGGCGTCGCCTCGCTCGTGTTCGTCACGCACCGCGCCGACAACCTGTCGTCGCTCACCCGGCCCATCCCCCGCCAGACCGGACGCCGCGTGCTCGTCGAGACCGACGAGGGACTGCGCCCCGCGGCATCCAGCGACTCGACCCGTCGCGCCTGGCTGTACGCCGGTCAGAGGGTGCGCGCCGAGAACCGCTCGATCATGCTCGAGGTGATCGTGCGGGTGCTGTTCCATTCGATCATCGTCGTGTCGATCTACCTGCTCTTCGCCGGCCACAACCTTCCCGGCGGCGGCTTCGCCGGCGGCCTCGTCGCGGGCATGGCCCTGGTCATGCGCTACATCGCGGGCGGCCGCTACGAGCTCGGCGCCGCCGCGCCGACCGACGCCGGACGCCTGCTCGGCGTCGGCATGACCCTCGCGGTCGCCTGCGCGATCGTGCCGCTGCTGTTCGGTGTGGCCCCGCTGACCAGCGGCATCGTCGAGGCCGATATCCCCGTCATCGGGCACATCGAGTTCGTGACGTCGACCATCTTCGACATCGGGGTCTACCTCGTGGTCATCGGGCTCGTGCTCGACGTGCTGCGCAGCCTCGGCGCCGAGGTCGACCGTCAGACGCAGGAGCTTCGTGCCCGGGGGGTGAGCGTGCAATGAGCGTCTCGGTCGTGCTCATCGTCGTGATGGCGGCGCTGTTCGCCTGCGGCGTCTACGCCATGCTCGAGCGCTCGCTCACGCGCGTGCTGATCGGCTTCCTGCTGCTCGGCAACGGCGCGAACCTGCTGCTGCTGATCGTGCTCGGCAAGCCCGGCGTCGCCCCCTTCTTCGGGTCTGCCGAGGATGCCGCGTCCTTCTCGGATCCGCTGCCGCAGGCCCTCTCGCTCACCGCCATCGTCATCACGTTCGCGGTCTCGGCGTTCCTGCTGGCGCTGATCTACCGCTCGTGGCAGTTGGGCCAGGCCGACACCGTCGAGGACGACGAGGCCGACGTCGCGCTGCGCGAACGGGCCGCCGAGCCGGCCGACGCTCTCGAGACGGAGGACGAGATCACCGAGCAGGACGACGACGCCACGACCGACTTCGTCGACTCGGAGGTCGCCCCGATCACCGTGCTCTCGAGCCTCGACTTCGATGCACTCGCCGACGACGCGCCGACCGACCGGCCCACCGGTGACGGACGACGGGGGGATGACTCGTGAGCTCCCTCGTCCCCCTGCTGACCACGCTGCCGCTGCTCGGCGCGGCCGTCGCGCTCATCTTCGGTCGTCGTCGGCGCGTGCAGGTGTGGGTGTCGATCGTCACACTGACCGCGGTGCTCGTCATCGCGTCGGTGCTGCTGGTCTACGTCGACGCCCACGCCCCGCTCGCCGTCGCGGTCGCCGGGTGGCCGGTGCCGTTCGGCATCGTGCTGTACGTCGACACCCTCGCAGCGCTGCTCGTGGTGATCTCCAGCATCGTGCTGCTCGCGGTGCTGCTGTTTTCGGTCGGCCAGGGCGCTGCCGACGGCGACGAGGACACCCCGGTCTCGATCTTCCACCCCTCGTATCTGATCCTCGCGGCGGGCATCTACACCGCGTTCATCGCGGGCGACCTCTTCAACCTCTACGTCGGATTCGAGATCCTGCTGGTCGCGTCGTACGTGCTCATCACGCTCGGCGGCACCGAGGCGCGCATCCGCTCGGGCGTCGTGTACATCGTCGTCTCGCTCGTCTCCTCGGTGCTGTTCCTCTCGGCGATCGCGGCCATCTACGCGGCGCTCGGCACGGTGAACATGGCGCAGATCGCCGAGCGCATGGCGCTGCAGCCGCCCTCCGTGCAGCTCGTGCTGCATCTCATGCTGCTGCTCGCCTTCGGCATCAAGGCGGCCGTGTTCCCACTCTCCTTCTGGCTGCCCGACTCGTACCCGACCGCCCCCGCCCCTGTCACGGCGGTGTTCGCGGGCCTGCTGACCAAGGTCGGCGTGTACGCGATCATCCGCACCGAGACGCAGCTGTTCCCCGACAGCAACATCAACACGCTGCTGCTGATCGTCTCGCTTGCGACGATGATCGTCGGCATCCTCGGCGCCGTCGCCCAGGCCGAGCTCAAACGCATCCTGTCGTTCACACTCGTCAGCCATGTCGGCTACATGATCTTCGGGCTGGCGATCGCGACGCCGGCGGCCATCGGCGCGACCGTGTACTACATGGTGCATCACATCGTCGTGCAGACGACGCTGTTCCTCGCGGTCGGACTGATCGAGCGCCGGGCCGGCACGACGTCGATCCTGAAGCTCAAGGGCCTCATGACGGGGGCGCCGCTGATCGCGCTGCTCTACTTCATCCCGGCGATCAACCTCGGCGGTCTGCCACCGTTCTCGGGCTTCATCGGCAAGTTCGCGCTCTTCGACGCCGCCGCGCAGGTCGGCACGCCTCTCATGATCGTGCTCATCGTGGGTGGGGTCATCACGTCGCTGCTCACCCTGTACACGCTCATGCGCGCGTGGAACCTCGGCTTCTGGCGGGAGAGCACCTCGGCCGAAGAGCCCGAGGTCGAAGACCGCATCCGCTTCCTCGGGTCGGCGCCGGCTGCAGCCGTCCAGACCGAGCGCCGCGTCATCCCCAAGGTCATGACCGCCTCGACCGCCGGGCTCGTGGTGGTCACGATCGCGCTCACCGTGTTCGCCGGACCCCTGTTCGACCTGTGCGCGCGCATCGGCGCTCAGCTGAGCGAGCCGGTGCACGTCGCCCAGGTGATCAGCGACACGACGACCGGCGAGGGGGGCCACTGATGGTGCGTCGCTCCGCCGCCGCGCGCGCGTGGCGCCAGCTGCCGTTCTTCATCTGGCTCGTGCTGCTGTGGATGCTGCTCTGGGGCCAGTTCACGGTGCTCGCTGCGCTCACCGGAATCGTGGTCGCCCTGATCGTCACGCGCGTGTTCCGGCTGCCGCCGGTCGAGCTGTCGGGCCGGCTGCATCCGTGGCACGCGCTCGTCTTCGTGGTCATGTTCGCGTTCGCGGTCGTGCGCGGCTCGCTGTCGGTCGCCTGGATCGTGCTCGACGTGCGCCGCCAGCCGCGCAACGCGGTCATCGCGGTGCCACTGCGGGTCGACGACGACCTCATCATGACCCACACCGCCGTCACGTCCTCGCTCATCCCGGGGTCGCTGCTGATCGACATCGATCGCGACCGGCGGGTGCTCTACCTGCACGTGATCGGCGTGCGCAGCGCGGAGGACACCGAGCGCCAGCGACGCACGGTGCTCGCGTGGGAACGTCGCGTCGTGCAGGCGTTCGGATCGCGCGCCCAGGTGAAGACAGTGACGGATGCCGCGGCGGGAGGAGCCTCGTGAACCCCCTGCTCGTCGCGATCTACATCGTGTTCGCGCTCGCCGCGCTTCTCACGCTGTGGCGCATCGTGAAGGGCCCGTCGATCCTCGACCGGGCCGTGGCATCCGATGTGCTCCTCACCGAGGTGATGTGCGTGCTCGGCGCCGACATGGCGATCAACCACCACACCCGCACGCTGCCGGTGCTGCTGTGCCTCGCGGCGATCGGTGTGTTCGGGTCGGTCGCGATCGCGCGGTTCGTCGCGAGAAGAGAGGATCGGCGATGACCATCGACAGCGTGCTCGACACGGCCTCGCTCGTGCTGATCCTCATCGGCGCCCTGCTGTGCCTCACGGCAGCCATCGGCGTCGTGAGGCTGCGCGACGTCCCCGGGCGCCTGCACGCGGCGACGAAGCCGCAGGTGCTCGGACTCGTGCTCATCTGCCTGGCGATCGCGCTGTCGCTGCGGTCGTGGCCGGTGGTGGCGTTCCTCGTGCCCGTCGTGATGTTCCAGCTCGCGACCGCCCCGCTGTCGGCCCACATGGTCGGTCGTCAGGCCTACCGCAACGGCTCGTTCGACGCCGACACCCTCGTGGTCGACGAGCTCGCCGGACGCGACGTCGACGAAGCCTCGACGATCGACCGCGAGGCCGCCGGCGGCGCCGGCCCCCAGGAGCCCGGCCCGTCGCGTTAGGCGCCGGGCTGCGGCATCCGCTCGTCGTCGGCGCGGTAGCGCTCGTGCAGGCGCGCCTCGCCCCGGCGGTCGGGAATGCCGAAGCGCACGACGAGGGCGCCGGCGACGAGCACGATCGCGCCGACGAGGTAGGCGGCCCACGCCCCGGCCGCCAGCGACTCGCGCGCGGCCGCGAGGATCTGGCCCGCATCCGCCGGATAGGCCTGGGCGACATGGGCCGCGGAGGCGAACGACGCCTGCAGCGCCGCCGTCACCTCGGCGCCGATCTCCCCCGCGCGCCCCGAGTCGGCGATGTGGCGGGAGACGGCGCCCGCGAACCCCGCAGCGAGGATCGCACCGAGAAGCGCCTGCATGATCGACCCGCCGAGGTCGCCCTGCAGATCGGATGCCGCGGAGGCCATGCCGACGCGTCGAACGGGCGTCGATCCGGTCAGTGAGCGCGACGACGCGGTCATCACGAACGCGGCTCCCGCGCCGACGAAGAGGAAGCCGACGCCGACGAGCGCGTAGGGCGTGCTCTCGCGCCAGCCGAGCATCGTCAGGAACGCGGCGAGGATGATCGCGTAGCCGAGAAGCATCGCCCACCGGGTGCCGCGCGTGCCGACCAGCCGAGCGGCGAACGGCACCGCGATCAGCAGGCCGACGGCGGCGGGGATGACGGCGGCGCCGGCCTTCAAAGGGTCGTAGCCGAGCACGTTCTGCAGGAACTGTTCACCGACGAAGATCGCACCCAGCAGCGCACCGAACGCGATGGTGCCGGCGACGGCAGGCGCCCAGAACAGGCGTCGCCGGGCGATGTGCAGGTCGAACAGGGGGAAGCGGGTACGACGCTGCCGCCACCCGAACCCGCCGATCGCGACGACGGCGACGAGCACCAGCACGATGCCCGGCACCTGCTCGCCCGGATCGAAGACGATCCCGATGCCGAGCACGAGCGCACCGACGCCGACCACGGACAACACGCCGCCGATGTGATCGACGGGCTCCTCGGACTCCGCGACGCGGGAGGGCACGGCCCACGCGACCAGCACCGCGGCGACGAGCGCGAGGGGGATCGCCATGAGGAACGACGGGCGCCAGCCGGCATCCGTCAGCACGATACCGGCGAGCACCGAGCCGCCGACGCTCGCCATCGCGCTCACGCTGGACCACAGCGCGATCGCGCGGGTGCGCGCCGGTCCGTCGGCCCAGAGGGCGGTGATCAGCGACAGGGTCGTCGGGTAGGCGGCGCCGGCCGCGAGCCCCGTGAACACCCGCGCGAGCACGAGCGCCTCCACAGAGGACGCCGCAGCCGACGCGACGCTCGCGACCACCGTGAGCGAGAGACCGATGAGCAGGAGCCGCTTGCGGCCGTAGCGGTCGGCGACGGCGCCGAGGTAGAGCACCGACATCGCCAACCCCAGCCCGTTGCCGATGCCGACGAGGTTCAGGGCCGTCTGGGACGCCCCGAACGCGTCGCCGATCGACGGCAGCGCCACCGTCGCCGCGGCGACATTGATGTTGCAGACGACGGCGGCGAGCACCAATGCCGTGAGCACGATGCCCGCCCGGGCCGGTGTCGCAGGGCGGGGGGAGGCGGCATCCAACGTGGCGTCCCCTCTCGCGTCGGCATCGGCGTCGACCGAGCGGCCCGCGGGCGGCGGGCGCGGCAACGCGCTGGTGGTCAGCCTAGGGGCCGCACCACCAGCGCGTCAGCGTGGCGGATCAGTACCAGCCGGTCGACTGGGAGTGACCCCAGGCGCCGCACGGCGTGCCGTAGGCGCGGCTGATGTAGCCGAGACCCCACGCGATCTGCGTCGCGGGGTTCGTCTGCCAGTCGGCGCCGTTCGCGCCCATCTTCGAGCCCGGCAGGGCCTGGGGGATGCCGTAGGCACCGCTCGAGGCGTTGTAGGCGCGGTAGTTCCAGCCCGACTCCTTCTTCCAGAGGGAGTACAGGCAGGCGAACTGGTCGTCACCCCAGCCGTAGTTGGCGGCCGCCATCTGCTTGGCGATGGCCTGCGCACTGGCGGGGTCCGCGGCTGCCGCGTTCGCGGCGGCCGCCGACGCCTGCGAGGCGGCGGCGCGCTTGGCTGCCGCGGCCTTCTCGGCGGCGGCCTTCGCGGCAGCCTCCTGCGCGGCGGCCTGCGCGGCCTGCTCGGCGGCGATGCGCGCCTGCTCGGCGTCGTGGGCGGCGATCTGATCGGCGACGGTGGACGTCGTGCCGCGCAGATTCGCGGTGAGGGCGGCCACCGTCTCGGCGGGAAGCTCCTCCGAGTTGGTGAGCTGGTCGATCTGCGCACCGAGGGCGGAGGCGTCGACCTTGCCGGAGGCTCCCGTCACCGTGACTCGGGCGACGGCCGCGTACAGGCTGGCGTCTCGATCGACGTCGCGCGCGGCGGGGCCTGCGAGAGAGGGGGGAGCGGGGGTCTGGGCCGCGGCCGTGGAGACCAGGCCGACGGGGATGCCGACCGCGAGAGTGGTCGCGAGTGCGGCGAGGGGGATGAGGGTTCTCTTACGACGGGGGAGAGTGACGCGAAGGCGCACGGAACTCCAATTCTCGAGCTTCCCTGCGGCTCCTCGCGTGCCCGCCAGGCGGACGACGTCGGGCGGCCGCGCGCGTGTCAGCGGGCGGCGGCCGAGCAGGCTGGCCGCCTCGGACGATGCGGCGGGCGACGGTCGCACGAGGCGGTTCCGGTGCCCTGACGCTGACGCATTACACCCGTCTGGACGGGTGAGTCCGAGGCATCCGCCCCGCTCCCTCGGGTGGGACCGCGGCGGACCCGGCCACGTTAGGGGGCATTTCTGGACGAGTCCTGTATGGATGCCGCGGCTCTCCCGGGGGCGTCAGGTGCGGGCGATCGCCTTCTGACCCACGATCTCGTCGGCGTTGTCGGCCACCCAGGAGAGCAACGGGAGCATGCGCTCGACCAGTTCGAGCCCGAGCGGAGTGAGGCTGTACTCGACGTGCGGGGGCACCGCGGGAAGCGATCGCCGGGCCACGAGACCGTCGGCGACGAGGGTGCGCAGCGTCGAGCCGAGCATCTTCTCGCTGATGCCGTCGACGCCCCGGCGCAGCTCGCCCCAGCGCTGCGTGCCGTCGCTGAGAGCGGCGATCACGAGCACTCCCCACCGGCTCATCACGTGGTCGAGCACGACCCGGGTCGGGCATGAATGGGTGAAAGTTCCGGGGCGGTCCTCCCGGATTTCCGCAAAACTCACCGCCATGCCAGTACCGTACCCGAAAGTGGGTACCCATCGGTGGGAATGTGCCGATGCCCGATGCCGCTGCATCCTCCGTTCACACGTCGAAGGGAACCCCATGACCATCCTCGTCACCGGTGCCTCCGGGCACCTCGGCCGTCTCGTCGTCGAGCGTCTGCTCGCTCGTGGTGCCGCTGCATCCGATATCGTCGCCGGCGCTCGCACTCCCGCGAAGGCCGCCGACCTCGGCGTGCGCGTCGTCGAGCTCGACTACACGAAGCCCGAGACCGTCGCGGCAGCCCTCGAGGGCGTCGACCGCGTGCTGCTGATCTCGAGCTCCGAGGTCGGACAGCGTGCCGCCCAGCATCAGGTCGTCATCGACGCCGCCGTCGCAGCGGGCGTCGAGCTGCTGGCCTACACGAGCATCTACCGTGCGGGCGAGAGCACCCACATCCTCGCTCCCGAGCATGTCGAGACCGAAGCCGCGATCGCCGCGTCGGGCGTTCCGGCCGTGCTGCTGCGCAACAACTGGTACACCGAGAACCAGCTCGCCGACGTGCAGTACGCGGGCACGTCGGGTGTGCTCGCGGCCGCCGCGGGCGACGGTCGCATCGCGAGCGCCAGCCGCGTGGACTACGCGGACGCTGCCGCCGCGGTGCTGCTGGCCGACGACCAGGCCGGTCGGGTCTATGAGCTCGCCGGTGACGTCGCCTGGAGCTACGACGACCTCGCCGCGGCCGCGGCCGCGATCTTCGACCGTGAGGTGGCCTACGTGCGCCAAACGGTCGCCGAGCGCGCCGCCGCGCTCGAGGCCGCCGGGCTCGACGCCGGCACGGCCGGATTCGTCGCCGCGATGGACGCGAGCACGGCCGAGGGCCAGCTCGACGGCGGAGACGGCTCTCTCGCCGCGCTCATCGGACGCCCCACGACGCCTCTCGTCGAGGGACTGCGCGCCGCTCTCTGAGCGCCGCCCCACGGAACGCCGCACCCCTCGGGGTGCGGCGTTCCGTCATGTCGAGCGCGGAGCGTCGCGTCAGGCGGTGAGGCCGCGGAGAGCGGATGCCGCGTCGTCGATGCCCGAGACGAGGTCGGGGGCGGCGCCGGCCACCCAGCGCTGGAACCCCTGGTGGAACAGCGAGACGCCGGCGTCGGCGGCGAGGTCGGCCGACAGGTCGTCGACGCCTCGCGCGCGCAGCGCGTCGGCGGCGGCGGCGCGCATGGTGGCGAGCTTGAGCAGCTCGCGCTCCCGCAGGCTCGTGTTGCGGTCGATCGCGGCCTGACGGGTGGCCACGAAATCGTGGTCGGGGAAGTAGTCCTGCGTCTCCCGCATCACCGTGATCATGATCTGCAACGGCGTGAGTCGGTGGTCCGCGGCGGCGATCGCGTCGACGACCCGCTGCTGGAGCACGGCCGATCCCTGGAAGAGCACCTCGCGCTTGTCGGCGAAGTGTCGGAAGAAGGTGCGCTCAGTGACTCCTGCGCGCGCGGCGATGTCGCCGACGGATGTCTCGTCGAACCCGCGCTCGACATAGAGGTCGAGCGCGGCGCGCGCGAGTCGCTCGCGTGCTCCCGGTTCCCATCGACCCATACGTCGATCATAGTGATGACAGTGACTGACGTTGGGTGCTAGCCTGATGTCACACACTGACATCAGGAAGGGAGCGCATCATGCGCATCTTCGTCACCGGAGCCACCGGCTGGATCGGAACCGCCGTGTCGGCCGAACTGCTCTCGGCAGGACATGAGGTCGTCGGCCTCGCTCGCACCGCGGCCGCCGCCGACACCCTCGCCGCCCGCGGCATCGAGGTGCTGCGCGGCGAGCTGACCGACCTCGACTCGCTGCGCGCCGGCGCCGCCGGCGCCGACGCCGTGGCCCACCTCGCCTTCGTGCACGACTTCGCACGGTTCGCCGAGTCAGGGGTGATCGAGCACTATGCCGTCGCCGCGCTCGCCGAGACGCTCGCGCCTCGTGGCGGTGCGCTCATCGTCGCCTCCGGCATGGCGGGCTACCCCGGGCAGACCCTCACCGAGGCGACGCCGTCCACGCAGCACGGCATCGAATCGATGCGCGGCGGCAGCGAGAACCTCGCGCTCGGCTGGGCGGCGCAGGGTGTGCGCGCCATGGCGGCCCGCTTCGCCCCGACGGTGCACGGCATGGGCGACCACGGCTTCACCGCGGAGCTCGCCCGCATCGCCCGCACGCAGGGGTTCGCCGGATATGTCGGCGACGGCATGAACCGTTGGCCCGCGGTACACCGCACCGACGCTGCCCGTCTCGTGCGCCTCGCGATCGAGGGCGGCGAGCCCGGGACGATCGTGCACGCTGTCGCTGAGGACGGAATTCCGGCTCGCGACATCGCGGCGTGGCTCGGCGCCGCACTCGGCGTGCCGGTGCGTTCTGTCGCCCCCGCCGACGCCGATGCGCACTTCGGGTGGATCGGGCGGTTCTTCGCCGCCGACATCGCCGCTTCCGCCACGCTCACCCGTGAGCGCTTCGCCTGGGAGCCGACCGGGCCGACCCTCGCCGAGGACATCGCCGCGGGCGCCTACAGCGGCTGAGTGCAGGAGAATGCGCGAGAACAGGACGATTCGGGCGTGATCGCCCTGTTCCCGCGGGAGTTCCTGTGCGGGCGGGGCCCCGCCTGTGGTGCGACGCTCGCGGCCACGTGAGGTGAGGGGGGCGGATGCCGCGGCATCCGCCCCCCTCACCTCACCCGATGAGGCTCGGCTGCAGATCGCGCAGGGTGCGGCGGTGGGTCATCCGCGTCACGCCGATCGCGGCGAGGAGCAGCGCGCCGATCATCCAGGTGAACAGCACCGCGAGATCGCCGGGAACGCGCGACAGGTCGCCGCCGTACATGAGCTGGCGCATGGCGTCGACGACATATCCCATCGGCAGTACATGATGCAGTGCGGCGAGCGGCCCGGGGAGCGTCTGCCACGGGAAGGTGCCGCCCGCGGTGACCAGCTGCAGCACCATGAGCACCAACCCGAGAAACTGCCCGACCGACCCGAGCCACACGTTCAGCGCCAGCACGATCGCGGCGTAGGTCAGCGAGGCGACCAGCATGATGCCGAGTGTGGCGACGGGGTTCGCGAAGGTGAACCCGAGCGCGACCGCCAGCACGCCGAACAGTCCCAGCATCTGCACGCCGCCGAGCAGCCCCGGGGTCAGCCAACCGGCGACCGTCACCCGCAGGGGCGAGTGCAGCGCGGTCACGGCTCGCCGGGAGATCGGCTTCACGATCAGGAACAGGGCGTAGATGCCGATCCAGCCGGCGAGGGCCACGAAGAAGGGGGCGAGGCCCGCGCCGTAGTCCTCGGCGGAGGCGAGCTTGCCCGAGGTGACCGTCACCGGGTCCGAGATCGTCTCCGCCTGCTTCTCGCGAAGCTCGGCCGACGAGTCCGGGATCTGCGACAGCCCGCTCTCGAGTCCGTCGCGCAGCTTCGCGGCGCCCTGATCGAGCGTCGTTAGCCCGCTCGCCAGCTCGGCCGTGCCGTCCTTCAGCTGAGAGGCACCGGATGCCGCGGCATCCGCCCCGCTTGCCAGGTTCGACGCGCCATCGGCGACCTGGCTCGCCCCGCTCGAGACCTGCTGCGCGCCCGCGTTGAGCTGGTCGATCTTGCCGACAGCGGCCTGCAGCTGCGTGTTCGCCGCCGTCAGCTGGGTGCCGAGCGGATCGAGCTGCGCGAGCACCTGGTCGATCTGGGCCTGGGTGAGCCCCTGGTCTGCGAGCTGCTGCGCAATGGCCGACCGCACCTGCGGCAGCGCACCTGCGGCCTGGTTCGCGACCGCACCCACCTGATCGGCCGTCTGCGCGAGTTGCGCCGTGCCCGAGGCGACCTGGGCGGCGCCGCTCGCCACCCGGTCGGCGCCCGCGCTGAGCGTGCCCGCCCCGGCGGCGAGCTGGGACGTGCCGTCGGAGAGTTGCGCCGCTCCTGCGGCGGCCGTGTTCGCACCGGATGCCGCGGCATCCGCCCCGCTCGCGAGGCTCGTCGCGCCGTCCGCCGCCGTCACCAGGTTCGAGCGGATGTCGCTGATGCCGGTGAGCAGCCGCAGGGCCGCCTGTTTGCCGACGAGCTGCGTGACCGAGGCCTGGATCTTCGCGACCGCCTGCGAGCCGATCGTGGACGCCAGGTAGTTGTTCGCGTCGTTGGTCTGCAGCGAGATCGTCGCCGCGTGCGGATCGGTGCCGGCAGCGGAGGTGAGAGCGGCCGAGAAGTCGGCCGGGATCGTCACCGTGAAGTCGACGCCGCCCTGCGCGAGCGAGGCCTGCGCCTCGGCAGGAGTCAGGCGTTGCCATGCGAACGTTCCGCTCGACATCAGCTGGTCGGCGACCTGCTCGCCGTAGTTCGACGCGGGCTGGTCGCCGGATGCCGCGACGCCGGTGTCCTCGACGACGAGGCCGACGGGAACGTCGGCCAGCTTGCCGTACGGGTCCTGGTTGGCCCACAGGTACAGGCCGCCGTAGAGGATCGGCACGCACATGAGCGCGATGAGCGCGATGACGGCCATGCGGGTGGCGGTGAGGCGGCGCAGTTCCGCCGCGATCATGGCGGGGATCTTCATCGGGGGTCCTCGGTGGGGTCGGGAGTGTGGGGGGAGTCGAGGGGCTCGCTCGTCGGGTCGCCCACGGGCGCGTACACCGAGGCGCCGTCGGCGCCCGGCTCGGGCTCGCTCGTCTGGTCGCCCGTCCCCTCGGGCTCGACGGGCAGGAGTGCCAGCGGCTCGGTCGCCCGCACGGCGGTGCCCTCGAGCACCATCGCCGACGCCTCACCGGCGATCACCAGCACGGCCACGTCGCGGGCGGCGATCTCCTCGGCGATCGACCACCACGCGACCGGGTCGCCGCCGTGGCGGTCGGGGGAGACCAGCACGACGCCGTCGACGCCGCGCCGAAGCAGGGCGAGCTCGAGCAGCATCCTCACCCGCGCGGCCGGCTCGAGGTCGGCGATCGGCGTGCGGGAATGGGCGTCGAGGTCGTGCGAACGCAGCCACGCGCGCACCGCGCGGGGGTGGGACGGAGCGCCGGCGAACATCAGCTCCTCGGCGGCGACGCCGGCGACCGTGACATCGGGGGCCGGAGCGCACACGTCGGGCGCGTCGACCAGGGCGATGCGTCGACGCAGGGCCGCGGCATCCGCTCGTCCGTCGATGCGCACCTCGCCGGTGCCGCTGCTCATGCGTCCGGCGGCCAGCAGGCCCAGCACTGTCGGCCGCTGCTCGGTCTCGGCGGTCGCGAGACGGGCGACCCCCGACTCGTAGGCGATCGTGGTCGACGGCAGCGCCTCGCCGCCGCGACCCTTCGACACGTCGGTCAGCTCGATGCGCATCAGTCCTCCTCGAGAACGGCGGGGTGGGTGCTCAGCAGGTCGGATGCCTCGTGCCATGACAGTCCCGCGACGCTCAGCACGAGGCGCACGGCGACATCGCGGGCGTCGACGTCGTCGATGTCTGTCAGCTCGCGGAGCGCTGTGCGCGCGGCCTCCTCGATGACGCGGGCGAGGAGGGCGGGCGGGAGGTCGCGGCGGAATGCGCCGTCGGCGACGCCGCGGTCGACGATCCCGCGCAGCCGCTCACGCAACGGCGCGAGGGAGCGGGCGGTCTCGTCGACGTGGTCGTCGTCGACAGCAAGGCTCGCGGAGGCCTGCACCTGTGCGGCCTCCGCCCACAGCCGTGCGGCGAGCGTCGCGAGGGCGATCGCGGGGTCGATGTCGAGCGTGCTCGTCGCGATCGCGTTGAACCGCTCGGCGGCGACCGCGATGACCGCGCGCACCAGGCTGTCGCGGTCGGGGAAGTGACCGTAGACGGCGCGACGACTGAGGCCGGCCTCACGGGCGATCGTGTCGATCGAGGCGTGGGGGTCGCGGGCGAGCACGGTCTGCGCGGCCCGCACGAGCGCGACCCGATTGGTCGCGGCATCCGCTCGTCGCGCGCGTGCGGGCGCGGCAGGGGGCACACCGGGGGGCATGCCCGTCAGTCTACGCTAACTTGCACAGAGGTGTGCAAGTTAATTCGGGGTGATGACTTTCAGTCGGTTCCGGCGTCGAAGGCCGACGACTCGTTCGCCGCGTCTGTCGCGTCGGCGAGGGCCTCGCGCGCGTCGGAGAACGGCTCGGCGTGCTCGACGATCTCGTCCGCGGCGCCCGACTCGAGACGTCCGACGAGAGCGCCCGTCGGACCGCCGATGAGACCCTGCGCCGCGTACTGCTCGAGGCGCGCGCGGGAGTCGGCGATGTCGAGGTTGCGCATCGTGAGCTGGCCGATGCGGTCGACCGGGCCGAATGCGGCGTCGCCGACACGCTCCATCGAGAGCTTCTCGGGTGCGTACGACATGCCGACGGCCGTCGTGTCGAGGATCGTGTAGTCCTCGCCGCGACGCAGGCGCAGCGTCACCGAGCCGGTGATCGTCGACCCGACCCACTTCTGGATCGACTCGCGCAGCATGAGCGACTGGGGCTCGAGCCAGCGACCCTCGTACATGAGGCGGCCGAGACGGCGACCCTGTTCGTGGTAGGTCGCGAGGGTGTCCTCGTTGAGGATGCTGTTCACGAGTCGCTCGTACGCGATGAACAGCAGCGCCATACCCGGCGCCTCGTAGATGCCGCGGGACTTCGCCTCGATGATGCGGTTCTCGATCTGGTCGCTCATGCCCAGGCCGTGGCGGCCGCCGATGCGGTTCGCCTCGAACACGAGCGCCACCGGGTCGCGGAACTCGACGCCGTTCAGCGCCACCGGGCGCCCGGCCTCGAACGTCACGGTGACGTCCTCTGCGGCGATCTCGACGGACGGGTCCCAGAAGCGAACGCCCATGATGGGCTCGACGGTCTCGAGTGAGACATCCAGGTGCTCGAGGGTCTTCGCCTCGTGCGTCGCCCCCCAGATGTTGGCGTCGGTCGAATAGGCCTTCTCGGCGCTGTCGCGATAGGGGAAGCCGTGGGCGACGAGCCACTCGCTCATCTCCTGCCGGCCGCCGAGCTCGGTCACGAAGTCGGCGTCGAGCCACGGCTTGTAGATGCGCAGCGCGGGGT
This sequence comes from Microbacterium sp. 4NA327F11, assembly GCF_005503465.1. Classification (NCBI taxonomy): domain Bacteria; kingdom Bacillati; phylum Actinomycetota; class Actinomycetes; order Micrococcales; family Microbacteriaceae; genus Microbacterium; species Microbacterium sp. 4NA327F11. The sequence continues at coordinate 222,215 of NZ_SCOB01000001.1, read as the reverse complement.
TCGCGAGCAGGCCGTAGCGGTAGAACCGCTCGATGTCGTTGCCCTTGTAGGTCGAACCGTCACCCCAGATGTCGACGCCGTCCTCCTTCATCGCGCGTACGAGCAGCGTGCCGGTGACGGCGCGGCCGATGGGGGTGGTGTTGAAGTAGGTGCGTCCGCCCGAGCGGATGTGGAACGCGCCGCAGGTCAGCGCGACGAAGCCCTCCTCGACGAGGGCCGTCTTGCAGTCGATCAGGCGCGAGACCTCGGCACCGTACTCGAGCGCGCGCCCCGGGATCGCATCGATGTCGGTCTCATCGGGCTGGCCGAGGTCACCGGTGTAGGTGCAGGGGATGGCGCCCTTGTCGCGCATCCAGGCCACCGCGACCGAGGTGTCAAGGCCCCCCGAGAACGCGATGCCGACGCGCTCGCCGACGGGGAGGGACTGCAGCACTTTCGACATGGGCACCAGCCTACCGAGCCGGATGCCGCGTGCCCCGCGCTCGGGCGCGGTCAGGAGCGGGTGCGCAGACGCCCCACCCAGACCACGAGGACGCCGACCACGATGAACGCCGCGGAGATGATCGCGACCCAGAGCGCCACCCCGGCGTAGCCCGACGCCTGCGCGTTCGGGTCGAGGAACGGGTAGGGGTACCAGTACGGCGCCCCCGTGTTGGGGTTGGTCACGAGCGGCCCGCGCACGAGGGTGTAGACGACCCACACGATCGGGAACGCGAGCACGATCGGCACCACGCGCCATCCCAACGACCGCACCCGCGCGCCCACCAGCACATCGGCCAGCAGGATGATCGGACCGACCACGTGCAGGATCTCGTTCGCCCATTCGACGGTCGTGCCCTGAGGCAGCGGGATGCCGCGCAGCAGGGTGTTGTAGACGATGCCGGTGATGATCATGTAGGTGCTCACACAGGCGAGCACGACCGCGAGACCCCGGGGGAGAGGCGAGACGCCACCCCGCCCGCCGGTGACCGACCACACCGCCACCGCGGCGAGGATCACGACCGACCCGACATTGGAGAGGATCGTGAAGAAGCTGAAGAAGTTCACGAGCACGACGCCCACGTCGAGCCCGTTCGCGATCGCGCCGCCGAAGGTGACCTCGGCCTGACCGACGATCGCCGTGAGGATGATGAGCGCTCCCGCGGCGCGCACGAGCGTCCAGGTGCGTGCCCAGCCGGGGGTCTGCAGCGTCGTCATCTGCTCACTGTAGGGCGATGCCGTACACCGGCGTCCGCGCCATCCCGCTCCCGAGCGGGCCTCTCGATAGGATGGGGTGTAACCCCCTCTGCTAGGTGAGGAGCCACCATGCCCGGAATTGTCATCGTCGGCGTGCAGTGGGGTGACGAGGGGAAGGGCAAGGCCACCGACCTGCTCGGCGACCGCACCGACTGGGTCGTCAAGTTCAACGGAGGCAACAACGCCGGCCACACCGTCGTGATCGGCGACGAGAAGTACGCGCTGCACCTCCTTCCCTCCGGCATCCTGTCGCCCGGCGTGAACCCCGTCATCGGCAACGGCGTTGTCGTCGACCTCGAGGTGCTGTTCTACGAGCTCGAGGCGCTCGCCGCCCGCGGTCTCGACACGTCGCGCCTGCGCATCAGCGCGAACGCCCACATCATCACGCAGTACCACCGCACCCTCGACAAGGTGACCGAGCGCTTCCTCGGCAAGCGCCAGATCGGCACGACCGGGCGCGGCATCGGCCCCGCCTACGCCGACAAGATCAACCGTGTCGGCATCCGCGTGCAGGACCTCTTCGACGAGAACATCCTGCGTCAGAAGGTCGAGGGCGCCCTCGACCAGAAGAACCACCTGCTGGTGAAGGTCTTCAACCGTCGCGCGATCGCCGTCGACGAGATCGTCGACGACCTGCTCTCCTACGCCGAGCGCCTGCGCCCGATGGTCGCCGACACCGCTCTGCTGCTCAGCGAGGCGCTCGACGCGGGCGATGTCGTGGTGTTCGAGGGCGGACAGGCCACGATGCTCGACGTCGACCACGGCACGTACCCGTTCGTCACGAGCTCGTCGGCGACGGCCGGCGGCGCCGCGACCGGTTCCGGTGTCGGCCCGAACCGCCTCGACCGCATCGTCGGCATCGTGAAGGCCTACACGACGCGGGTCGGCTCGGGTCCCTTCCCGACCGAGCTGTTCGACGAACAGGGCGAATGGCTGCGATCGCGCGGCTTCGAGTTCGGCACGACCACCGGCCGTCCGCGTCGGGTGGGCTGGTACGACGCGCCCATCACCCGATACGCGACGCGCATCAACGGCATCACCGACCTCGTGCTCACCAAGCTCGACATCCTCACCGGCCTCGACGAGATCCCGGTGTGCGTGGCCTACGACGTCGACGGTGAGAGGTTCGACGAGGTGCCGGTGAACCAGAGCGACTTCCACCACGCGACCCCGATCCTGGAGTACTTCCCGGGCTGGAGCGAGGACATCTCGGGTGCCCGCACCTTCGACGAGCTTCCCCTCGAGGCGCAGGACTACGTGCTCGCGCTCGAGCAGATGAGCGGCACCCGCATCTCGGTGATCGGTGTCGGCCCCGCGCGCGACGCCGTCATCGTGCGCCACGATCTCGTCGACTGACCCGCGCCATGCGGTTCTGGCTCGGCGGGTACGGCGCCGACATGGGCGGCGAGGCCGCCGGCATCGGCGAGCTGCGCGCCGGTGAGGTGATCGACCACCTCGCGGGCGGGCCGTTGGCCTTCGCCGGCACGGCGGCGGCGGCATCCTCGCCGTCGTGGCTCAGCGCCCACCCGAGGCTCGACGTCGTCTACGCGGCACTCGAGGGACAGGGGGCCGTGCAGGCCTTCCGTCGCACGAGCGAGCGCGGCTTCGCCCGCCTCGGCGATCCGGTTCCCGCCGGCGACCTGGTCTGCCACGTCGCCGTCGACCCCGACGGCACGCGGCTCGTCGCGAGCTGCTGGGGGGACGGTCGTGTCGTGGCGATGGGGCTGGATGCCGCGGGCCGCCCGCATACGCCGGAGATCGCGGCGTCGGCCGGGGATCCGTTCTCGTCCGGCGACCCGTTCGCGGTCGCGGGGGAGTCGGTGGGCCGGGCACCCGCGCGCCCCGCGGTGGACGCGATCGATCTCGCCGCTGCGGCGCGCGCCCTGCGTGAGGCGGCGGGGGCGGAGTTCGCGCATCTCGTTCCCGACTACGCCGAGCCCGAGGCATCCGTCGAACCCGCCGTCGTCGTCGAGGTCGACCCCGAAGTGCGCGTCTCGCGCGCCCACCATGCGACCTTCCTGCCGCGCGGACTCGTCGCCACCACCGACATGGGCTTCGACCTGGTGCGGTTCTGGCGACCGTCGGGGTCGCGGCTGCGTCCGGTCGGAGAGGTCGTGCTCCCGCGGGGCAGCGGGCCGCGGCACGCGGTCTGGCACCCGAGCGGTCACCTGTACGTCGTCACCGAGCTGAGCGCCGAGCTCTTCGCGCTCGCGCCGGATGCGTCGGGTGCGTGGCGCATCGTGGCGGGTCTGTCGCTGGGTGCGCCCGCCGGCGACCTCGCGGCGGGCATCGTGCTCTCTCGTGATGCCGAGCGGGTCTACCTGGGGTTGCGGGGCAGCGACACGATCGCCACCGTGCGCGTGGCCGGCACCGGCACCGATCTCACCCCGCTCGCCCTCGTGGAGTCGGGGGTGAGCTGGCCGCGCGACCACACCGTGCAGCGCGACACCCTGCTTGTCGCAGGCGAGCGCAGCGGCAGCATCGCGTCGCTCGCACTCGACCTACGCACGGGCGTACCGGGACGCGTGCGGCACCGCACCGAGGCGCCGAACCCCACACGCATCCTCGTCGCGCGCTGAGCGCCACGGCAGGCGCCCACCGGCGGGGCAGCGTGCGCATGAGCGGTGTCAGATCGTCGACGCTCCGAGCGGCACGGCGGCCGCGAGGAACACGGCGAGATCATCGAGCACCCGCTGATCGATCGTGTGGCCGAGCCCGGGATAGACCCGAGCGGTGAGGGTCGTGTGCGAGGGGAGCCAGGCCTCGGTGCGTTCGACGGCCGGGGTCGCGATGACGCGGTCGGCGTCACCCCGCGCCCAGAACGCCTCCGGCTTCATGCGGCGAAGCAGCGGGTCCGCCGGCTGTGCGGCGCCGAGCACGAAACCCCCCAGCACCGCGGTGGCGGCGACCCGTTCGGGGCGGGTGCGCAGCAGCTGGCTCGCCATGAGTCCTCCCTGCGAGAAGCCGATCGGCACGATCCGGGCATCGGGCAGCAGGTTCTCCTGGACCCAGGTCCAGATCGCCTCGGTCGCCTCGACGACGGGCTGCGGGTCGGGGGAGCCGGGCACCGTGACAGGGAACCACGCGGCTCCGCCCTGGGGTAGGGCCAGCGGCGCGCGCAGGGACACCCACGGGAGTCCCGCGGTGAGGCGGTCGCCGATGCCGGCGAGGTCGCGCTCGCTCGCTCCGTAGCCGTGCAGCAGCAGGGCGACGACGGGAGCGCTGGTGGCGAGAGGGTCGGATGCCGCGGTCTCACGGATCAGCATGGGGGGAGCCTTTCGAGCGGAGCGAGGTCGAGCGGGCGGGGGCCTTGGCCCCCGCCCGGACGGGTCAGCGGACGACCGCGAAGCCGCCGGTCCACGAGATGACCTCGCGGACGGCGAGGGTCAACTGGAGGAAGCCGAGGGCCTCCAGTTCGTGTGCACGGGAGAGTGCGCCGGCGTCGATCGCCTGCACGCCCCCGGCGGCGATGGCCGCGATGAGCGCGCTCTTGGCCTCGGCGGAGTCGCCGGCGACCTGCACGGTGGTGGGCGCTCCACCGACCGTCTTCGCGACGAGCGTTGCGGCGAAGGTGGTGTTGAACGCCTTCACCACCGAGCTCTGCGGAAGCGCGGCCTGGATCTCAGCGGCAGCGGAGGACCCGGCCGGCACGACGAGCGAGTCGAAGGTCTCGAAGTTGAGCGGGTTGGTGATGTCGACGACGGTCTTGCCCGCGAGCTGCTCGCCATACGCCGAGAGGATGCCCGCGACGGCCGGGTAAGGCACGGCGAACACGACGATGTCGCCGACGATCGGGGCGGTGCCCGACTCCTCGGCGGAGATGTAGGTGACGCTGCTGCCGCCCTCGGCGAAGACTCCGCCGATCGCGTTCGCCATGTTGCCGGTGCCGAAGATCGTGACGTGGGCCATGGGGTTCCTTCCCTCGTGCCCCGCGACGACGGGGCATTGCTTGTAGATACAAGTGTTACCGTACGCCCACTTACTTGTAATTGCAACCAACTGCTAGGATGGCCGCATGCCGGCCGAGGGACTGCGATATGAGGAGCGCGTCTCGGTGGCGCGCCTGCACGCACTGCTCGAGCTGCTGCCGCGCACGCTCGACCAGCAGATGGCCGCGAGCGACCTCACTTCGTTCGAGTACACGCTGCTCGAGGCCCTCCACGAGGCGCCCGCCCGCCGGTTGCGACTGACCGCACTTGCGTCGCGCACGAACGCCACCCTGCCGCGACTGTCCCGCGTCGTGACCGGTCTCGAACGCAAGGGCCTCGTCGATCGGGCGCCCTGCGCCGAGGACGGCCGGGCGACCAACGCGGTGCTCACGAGCGCGGGCGAGCAGCGCTTCGCGGATGCGCGACCGCGCTACGAGGAGGCGGTGCGCTCGTTCGTCCTCGCCGACCTGGACGACGCGGACGTCGACGACCTCTCGCGCCTCGTACTCGCGATTCTCGGCCGGGTCGATCCCGACCGTCGGATGGCCGTCACCGCCGCGGGCGATCCCGCCTGCGCGGCCGACCCGGCACGCTGAGTCCGACCGCGCTCGTGGGCGCCGGGGGATCCCCGTGCCCGGTCAGACCTTCGCGTCCTGTCTCGGGATGATGACCTTCTTGATGATCAGCAGGATCGATGCGGTCACCGGGATCGCCACCAGCGCGCCGAGAAGACCCAGCAATGTGCCGCCGACGAGGGCGCCGATGACGACGAGCGATCCGGGGATCGAGATCGCGCGGTTCATGATGCGCGGCGTCAGCACGTACGCCTCGACCTGCATGTAGATGAGGTAGAGGGCCGCGAACACGAGCGCGCCCACCGGGCTCGCGAACAGCGCGAGCGACGAGCCGATCACCCAGAACGCCACCGTTCCGACCAACGGGATGAGGGTGATGCAGAACGCGATCACCGCCATCAGCAGCGGGAAGGGGAGCCCGAGGAAAAAGTAGAGCAGCCCCGCGAACAGCGAGTTGAAGAACGCGAGGATGACCATCCCCATGAGGTACCCGCCGATCGACTGCGTGATCTGATCGGTCAGGTCGGCGACGCTCTCCCGGCCGTGGGCGGGAACGAGGCGGTAGAAGGCCTGCTTGATGACATCCAGGCTGGCGATGAAGTAGAGCGTCAGCACGAGCACGATGATGATGCCCGAGATGGTCGAGATGACCGACACCGTCACCTGCAGCACGCCGCCGCCGATCGCGGTGAGGTTCGCCGGGTTCGTCAGGAACCCCTGCACCTGGCTGACGATCTCGCCGACATTGCTGCCGAAGTTCGCCTGCAGCCAGGCGTAGAGGTCCGACGCCTGGAAGTCGCGGATGAGGCTCGGCACGTTGGCGACGAAGCCGGCGATCTGCGTCACCACGGTCGGGACGATCAGCAGCAGCACGCCGGCGAGCACGACGGCGAAGCCGGCGAAGACGATGACGATGCCCCACACCCGGGCCAGTCCCCGACGCTCGAGCGCGCGCACCACCGGGTCGAGTCCGAGGGCGGCGAACAGGGCGAACACGATGTAGATGAGCACCGTCGACAGGTTCGAGATCGCGAGCCCGAGCACGAGTGCGACCAGACCGCCGAGGGTGAGGAAGAAGCCGAACGCGAACGGATTGCCGATCGCGGCCATGGCGCGCCCGGCGGTCGTCTTCGGCCTTCGGGAGGCCGCGGCATCTCTCGATGCGGTCGTGGCGGACGAGGATGCCTCGGTGGACACCTCTGCGGGAGCGTCGCTCATGGCTCACACTCTAGGGCTGCGGCGCACCCCGCGCGGATCGCGCCGAGGCGGAGGCGCTAGGGTCGAGCGCGAGGAGGCCATCTTGTCCGACACCACCGACCCGCGCGTCGCGCTCAGCCGCCTGCGCGCCAGCATCGACAACATCGACGCCGCCCTCATCTATCTGCTCGCCGAGCGGTTCCGCAGCACCACTCAGGTCGGCCATCTCAAGGCCGAGCACGGCATGCCTGCCTCCGACCCGGCACGTGAGGAGCAGCAGATCGCCCGACTGCGCGCGCTCGCCGCCGACGCCGACCTCGACCCCGCCTTCGCCGAGAAGTGGTTCAACTTCGTGGTGGCCGAGGTCATCCGCCACCACACCGCCGCCGCCGACGCGCGCTGAGCGTTCCTCTCGGAAGATCCATCGCCTGGGGGATGAATCCCCCAGGGCTCGCCCCCTACGATGGACGCGAATCCTGCACGTCGCGCTCCGCACGCGCGCGCTCAGGAGCGCTTCGCCGGCGGAGCGCATGACCGACCTCGACGAGTAAGGCGCCGCATCATGAGCGACACCCCCGCGCAGCAGGGCAGCAACGGATCCTTCGACCAGCTCATCCAGAGCGGCGGCGAACACACCTATTTCACCGTCGGGTTCCGCGGATACGACCGACAAGAGGTCGACACCGCGCTCGCCGACCTGCAGGGCAAGCTGCAGCGCGCGACGGCTGATCTCGCCGCCGCCGCCGAGCGCCGTGACGCCGACGTCGAGGCGGCACGCGCGGAGGAGCGCGTAGAGGCCGACAAGGCGAAGGCGGAGGCCGAGAAGGCGAAGGCGGAGGCCGAGAAGGCGAAGGGTGCGAGCGCCAAGGCCGACGCCGACCGTGAGAAGGCCACCGCGAAGCTCAAGGCCGACCTCGCCGCTGCGGAGGCGCGCGCCGCCGATGCCGAGGCGCGGGTGACCGCGCTGACCACCGAGTTCGCCGAGGGCGGTCTCGAGCGCGACGGCGACGAGCCGCAGAGCCGGCAGCAGTTCGAGGCGGTGCTGCACGTCGCGGAGGAGCAGGCGAACCTGCTCATCCAGAACGCCGCGCAGCAGGCCGAGCGCCTGCTCGCCGCCGCCCGTGAGGAGATCACCGAGCGTCGTGCGACGCTCGACTCCGACACCGCCCGCATCCTCGCCCAGGCGCAGCACGACGCCGACCAGGTGCGCCTGAAGATCGACACCGAGTACACCGCCCACGAGGCCCGCATCGAGCGCGAGGCCGCGCACGCCGCGGAGAAGGTGACGCAGGCCGAGCAGGAGGCCGCGGCCATCCGCACCGAGGCCGAGAAGGGCGCTGCGGCGCTGCGCTCGATGGTCACCCGCGAGACCACCGAGCAGCGCGCCGACGCCGAGCGCGACGTGCGCGAGATGAACGCCCGCGTGCTCGAGTTCGAGGAGGCGCTCACCCGCCGTCAGGACGACGCCCAGCAGGAGTTCCTCGTGCTGCACAACCAGGCGGTCGCCCACGCCGAGCGCATCACCTCCGACGCCAACGAGCAGGTCGCCGCGTCGCTCGACCACGCGCAGCGCATCTCGGCGAAGGCCGATGACTACGAGAAGCTCATGCGCGCCCAGGCGTCGCAGATCGAGGCGGACAGCCAGCTCCGCGCCCGCGAGACTGTCGACAAGGCGAAGCTCAAGGCGCAGAAGATCGTCGACAGCGTGATCGGACACACCACGACGGTGCTGCGCGACGCCGAGGACCGCACGCGGCAGCTGCGCTGGCAGCAGCAGCAGCTCACCAGCTTCATGGCCGAGGTGCGCGAGCTCATCCGCCCCGAGACCGGTGTGATCTCCGAGGAGCCGGAGTTCGCGGCCGAGACGGAGTCGGCGGCCGAGGAGGCCTCGACGACGGAGGAAGCCGTCGAGGGCGAGCACGTCGAGTCCTGACGGCGCGCCAACGCCCCTGTCAGTCGCGACGTCGGCGTCGCACCAGATCGGATGCCGCGGCCACCAGGCCGATCGCCACGCCGGAGATCGCGATCCACATCCCGATACGGTGCACTCTCGCGCTGTCGTCGGCGAGCAGGTCGAGTCTGCCGGCGGCGATCATCACCATGACGCCGACGGCACAGGTCGCGATCGACAGGACGATGAGCGTGCGGCGGGCGCCGTCGGGGAGGATCACCTCTCGACGCTAATCGGCGACGCCGAGACGGTGCCGGGAGAATCCACAGCTCAGGCCGTGGACGTCCTCGTGGTCCAGGTGCGCACCTTCGCCCGGATCGCGCGTGCCGGGCGCCAGGGGCCTGCGATCCACACCGCGACCGCACCGAGCACGCCGCCCGCGCACGTCCATGCCGCGACCGAGACCATGCCGTCGGTGACGACCGAGAACAGGGCCGCGGAGGCGGCATCCGAAATGCCCTGCGGAGCCAGTGCGGCGCTGACGATGGATGCCGCGACGGCGCGCCCGATGATGAGGATCAGCGTGCCGAGCGCGAGGGCGAGGCCGGCGACGACGGCCGCCCGGTGGCGGCGGCGGGCCAGCAGGATGCCCGCGACCAGGAGCACCGCGGCGGCGAACGGCAGCCACGCGCCGACGGCGACCGCGACCGCGTAGCCGGTCTGCGCGGTCGGCAGTGCATCGGCCTGGGCGATCGGGATGGTGCGCTGCACCGCCGGGATCTGCGCGGCGAACGGCACCTGCGAGTCGATGAGGTGCTGGCGGACCGCGGCGACGACGGGGCCGAGCTCGAGCCCGATGGTGCCGTCGGAGGCGACCGAGACGAGCGCGTTCGGGTCGCCCTGCATCGTCTTCACCAGCTGGGCGTGGGTGGTGCGCAACGCGGTCGAGAAGACGGTCGCGAACGCGTCGGATGCCACGAATCTCGCGACGTTCGTGCGCACGACCGACTCGAGGCCCTGCGCGGCGGGTCCCTTGAGGGCGTCGAGCGCCCGGGTTGCGAGAGGGCCGGTGCCGAGCGAGGTGATGCCGTCGATGACCTGGCCGGCGATCGCCGTGTAGTCCACGTGCTGGGCGATGACCGTCATCGTCGCGTCGGTGACGCTCTGCTGCACGGCGGGGTCGTGCGCGAGCGGGGCGTAGGCGGCGACGAACGCGTCGGTGTCGACGAGCTGCACCCGGGCCCAGCCCGTGATGATCGACAGCGGCGCGAGCACGAGCGCGATCGTGAGCACCAGCCCCGACGCGAACGACCGCCCCCAGGCGCGGGCGCGCGACGGGGACGGTCGTTCGTCGGTCATCGGTCAGCCCGCGAGCGCGCGCGCCTTGAGCGACTCGTACTCGGCTGCCGTGATCGTTCCGGCGTCGAGCAGCGCCTTCGCCTTCGCGATCTCATCGGCCGCGCTCGTTCCCGACACGGAGCGGATGTAGTCGTCGGCCGCCTCCTGCGCCTTCGTGGCCTGGGCGCGGCTGCGCTCGGCCATGCCCTGACCGCGCGCGATCAGGTAGACGAGGGCGGTCAGGAACGGCACGAAGATCAGGAAGAGGATCCACAGCGCCTTCCACCAGCCGTTGAGCGTGTGGTCGCGGAACAGGTCACCGATGATCGAGAACAGCGCCATCAGGTAGGCGACGAATACGAAGATCGACAGGAACCACCACAGGAGGCTCCCGAAGTTCGACAGGAAGTCCATGATTCTTACCCCTTTCGCCGGCGGGCACCGGCATCAACAGGTGCCCCCCGGCACCCGGTTTCAGTATGGCGGAAACCGGGTGCCGGCGTGGGGTTCGATCTGCGGCCCCCGACTGCTGCGGCGACGTCGAGCGGATCGCCCGCCTCGACGTCTCGCGAGCGACTAGGACGGGTCGAACGCCGGTGTGCGCACTGCGGCGAACGTGGTGTGCCGGCGCAGGACGAAGCCGAGCCTCTCGTAGGCGGCGATCGCGCCCACGTTGGTCGCCGCCGCGTGCAGCAGCGCGCGGTCGCCGCGCTGCTGGATGTGGAACGCGACGTCGAGCACGAGCCGTGACGCGAGCCCCTGGCGACGATGGTCGGCATCGACCGACACCGCGCTGATCTCGGTCCAGCCGGACGGGTGCAGCCGCTCACCGGCCATGGCGATGAGGCGTCCGTCGCGGCGGATGCCGATGTAGCGTCCGAGCTCGTGGGTGCGGGGGAGGAAGGGTCCCGGCTGGTTGCGTTCGACGATCGCGAGCATCTCGGGCACGTCGTCGGCACCGAGCAGCACCGCTTCGGGCTCCGGGCGGGGGGAGAGGACGTCGGTCTCGACCAGCTGCACGCCCGACCCTCCGCCGAGCACCTCCCAGCCGTCCGGCAGTGCGTCGGGGGCGCCGTTGAGGCCGATCTCGGCCGACGGCCCGACCAGGCGGTGCAGTCGATCCCACACCCCGGGGTCGTTCCAGTCGCGCACCGCGACGAAGGGCGCGACGTCGCCGGGATAGCGTCGCGCGAGATCGTCGCCGAGGGCGAATCGCGCGTGCGGGCCGGCCAGGGAGAACCATGCCGGGTTGTCGAGCACCTGCACGTCACTCGCGGACAGCCGCGGCGTCGGAGCCGCCGCGGCGGGGGAGGAGGTCGGGGGAAGGGAGCTCACGCGCTCATTCTCGGAAGCTCCCGCCCGGGCCTACAACCCGCACTGTCACCCGCCGCAACGTGCCTCACGCGCGGTCGGGACCGGAGGTCGCCTCGTGCGCCGTCGGAGTCGCCTTCGGCGCGGTGATCTCGAGGGCGACCTTCTTCTCGAGCACGTCGAGCGCCTCGTCGGAGAGCGAGATGAGCCCGTCGAGCTCCTCGCGCACACGCTGGTAGGCGAGCTGGCGCTCGGCGGGCGTCGCCGCCTCGTCGACGGCGACCGTCAACAGCTGCTGCGCCGTGTGCAGGCGCTTGCGCTCTGCCTCGGTGAACCCGGAGTCGCGCAGGCGTCGTGCATCGCGCTCGGCGAGATCGAACGCGACCTCGTAGTCGGTGACGGCCTCGCGGTACTCGCGCAGCTCGTCCGCGGACACCTTGCGACCTTCGGCGGGCCGCAGCCGGTCGGCCTTCTTCCCGGCGCGCAGGAACGCGGCCGTGAGCGGCTGACGACCGTCGCTCATCGCGGGGTACGCGATCGCCTTCGAGACATCCAGCTCGTAGTCGAGCCACCGCCGGCGCACCTCGTCGTGATCGGCGAACAGCTGGGCGAGCGGGGAGAGCGCGGCATCCTTCTGCGCGGGACGCGTCGATCCGACGGCCTTCGGATCCTTCCGGGCGGCGATCTGCGCCGCCCGGATCTCGCCCTTCGTGCGCAGCACCTCGAGGCGTCGTTCGTGGCGCCGCCGGGCATTGCGCTCCCAGCCGCGGCCGGCCGCCGCGACCACCCCGAACAACGGGAACGCCAACCACCAGTAGTGCGCGGCGAAACCCCAGAACTGGTCCACGCCCTCATCGTAACCGCGCCCGCGCGCGGCCCGCGGGTCAGTGGATCAGCAGCGAAACGACGGTCGCGCCGCCGCCGACGAGCACGAGCGCGATGATCACGACCCACGCGACGATGCGCGTGCGGGTCGTGTAAGGGCGCTCGCCCAGGTCATCGGGTGAATCGCTCATCGCACGACCTCCGGCTCCGTCACGATCGCGCCGAACGCGGCCGGCAGCGTGCCGGTCGACAGTGACCGCAGCTCGGGCACCGGCAGGGTGAACAGGCCCTGCACCTCTAGGGCGCTGGCCGAGCCGTCGGCGGGGGCGTCGGTCACCCCGATGCGCAGCACCGGGTAGCCGCGCCCCTCGCAGAGCCCGCGGAACTTGACGTCCTCCTCGCGGGGCACGGTCACGAGCACGCGGCCGGTCGACTCCGAGAACAGGGCGGATGCCGCATCCACCCCGTCGCGCTCGATGATCTCCGTCAGCCACACCCGCGCGCCGACGCCGAAGCGCAGCACGCCGTCGGTGAGGCTCTGCGCGAGCCCGCCCTCGGACAGGTCGTGGGCGCTGGAGACGAGACCCTGGTCGCCCGCTGCGCGCAGCAGCTCGGCGAGGCGCTTCTCGGCCGCGAGGTCCACCTTCGGCGGACGGCCGCCGAGGTGTCCGTGCACCGTCTGCGCCCACTGCGAGCCGCTGAGCTCGGTGGAGGTGACCCCCAGCAGGTAGATGTTCTCGCCGGCGTCCTGCCAGCCCGACGGGATGCGCGCCGCGACGTCGTCGATGATGCCGAGCACGCCGACGACGGGGGTCGGGTGGATCGGGGTGTCGCCGGTCTGGTTGTAGAAGCTCACGTTGCCGCCGGTGACGGGGATGCCGAGCTCGAGGCAGCCGTCCGACAGGCCCTCGACGGCCCGTGAGAACTGCCACATGACCTCGGGGTTCTCGGGGCTGCCGAAGTTGAGGCAGTCGGTGACAGCCGTGGGCACGGCGCCGGTGACGGCGACGTTGCGGTAGGCCTCGGCGAGGGCGAGCTTCGCGCCCTCGTAGGGGTCGAGCTGGCAGAAGCGGCCGTTGCAGTCGGTCGCGATCGCGAACCCGAGACCCGACTGCTCGTCGACGCGAACCATGCCCGCGTCATCGGGGAACGAGAGGGCCGTGTTGCCGAGCACGTAGTAGTCGTACTGGTTCGTGACCCACGAGGCATCCGCGAGGTTCGGGCTCGAGACCAGCGCGGTGAACTGCGCACGCAGGATGTCGGCGTCGGCGCTGCGCTCGAGGGCGGCGGCGGAATCGTCCTGCAGGGCGTCGATCCACGTCGGGTATGCCACCGGACGCTCGTAGACCGGGCCGTCGACCGCGACCGTCGAGGGGTCGACGTCGACGATCTTCTCGCCGTGCCAGAAGATCTCGAGACGACCGTCGCCGGTGACCTCGCCCAGCACGCTCGTCTCGACGTCCCACTTGCCGGTCACAGCCAGGAACTCGTCGAGCTTCTCGGGGCGCACGATCGCCATCATGCGCTCCTGGCTCTCGCTCATGAGGATCTCCTCGGGCGTGAGCGAGGGGTCGCGCAGCAGCACCTTCTCGAGGTCGACGCGCATGCCCGAGCCGCCGTTCGCGGCGAGCTCGCTCGTGGCGCACGAGATGCCGGCGGCGCCGAGGTCCTGGATCGCCTCGACCAGCTCGTCGCGGTAGAGCTCGAGGCAGCACTCGATGAGCACCTTCTCGGCGAACGGGTCGCCGACCTGCACGGCCGGGCGCTTGGTGGGGCCGCCGTCGGCGAACGTGTCGGACGCGAGGATGGATGCCCCGCCGATGCCGTCGCCGCCGGTGCGGGCGCCGAACAGCACGACCTTGTTGCCGGGGCCGACCGCGTTCGCGAGCTTCAGGTCGTCGTGGCGCAGCACGCCCACGGCGAGCGCGTTGACGAGCGGGTTGCCCTGGTAGACCGCGTCGAACACGGTCTCACCGCCGATGTTCGGCAGGCCCAGGCAGTTGCCGTAGAAGGAGATGCCGCTGACGACGCCGTGCACGACGCGGGCAGTGTCGGGGTGATCGATCGCACCGAAGCGCAGCTGGTCCATGACGGCCACCGGGCGCGCGCCCATCGAGATGATGTCGCGCACGATGCCGCCGACGCCGGTCGCGGCGCCCTGGAAAGGCTCGATGTAGCTCGGGTGGTTGTGCGACTCGACCTTGAAGGTCACCGCCCAGCCCTCGCCGATATCGACGACGCCCGCGTTCTGGCCCATGCCGACCATGAGGCGCTCGCGCATCTCGTCGCTGACCTTCTGGCCGAACTGGCGCAGGTAGATCTTGCTCGACTTGTAGGAGCAGTGCTCGCTCCACATGACCGAGTACATCGCCAGCTCTCCGCTGGTGGGACGGCGGCCGAGGATCTCGCGGATCTGCGCATACTCGTCGGGCTTGAGACCGAGCGCCGCGTACGGCTGCTCCTTCTCGGGGGTGGCTTCGGCGTCGGCGACGGTGTCGGCGATCTTGCCGAGGGGAGCGGCGGAGGTGCTCACGCGGCTGGTCTCCAAGAATCGAGGGCTGCCGGGGATGCGGCAAGTCTAGCCGGGGCGCGCGCCGGCGCACCCGTGCCGGACGCGCGTGAGGATCGGGCGCGCGGGCGCATGGGATCCGTGAGGGGCGGGGGATGCGGCATCCCGTCGCCCCTAGACCGGAGTCATGACACTCACCTCCCTGTTGCCCACCCTGCGCGACTCTCTGCCGGCGCCCCTCGCGGGCGACGCCTGGCCCGCCCGCACCCACGCGACCCCGCGCGACGTCGTGATCGCCGGCGTCTCGGTGCTGCGCTACGCGGAGCTGTGCGGCACCCCGTGCGTGACGACGGCGCCCGCGATCGTGCCGCTGTCGGGCGGCGTCCCCTCGGCGACAGCGTCGACGAGCGTGCTCGTGGCGGCGGTCACCGGTTGCGACGACGGGATGCTGCGCCTCGACGCCCGTCTCGACGAGCTCGCGCCGTGCTGGGCCGAGGCCCGACTGCTCGGGCGCATCTCGCACGCCGCGGAGCGCCGGTGGCGGCTGGGTGCCTGCACCGTGGTGCTGCCCGCCGACCTCGGTGTCGGCGATGTCGTCGCGCTGCCGTGTCCGGGCGCCGTCGGGCTCGGCGACATCCGTCCGCGGTGAGCCTGCTCATGACGGTGCTGCGGGCGCGGCGGTGCGAGCAGCGGCGACAGGGTGCTGACAGACGAACGGGATGCCGCGGCATCCGCTCAGTAGACGACCTGCACCGAACGCGTCTGGTCGTTCATGACCGCGCCGACGTAGCTGCTCGATGACGCGAAACCGACGCTCGACCCGGTGAACGACGTGTTCTGCCACACCTTGACCCGGCAGCTCGAGAAGCCCTGGAACGAGCTCACCCTGCCGTACCAGCCGACGCCGATGTCGGCGACGCCGCGCACGCCGACCGCCGACGAGCAGCCAGATGATCCCCACACCTCGTAGTACGCGCCGCCGTAGTCGGCGTTGTCGTAGAGCCGCGCGAGCAGGTAGCTGACCGTCGTCGCACGACCCGCGTCGGTCTCGTCGCCGTCGACGATCGTGTAGCCGGTCTGCGCGGTGACTGCGGCGTGGAGGTCATCGCCCGCGGGGGCGCAGATCGTGAGCCCGGACTCGAGGAAGACGCCGCAGTTCTCGCCGCCCCCGGCATCCGCCCGGGCCGGCGTCGCCGAACTGACCACGAGCGCGGCGCCGATCAGCACACCCACCAGCTCTGCGACATGACGCCGCGCGAAACGTTCCCCCATCATCTCCCCCTGATGATCGGCCCTTGCGAGGGCTCCCCGAGCCGATCGTGGCGCACGGGCGCCTGCCGGGTCAAACCCGCGCGCAGCGGGCATCCTGGTGCGGAGGCCGTCGTGCGGGAGCCGCGAAAAAAGTCCAGAAGAATCTGAGACGAATCCGAGGCGACGGGCATTACCAGGTATGACGGCTGAGCTGAGCGCGACGGAGACCGATGTCTCCGACGACCGCGCGCTGCTCGCGGCCGTCTCCACGGGCGACTCCCGCGCGTTCGGCGCGCTGTACGACCGTCATGTCGCCACCGTCTACCGGTTCGCCGCGAGCCTCGGCCTCGACCCCCACGCCGCGGAGGACGTCACCCAGGACGTCTTCGTGGTCGCGTTCGAGAAGGCCCACGCGATCCACCTGGTCGGCGGCTCCACGCTGCCGTGGCTGCTCGTCACGTGCCGCAACGTCTCCCGCTCGCACATCCGCAAGCGCGTGCGGGACCAGCAGCGATCGACCGATCTCGACGACACCGTGGCCACCCGCGCCCCCGGACCCGCCGAAGAGATCGAGCGGCGCCTGCTCTCCGACGCCATCGCCTCCGCGATCTCGGCCCTCTCGTTCGACGACCAGTGCCTGTTCGACCTGTGCATCGAATACGGGTTCAGCTACGCGCAGGCCGCCGAGGCCTTCGACGTGTCCCACGGCGTCATCCGCAATCGGCTGTCCCGTATCCGTGCGCGCCTGCGGGCGGCGCTCACGCCCGGCGAAGAGGAGGGGTCGACATCATGACTCTTCAGCTTCCCCCGACCGACGAGCAGATCGCGCGCATGCGTCGCGAGGTGCTCACGATCATCGCCGTGCGTCGCACGCGTCGCCGCCGCCGATTCTGGTGGGTCGCGGGTGCGACGGCCCTCGTGCTCGCCGCCTCGACGGCGGGCGTCGCGGCCCTGTTCGCCTCGGTCGACGACCGCAACGTGACGTTCGACTGCTACACGAGCACCGATCTGACGTCGAACCACAGCACGTCCACGTCGGTCGAGACCGACCGTGACAAGAACACCGAACTGTCGATGGCCGACCGTGTCGCGACCGCTCTCGCCGTGTGCGAGGCGAGCTATACGGCCGTGCGCACGGGCGAGGACGCGCCGGCGGGGCCGTACGTGCCCAACCCGACGGCCTGCGTGCTGTCGGACCGACGGATCGCCGTACTTCCGAACGCGGCCGGCAAGGACGATGCGTCCTTCTGCGCCGCGCTCGGACTCACAGCCCCCGGGCGGTAGCCCGGGGGTGGGGCGGAGTACCCGACGCGATGGTTCTTGGGGGCGCGTCGGGTGCTACCGCCGTCGTGAGCGGATGCCGCGGCATCCGTTGTGCGCCGTCGGACCACGTGCTGTGATGTTGCTATGAGGGAGTCGACGATGACCGCTCGATCGTGGGTCGTTGCCGGGGCGCTGCTGGTGATCGGTGCGCTCTGGACCTCGCAGACGGCGATTCCGCGTGGTGGCACCCCGCCGATCGCGCCCGCGCTCACGGCGGCGGCGTACGCGCTCTTCGCGGTGGGCTTCACCCGGGCGGCGAGCGTCACCGGCCGGCGCCCGCTCGGCACGGTCGCCCTGCTCGCACTCAGCGCGCTGGTGCTCGTGCAGGGGTACGTCGACCCGACTCCGGCGAACGAGGCACTGACCGTGGCCGGCGGCGCGGAGATCGCGCTCTACAGCCTCGCGCTGCTGGTGCTCATGCTGGGTGCCGCGATCGTCGCCGCGGTCGAGATCGCTCGGGTTGATGTCGTCCCGCGCCCGTGGCGCTGGGTTCCGCTCGGGGGCGCCGTGGCGTTCGCCGTGATGCAGGCGGTGGTGTGGGTGATGCCCGCGCCGCTGACCGAGGCGTGGATGACCGTGGTCGGCGTCGTCTCGGGAGTCGTGTGGCTCGGCGTGCCGCTGCTCCTCGGCTTCGTGGCGATCTTCCTCGGTGTGGAGCGCGCCGCCGATCGCGCGCGGGCGTGATCGGGGCTTGACGCTGTCCGGCGCGCGTCGTAACCTACAACCAAATGGTTGTATTTACTGAACTCGCCGACGCCGACGTGGACCGCATCTTCCGGGCCCTCGCCGACGCCACGCGCCGCGACATCCTGCAGCGCACCCTCACGGGTGAGCAGACCGTCTCGGCGCTCGCCGCGGCCTACGACATGAGCTTCGCCGCCGTGCAGAAGCACGTCGCCGTGCTCGAGGCCGCCCACCTCGTCGTCAAACGTGCGGAAGGGAGGGAGCGACTCGTGCGCGCCGATCCCGACACCATCGCGCGGGCGCGGCGCCTGCTGGCCGAGTACGAGCGCGTCTGGCGCTCGCGCATCGACCGGCTCGACGCTCTGCTCGCCGAAGACGCCACCCCCGCCTGATCCCCCCGAAGGACGCCGCGCCGCGGCATCCGCCCCGAAAAGAGGAGCTCGCCATGCCCGTCACCTCCGTCACCGTCGACCCCGAGGCCCTCACCCTCACCCTCATCGCCGACGTCGCCGCCACCCCCGAGCGGCTCTGGCGCGCGTTCACCGAACCCGCCCAGCTCGAGCGCTTCTGGGGCCCGCCCGGATGGCCGGCCTCGTTCACCCGCTTCGACTTCACGGTCGGCGGCATCGCGAGCTACCATATGACGGGCCCGCGCGGAGTGCTCGCGCACGCCCGGTGGGAGTTCCTCGTCATCGACGCCCCGCACCGCTTCGAGGTGCTCGACACCTTCGCCGACGAGAACGGCGACAGCGTGCCCGACATGCCCGGCATGCGGGCGACGTTCGCCGTCGAGCCCACCCCGACCGGCGCACGCCTGGTCAGCGTCTCCCACTTCGTCTCGGTCGAGGCGCTCGAGCAGATGCTCGCGATGGGCATGCGCGAAGGCTTCACCATGGCGATCAGCCAGCTCGACGCGGTGCTGCGCGACCTGCGTGACTACGCCCTCGGCGCCGGGACCCAGGTCGAGGTTCTCGACGACACCCACGTGCGCATCACCCGACTCATCGAAGGCCCCCGTGAGCTGGTGTGGCGCGCGCACCACGAGCCAGAGCTGCTCAAGACCTGGCTGCTCGGCCCCGACGGGTGGGAGATGACGATCGCCGAACCCGGGCTCGCTGCGGGCGACACCTACCGCTACGCGTGGGCTCCCGTCGAGGGCGGCGAGGGCCAGGCGTTCGGGTTCGAGGGCGACACGCTCGTCGTCGACGCCCCGCGCCGCGTCGTGACCACCGAGCGCATGACCGGCATGCCCGGACCGTCGACCCTCAACGACCTGACTCTCTACGAAGAGGACGGCGTCACCCTTCTCACGCTGCTGATCGAATACCCGGATGCCGCGACCCGCGACATGATCCTCGGCACCGGCATGACCGAGGGCATGGAGCGCAGCTACCAGCGGCTCGACGCGCTCGCCGCCGTCTGACCGCGCGCCGCCTGGTGCCGGACGCTAGTCGCCCGGCACCAGGCGGTAGCCCATGCCCTGCTCGGTGAGGAGGTGCACCGGGTGGGCGGGGTCGGCCTCGAGCTTCTTGCGCAGCTGCGACATGTAGAGGCGCAGATACCCGGTGTCGGCGATCTGCTCGCTCGCCCAGATCTCCTTCAAGAGCGTCTGCCGGGTGACCAGCGCGTCGGGGTTGCGGGCGAGGAACTCCAGCATCCGCCACTCGGTCGGCGTCAGATGCACGCGCGCGCCCGCCCGCGTCACCGACTTGGCGGCCAGGTCGATCGTCACGTCGGCGAAACGCACCACCGGCTCGCCCGCGGCATCCGGTCGCCGACGCGCCAATGCGCGCAGCCGCGCCAGCAGCTCGTCGACCTGGAACGGCTTCGTGACGTAGTCGTCGGCGCCGGCGTCGAGCGCCTCCACCTTGTCGGCCGAGCCCGTGCGCCCCGAGACCACGATGATCGGCGCGGTCGTCCAGCCGCGCAGCGCCTCGATCACCTGCACGCCGTCGAGCCGCGGCATCCCGAGATCGAGCAGCACGATGTCGGGATGCGCCTGCGCGGCGAGCGTCACCGCCGCCGCCCCGTCGGGCGCGGCGATCACCTCGTAGCCGTGCGCCGACAGCGTGATGCGCAGCGCCCGCACGAGCTGCGGGTCGTCATCGGCCACCAGAACCTTCATCGCGCCCCCTGCGTCGTCGTCTCGGCGACCGGCTGCACCGGCAGTTCCACGACCATCGTGAGCCCGCCGCCCGGGGTGTCCTCGGGGGTGAGCGTGCCGCCCATGCCCTCGGTGAACCCGCGGGAGATCGCGAGCCCGAGACCGAGGCCGGTCGTGTTGTCGGTGTCGCCCTGCCGCTGGAACGGCGCGAAGATGTCGTCGCGGCGGTCGGCCGGCACCCCGGGGCCGCGGTCGATCACCCGGATCTGCGCGAGCTCGCCCAGCCGGCTCGTCGTGACCACCACATGGGTTCCGGGTGCCGCGAAGCGGCGCGCGTTGGCGAGGAGGTTCACGAGCACCCGCTGCAGCAGCACCGGGTCGGCGACGAGCGGCGGCAGGTCGGGATCGAGCGCCACCTCGACCTCGTCGGGGCCGTAGCCGAGCTCGTCGAGCGCCGCCAGCAGGGCGCCGGCGGCATCGACCGGCGCGAGCGACACCGCCAGCACCCCCGCCTGCACGCGGCTCACATCGAGCAGGTCGGTCACGAGCATCGACAGGGTGCGCAGGCTCTCGTCCGCGGTCTCGAGCAGCTCGGCGCGGTCGGTCGGGCTCAGCCGCACATCGGCCGCCCGCAGCCCGCCGACGGCCGCGACCGCCGCCGCGAGAGGCCGGCGCAGGTCGTGGCTCACGGCCGACAGCAGCGCCGAGCGCACCTGGTCGGTCTCGGCGAGGGCGTCCGCCTCGCGTGCGGCCGCGGTCAGTTCGAGATGGTCGATCGCGGCGGCGAGCTGCGCGACGATCACATCGAGCAGCCGACGGGATGCCCCATCCGGCTCGTCGCCCGTCAGCTCGAGCGTCGCCCGCGGCGCGCCGCCCACCCGCGCCCCGACCGGGAGCCGCGTGCACGCGGCGTTCGCGGGCGCCGGCCCGTCGGCGACATCCTCGGCCAGCACTGTGCCGCCCTCGCCGACCAGCCGCACCGCGTGCAGCCCGAACGCCTCACGGGCGCGGCTGACGAGCGCCTCGACGGCACTGTCGCCGCGCAGCACGCTGCCCGCGATGGTGGCGAGCAGACGCGCCTCCGCCGTCGCGCGCTCGGCGACCCGGGCACGCCGGGCCGCCTGGTCGACGATGTAGCTCACCAGGATCGCGATGACGACGTAGAGGCCGAGGGCGAGCGCGTGCAGCGGATGGGCGATCGTGATCGTGAACAGCGGCTGCACGAACAGGTAGTCGAGCGTGAATCCCGACAGCACCGCGGCGAACAGTGCCGGCCAGATACCGCCGACGAGCGCGACGATCACGACGAGCAGCTGGTAGGCGAGCACGTCGGAGGTGATCGAGTCGTCGCTGCGGAACGAGAACAGCAGCCACGACAGCAGCGGCCCGCCGACAAGCGCGACGGCGAACCCGAGCAGGCGCCGCCCGCGGCTGAGCGCCCCGCCCCGCACGCGGGGGAGGCGCAGCTTCCCGCCCGCCGCCGAGTGGGTGACGATGTGCACGTCGATGTCGCCCGAATCGCGGATGACCGTCGCGCCGATGCCCGACCCGGTGAGTGCCGCGCTCATGCGGCTGCGGCGGCTGACGCCGATGACGAGCTGGCTCGCGTTCACGCTGCGCGCGAACTCCACCAGGGTGTGCGCGACGTCGTCGCCGACGAGCTGGTGATAGGTGCCGCCGAGCTGCTCGACGAGTGCGCGCTGGGTGGCGAGCGCCCCCGGCGTCGCCCCCCGCAGGCCGTCCTGGCTGAGCACGTGCACCGCCAGCAGCTCACCGCCCGCCGAGCGGGCCGCGATGCGGGCGCCGCGACGGATGAGCGTCTCGCCCTCCGGCCCGCCCGTGAGCGCGACCACGACGCGCTCACGCGTCGTCCAGGTGCCGTCGATGTCGTGCTCGGCGCGGTACTGCTTGAGCGCGGAGTCGACCTCGTCGGCGAGCCACAGCAGCGCGAGCTCGCGCAGCGCCGTCAGGTTTCCCAGCCGGAAGTAGTTCGACAGCGCGGCATCCACCCGCTCCGCCGGGTAGACGAGACCGGCCGACAGGCGGTCGCGCAGCGACTGCGGGGCGAGGTCGACGACCTCGATCTGGTCGGCGCCCCGCACCACTGCATCGGGCACCGTCTCACGCTGCACGGTGCCGGTGATCTGCTCGATCACGTCGCTGAGAGAGGCGATGTGCTGCACGTTGACGGTCGTGATCACGTCGATGCCCGCGTCCCGCAGCTGCTCGACGTCCTCCCACCGTTTCGCATGCGCCGACCCGGGCGCGTTCGTGTGGGCGAGCTCGTCGATGAGGGCGACCGACGGATGCCGCGTGATCACCGCCTCGACGTCGAGCTCGTCGAGGCTCACCCCGCGGTGCCGGTCGCGTCGCAGCCGAACGACCTCGAGACCCCGGGTCAGCGCGGCGGTGGCCGCGCGCCCGTGCGTCTCGACGACGCCGACGACGACATCGGCGCCCTCGGCGGAGAGCCGGTGGCCCTCCTCGAGCATCGCGTAGGTCTTGCCCACGCCGGGGGCGGCCCCGAGCAGGACCCGCAGTCGCCCCCGTCGCATCGTCGTCCGTCCTTCGCCCGAGGTCTCAGTGCGAGAGCGCGTCGAGCGCCAGGTTGAGCTCGAGCACGTTCACCCGGGACTCGCCGAGGTACCCGAGGTCTCGCGGCTCGATCTTAGACGTGACCAGCTGCTGCACGACCTGTTCGCTGAACCCCCGTTCGCGGGCGATGCGGGCCACCTGCAGGTCGGCGTAGGCCACCGAGATGTCGGAGTCGAGACCCGAGCCCGACGCGGTGATCGCGTCGGCGGGAACGAGCGACGGGTCGACGCCCTCGAACGCGGCGACGGCCGCCCGGCGCCCGGTGATCGCGTCGACGAGCTTCTGGTTGGTGGGGCCGAGGTTGGAGCCGCCCGAGGCCGTCGGGTCGTAGCCCTCGCCCGCCGCGGACGGCCGCGGCTGGAAGTACCGCGGCGAGGGGTTCCCCTCGGTGTCGAGGAACTGCTGGCCGATCAGGGAGCTTCCGACCGTCTGTCCCGACGAGTCGGTGACGAGCGACCCGTTCGCCTGCCACGGGAACACCAGCTGGCCGACCGCGGTCACCACGGCGGTGTAGCCGATGCCGAGGATCAGCGTGAAGACGAGCATCGCACGGACGGCGACGCCGAAGGTGCGCAGCGAGGTGCGCGAGAGCGTGGACATGTCTGTCTCTTTTCTTCGGTCAGAAGCCGGGGATGAGGCCGACGACCAGGTCGATCAGCTTGATGCCGATGAACGGGGCGATGACACCGCCGATGCCGTAGACGAGCAGGTTGCGGTTGAGGATGCGCGCGGCGCTCGCCGGCTTGTACGCCACCCCGCGCAGGGCGAGGGGCACGAGGGCGATGATGACCAGCGCGTTGAAGATGATGGCGCTGGTGACCGCCGAGGCGGGTGAGTGCAGCCCCATGATGTTCAGCGCCGCCAGGCCCGGGAACACCGTCATGAACATCGCCGGGATGATGGCGAAGTACTTGGCGACGTCGTTCGCGAGCGAGAAGGTGGTCAGTGCGCCGCGCGTGATGAGCAGCTGCTTGCCGATGCGCACGATGTCGATCAGCTTCGTCGGGTCGGAGTCGAGGTCGACCATGTTGCCGGCCTCCTTCGCCGCCGACGTTCCCGTGTTCATCGCCACGCCGACATCGGCCTGCGCGAGTGCGGGGGCGTCGTTCGTGCCGTCGCCGGTCATCGCGACGAGCCGCCCGCCCTCCTGCTCCTTCTTGATCAGCGCGAGCTTGTCCTCCGGGGTCGCCTCGGCGAGGAAGTCGTCGACCCCCGCCTCCGCGGCGATCGCCTTCGCCGTCAGCGGGTTGTCGCCCGTGATCATGACGGTGCGGATGCCCATCGCCCGCAGCTCGGCGAACCGCTCCTTCAGGCCGTCCTTCACCACGTCCTTCAGGTGGATGACGCCGAGGATCGCGCCGGTGCCCGCGGCATCCAGGGTCGCGACGACGAGCGGGGTGCCGCCCGATCCGGCGATCTGGTCGGTGATGCGAGTGAGGGTCTGGCGGGTGTGGTCGGAGATCTCCACGCCCGCGCCGGTCAGCCACGCCGTGACGGCGGAGCCGGCGCCCTTGCGCACCGCGGTGCCGTCGTGGAGGTCGACGCCCGACATGCGCGTCTGCGCGGTGAACGGCACGAACACGGCGCCGGCCGGCAGCTCCGCACGGATGCCGCGGCTCGTCGCCAGCTCGACGACCGAGGTGCCCTCGGGGGTGGGATCGGCGAGCGACGAGAGCGCCGCGGTCTGCGCGAGCACCTCGTCGCCGACGCCGGGCATGCGCACGAACTCGGTCGCGCGACGGTTGCCGTACGTGATGGTGCCGGTCTTGTCGAGCAGCAGCGTCGACACGTCGCCGGCAGCCTCGACCGCACGGCCCGACATCGCCAGCACGTTGCGCTGCACGAGACGATCCATGCCGGCAATGCCGATGGCGCTCAGCAGCGCGCCGATCGTCGTCGGGATGAGGCACACGAGCAGGGCGACGAGCACCGGGATGCCCACCGGGGCGCCCACGGCGGCCGCGATCGGCTGCAGCGTCAGCACCACGATCACGAACACGATCGACAGGCTCGCCAGCAGGATCGACAGCGCGATCTCGTTGGGCGTGCGCTGACGAGCCGCGCCCTCGACGAGCGCGATC
This sequence comes from Microbacterium sp. 4NA327F11, assembly GCF_005503465.1. NCBI lineage: Bacteria > Bacillati > Actinomycetota > Actinomycetes > Micrococcales > Microbacteriaceae > Microbacterium > Microbacterium sp. 4NA327F11. The sequence continues at coordinate 197,366 of NZ_SCOB01000001.1, read as the reverse complement.
ATGCGGTCGACGAAGGTCTCGCCCGGCTTCGCGGTGATGCGCACCACGATGCGGTCGCTGAGCACGCGGGTGCCGCCGGTGACCGCACTGCGGTCGCCGCCCGACTCGCGCACGACCGGTGCGGACTCGCCCGTGATCGCCGACTCGTCGACCGTCGCGATGCCGTCGACGATGTCGCCGTCGCCCGGGATGAGCTCACCCGCGGTCACGACGACCACGTCGCCGAGCCGCAGCTCGGCCGACGCGATCTCGACGGTCTCGGCCGCGGTGGCCGCGGCATCCGTCGCCGGATCGTAGGCGACCACCTTGCGGGCCAAAGTCGTCGTGCGGGTCTTGCGCAGCGACGCGGCCTGCGCCTTGCCGCGACCCTCGGCGACCGACTCGGCCAGGTTCGCGAACACGACCGTCAGCCACAGCCAGATCGCGATGCCCCAGGTGAATCCTGCGGGAACGGCCGGTCCGTCCTGGTGCAGGAACGGCTCGGCGATCGCGATGAGCGTCGTGAGGGCGGCGCCCACCCAGACCAGCAGCATGACGGGGCTGTGCCACTGGGTGGCGGGGTTGAGTTTGCGCAGGGCGCCGGGAAGCGCCTGCAGCACCTGTTCACGGCTGAACGCGCGCGAACGGGGAGTCGCCTTCTCGGCGACCGGAGCGGTGGTGGTCATGATCAGGACAGTCCTTCTGCCAGGGGCCCGAGCGCGAGCACGGGGAAGTAGGTGAGAGCGGTGAAGATGATCGACACGCCGATCAGCAGGCCCACGAACTGGGGGCGGTGCGTCGGCAGCGTGCCGGCCGTCGTCGGGAGCGTGCCCTGGGCGGCGAGGGATCCGGCGAGGGCGAGCACGAGCACGATCGGCACGAACCGGCCGAGCAGCATCGCGACCGCGAGGGCAGCGTTCAGCCATCCGGTGTTCGCTGTCAGTCCGGCGAACGCGGAGCCGTTGTTGTTCGCGGCCGAGGTGAACGCGTAGAGCACCTCGCTGAAGCCGTGCACGCCGGGGTTCAGCATCGACACGTTCTCGATCTCGTCGCGGATCGGCGGGATCGCGAAGCTCGCGCCCACGCCCAGCAGCACGAGGGTCGGGGTGGCGAGCAGGTAGAGGCTCGCGAGCTTGATCTCGCGGGGGCCGATCTTCTTGCCGAGGTACTCGGGTGTGCGCCCGATGAGCAGACCGCCCACGAAGACGGCGATGATCGCGAGGATGAGCATGCCGTAGAGACCCGAGCCGGTGCCGCCGGGGGCGACCTCGCCGAGCATCATGTCGATCATCGGGATCATGCCGCCGAGCGGCGTGAACGAGTCGTGCATCGAGTTGACCGCGCCCGTCGAGGTGAGTGTGGTGGTCGAGGAGAACAGGGCCGATCCGAGGATGCCGAACCGCTGCTCCTTGCCCTCCATCGCCCCGCCCGCGGCCTGTGCCGCCGCGCCGAGGCCCGACGCCTCCAGCCAGCTCACCGCGACGATCGACGCGAGGAACAGGGTGCCCATGACCGAGACGATCGCGTAGCCCTGGCGGTTGTCGCCGACCATGCGACCGAACGTGCGCGGCAGCGCGAACGGGATCGCGAGCATCAGCACCATCTCGAGGAGGTTGGTCCACGGCGTGGGATTCTCGAACGGGTGGGCGGAGTTCGCGTTGAAGAACCCGCCGCCGTTCGTGCCGAGCTCCTTGATGGCCTCCTGCGAGGCGACGGTGCCGCCCGGGATCGACTGCGTCTGCCCGGTGACGGTGGTGACATCGGTCCACGACGACACGTTCTGGACGACGCCCGCGACGATCAGCGCGACCGCGGCGATGATCGAGACCGGCAGCAGCAGCCGCGAGATGACGCGCACGATGTCGACCCAGAAGTTGCCGATCGTGGTGGCTCGGCGACGCGCGAACCCGCGCACCAGGGCCACGGCGATCGCGATGCCGACCGCGGCCGACACGAAGTTCTGCACCGCGAGGCCGGCGAACTGCACCGTGTAGCCCATCGTCTGCTCGGGCGAGTACGACTGCCAGTTGGTGTTGGTGACGAACGAGATCGCGGTGTTGAACGCGAGACCCTCGGGAACCGCGGGAAGCCCCAGCGAGTACGGCAGCCACTGCTGCAGCCGCTCCAGGGCGTACACGAAGATCACGCCGACGAACGAGAACAGCAGCACGCCCCGCAGGTAGGCCTGCCAGGTCTGCTCGGATGCCGCATCCACCCCGATGACGCGGTAGATGCCGCGTTCCACGACGAGGTTCTTGCGGGCGGTGAAGATCCACGCCATGTAGTCGCCGAGGGGGCGGTACAGCACGACGAGGACGAGGATGAGGGTCGCGGCCTGTGCGATGCCGGCCCAGATGGTCGCGGCATCCATCAGAACTTCTCGGGGGCGACGAGGGCGACGACGAGGTAGGCGATCGCGGCGAGGGCGAGCACGGCCGCGACGATCGAGAAGACGATCACAGCTTCTCCACCCCCTTGGCGACGAGGGCGACGATCGCGAAGAGCGCGACGATGCCGAGGATGCAGATGAGATCGAGCACGAGGACTCCAGAGGTGCGGATCCGCGAGGACGCGGGTGCCCGGTGGGGGCACGACACCCGATCGAACACCGCCCGGAGCACCCCGGACGGCGTCCTTACGGAATCCATACGGCGCCCGCACGGGCGCTCACGGAATCCGTGCGCACGCGGCCCCACGCCCGCTGCGGCGGGCCCGACGCCCGGATCTCAGGAGCGGGCGAGTACGTCCTCGAGGGCGACCCACGCGAGCATCGCGCACTTCACGCGGGCGGTGTACTTCGAGACGCCCGAGAGCGCGGCGGCGTCGCCGAACTCCTCCTCGTCGAGGGCGATCTGCCCGCGCGAGCGCAGCGCCTCGCGGAACGAGGCGATCAGAGCGGATGCCTCGGCCCGCGGCATCCCGTCCTCCTCGTCGACGAGCGCGGACAGCATCGATGCGGAGGCCTGCGAGATCGAGCAGCCGGCGCCCTCCCACACGATGTGGCTCACTTCGCCGTTCTCGACCGTGGCGGTCAGCGTGATCTCGTCGCCGCAGATCGGGTTGCGCTGGTGCGAGCGCGGCGAGCCCTCGGCTGCGGTGTCGAGTCCGAAGCCGTGCGGGTGCTTCGAGTGGTCGAGGATCAGCTGCTGGTAGAGCTGCTCGAGGCCGTTCACGCGTCGGCTCCGAAGAACGCACGCACGCCCGCGACGCCCTCGACGAGCGCGTCGACGTCGGCGGTCGTGTTGTACACGTGCGTCGAGGCGCGCACCGTCGCCGTCACGCCGAACCGGCGGTGCAGCGGCTGGGCGCAATGGTGTCCGACGCGCACCGCGATGCCGCGGGCGTCGAGGTACTGGCCCACGTCGTGCGCGTGCACGCCCGCCACGTCGAACGAGGCGAGCCCGACCCGTTCGACATCGGCGTCGCCGAGCAGCCGCACCCCCGGGATCTCCCGCAGTCCGTCGCGCAGGCGTCGCTCGAGCTCGTGCTCGTGGTCGCGCACGCGCGCCATGCCGATGCCGTCGAGGTAGCGCACGGCGGCGGCCAGGGCGACCGCCTGCGACACCGGCTGGGTGCCCGCCTCGAACCGCTGCGGCGGCGGCAGGTACTCCGCGCCCTCGAGGGTGACGGTCGTGATCATCGAGCCGCCCGTGAGGAACGGCGGTAGCGCCTCGAGCAGCTCGGCAGTGCCGTAGAGGGCGCCCACCCCGTAGGGGCCGAGCATCTTGTGACCCGAGAAGACCGCGGCATCCACCCCGAGCGCGGGCAGGTCGAGCGGCAGGTGGGGGGCCGACTGGCAGGCGTCGAGCACGGCGAGGGCGCCGACGCCGTGCGCGAGCCCGACGAGCTCGGCCACCGGGTTGACGATGCCGAGCACGTTCGAGACGTGCGTGAAGGCGACCACGCGGGTGCGCGGGCCGACGAGGGCGCGGGCGGCATCGAGGTCGAGCGTGCCGTCGTCGTGCACCGGGATCGCCCGCACGACGGCGCCGGTGCGGGCCGCGAGCTCCTGCCACGGGATGAGGTTCGCGTGGTGCTCCGCCTCGGTCACGACGATCTCGTCGCCCGCACGCAGGGCCAGGTGAGCGGATGCCGCACCTCCGCGCCCGGCCGTGGCGTTGCCGATGCCGTACGCGAGCAGGTTGAGGCCTGCCGTCGCGCCGCTCGTCCACACCAGCTGCTCGGCGGGGGCGCCGACGAAGCCGGCGACCGCCTCGCGGGCGTCTTCGAAGCGGATGGTCGCCTCGGCGGCGAGAGTGTGGGCGCCACGGTGCACGGCCGCGTTCTCGCGCTCGAGGAACTCGCGCTCCGCGTCGAGCACGATGCGCGGCTTCTGGCTGGTCGCCCCCGAGTCGAGGTACACGAGCGGGTGACCGTCGATCTCACGGTCGAGCAGGGGGAAATCGGCGCGCAGGGCTGCCAGGTCGGGCACGAGCGACGTCATCCCTCCAGGCTACGCCGCGTGAGGACGGCGGGCGCGGCGGCGTCTCAGTCGCGACCGCGGGCGCCGGGCAGCGACCCGACCGTCGGCTCGGTGCCGCGACCCGCGCGCTGCTGGCCCGGGAGCGGGCGGGAGCGACGACCGTAGATGAGTTCCGACGAGTCGAGCATCCACGGCACGAGGGTGATCGAGACGCCGTGCACGAGCATGAGCTGCTGCGCGATGCGCCGCGAGCGCCGGTTGTGCAGGAAGTTCTCCCACCAGTGACCGACGATGTACTGCGGCAGATAGACGGTGACGACGGCGGGGCCGTGCTTCTCGCGGTACTTCTCGATGTAGCCGACGATCGGTGCGACGTAGGCGCGATAGGGCGAGTCGAGGATGACCAGGGGCACAGGCATCCGGTGGTCGACCCATTCCTTCTGGATGTCGTCGCCGCTCTCCTTGGTGAGCGCGACGTGCAGCGCGATCGTCTTGTCGTGGCGCGCGGCGAGCGCGTAGTCGAGAGCCTTCGCGACCGGCTTCTGGAGCTTGCCGACCAGCACGATCGCCACGTCACCCGCGGAGCCGAAGTGCACATGGTCGTCGAAGCGGATCTCGTGCTCGACATCGCGGTAGTACCGGTTCACGCCGATCATCAGCAGCGACAGGATCGGGATGGCGAGGAAGACGAGCCAGGCGCCGTGCACGAACTTGGTGATCGTCACGACGATGAACACGACCGCCGTGAAGCCGGCGCCCATCGCGTTGATGACCAGGCCGTTCCAGATCTCGCGGTGCGTGAAGCTCGCGGACTTCTGCGCCCGTGCTTCGGGCGTGAGGGACTTCAGCTTCTTCAGCTCGCGCCGCCAGTGCACGACCATGCCGGCCTGTCCGAGCGAGAAGGACACGAAGACGCCGATGATGTACAGCTGGATCAGTGTCGTGAGGTTCGCCTGGGTGACGGCGAGCACGATGATCGCGGCCAGGCCCAGAGCGACCATGCCGTTCGAGAAGACGAGACGGTCGCCGCGGGTGTTGAGGGCCTTGGGTGCATAGCCGTCGCGGGCGAGGGTCGCACCCAGCAGCGGGAAGCCGTTGAAGGCGGTGTTCGCCGCGAGCAGCAGCACCGCCGCGGTCGCCGCCTGCACGACGAAGAACAGGATCGAGTTGTTGCCGAAGGTGGCCGCGGCGACCTGTGCCATGAGGCTCGGCTGGGGCTGGTTGACGCAGTCGAAGCCCACGAGTGCACACGGGTCCTCCGAATAGCGCACTCCCGCGACCAGGGCGAGCATCGTGAGGCCGGCGAACAGGATGATCGCGATGAGGCCCATCGCGGTGAGCGTGCGCTGCGCGTTCTTCACTTTCGGGCGGCGGAAGGCGGGCACGCCGTTCGACACCGCCTCGACGCCGGTGAGCGCCGAGCAGCCGCTGGAGAACGCGCGCAGGATGAGCAGGATGATGCCCGCCTGCGTGATGTCCTCGGCCTTGACCGCGAAGCCGGCGCTCGAGGCGATGGGGGTGTCGCCGACGGCCCAGCGTGCAAGACCCACCACGATCATCAGCGCGATCGAGCCGATGAAGATGTAGGTCGGCAGAGCGAAGGCGCGGGATGCCTCGCGCACGCCGCGGAGGTTGACGAGCACGAGCAACACGACGAAGCCGATCGAGAGCTCGACGCGCCACGTGTTGAGCACCGGCAGCGCGGAGATGATGTTGTCGACGCCGGAGGCGACCGACACCGCGACCGTCAGGATGTAGTCGACGAGCAGGGCCGAGGCGACCACGACGCCCGACTTCTCACCGAGGTTCACGCGGGCGACCTCGTAGTCGCCGCCGCCCGACGGGTAGGCCTTGATGAGCTGCCGGTACGACAGCACCACGACGATCAGCAGCACGACCACGGCGGTCGCGATCCAGGGGCTGAACGCGAGGAACGCGGTACCGCCGATCAGCAGGATCATGAGTAGTTCCTGCGGGGCGTACGCGACCGACGACAGCGCGTCCGACGCGAAGATCGGAAGGGCCATGCGCTTGCGCAGCAGGTGGTCCTCGGCGTCGGTGGAAGCCAGCGGATCACCGATGAGGATGCGCTTGGCGATGGGTGTGTCCGGGGCCGGGTCAGCCGCCGTGGCGTCCGTGCCGTGTTCGGAACCGTCGTTTGTCACGACGCGCGACATTACGCGCTTGCCGACGGCGCCGCAACGCGGATTCCTGAGGGTTCACCCGATCGTTGTGAGGGATGCCGTCCGCAGGTGCGGATGCGGCATCCCCGACGCGATATCGAGAGCGGATGCCTCAGCTCACCGCGCGGCGCACGAGCTCGGCGATCTGGGCGGCGACGGCGTCGTCGATGGCCGTGATCGCGAACTCCTTCGCCCAGAACGTGCCCTCGTCGAGGTGGGCCGTCGCCTGGAATCCGAGGGTCGCGTAGTGGTCCTTGAACTTCGCGGCGTCCTTGAAGAACAGCACCGACTTGCCCTCGGCGTTCGCGTACGACGGCATGCCGTACCAGAGCTTCGGCGCGAGCTGCGGGGCGACGGTCGTCACGATCTCGTGCACCTTCTCGGCGAGCGGCCGATCGAAGTCGGAGAAGGTCGCGATCTTGTCGATGACGTCCTGCAGCTCGGCGGCGGCCTTGTCCGCGTCCTTGGCGCGCTTGGCGGCGGTGCGCTTCTCGGCTGCGGCCTCCTTCATGGCGGCGCGCTCCTCGGCGCTGAACGTCTCGTCGCTCGGGGTCATGGCGTCTCTTCCACTCGGGCCGCACGCGGCGGCATCGAGCACACGGTACCCCGCGCGATTCTGTGCGTGCTTCTCCGATCGTGCTCGACGGGGCGCCGAACGGTCAGCCGCGCGCACGGTCTCGCGCGCTCAGCCGAGCCAGGCGCGGGCGGCGACGACGAGCGCGTCGACGCCCCGCTCGATCGTCGGGTGCATGACCGGCGCGTAGAACGGCGAGTGGTTCGCCGGGATGTCGCGACCGAGCGTGCCGGCCGCGGCCGCGGCGGCGTACGCCTCGGGGTCGACGCCGCCCCAGAACCAGTAGACGAGGGGAACCCCCGCGTCGCGCGCGAACCACGAGACATCCTCGCTGCCGGTGAACAGCCCGGGGTCGACGACGTCGTGCTCGCCGAACGCCGCGCGGAACGCGCCCATGACGCGCTCGGTCGCCGCCTCGTCGTTGATGGTGGGCGGCAGGGTGAAGACGCCGTCGAACGTGGGCGGAACCTCGACCCCGGATGCCGCGGCCTCGGCGTTCACGATGCGGTGCACCTGGCTGAGCAGTCGCTCGCGCTGGTCGTCGGTCGTGTAGCGCAGGCTCAGCTCGAGGGTCGCCTCGGCGGGGATGATGTTGTGCTTCAGGCCGGCGTGGATGGAGCCGACGGTCACGACCGCGATGTCCTGCGCACTCGTCTCGCGGGCGACGATCGTCTGCAGCCGCATCACCGTCGCCGCCGCGAGCACGACCGGGTCGATCGTCTCGTGCGGGCGCGAGCCGTGGCCGCCGCGCCCGTGGAGCGTGACGGTGAGGCCCTCGGCGGCGGCCATCTGCGTGCCCGGCCGGGCACCCAGACGGCCCGCGGGGAGGGTGCTCGTCACGTGCTGGCCGAGCACCACCTCGGGCCGCGGGAACCGGTCGAGCAGGCCGTCGTCGAGCATCGCCCGAGCGCCCGCGCCGAACTCCTCCGCCGGCTGGAACAGCGCCACGATCGTGCCCGCCCAGCCGCCCCGCTCGGTCCACAGGCGCTCGAGCGCGCCGAGCAGCGCGGTGATGTGCATGTCGTGCCCGCACGCGTGCATGACGGGCACATCGACGCCCGCCGGGTCGACGCCGCGCGCGGTGCTCGCGTAGTCGAGGCCGGTCTGCTCGGGCACCGGGAGCCCGTCGGTGTCGGCGCGCAGCCAGATGACCGGGCCGTCGCCGTTCTCGAGCGTCGCGACGACGCCTGTGCGACCGACGCCCGTCTCGTGCGGGATGCCGAGCGCGGTCAGGTGCTCGGAGATCACCCCGGCCGTGCGGTGCTCCTGGAAGGAGAGCTCGGGGTGGCGGTGCAGGTCGACATAGATCGCGTCGAGGTCGAGAGGCATGCCCCGACCCTACGCGAGCGTCGCCCGGCGCGGCTCAGTCGATCGGCTTCTCCTCGATGCCCCACGGCGATCCGTAGCCGGCCGGGGCGGGGGCGGCGAGCAGGTCGAGGAACGGGGTCGCCGAGAACGCCTCGGGGCCGAGTACGCCCGTGCCCGACCACACACCGGTGGCGAGCAGTTCGAGGGCGACGACGGGGTTGATGGCCGTCTGCCAGACCACGGCCTGCGAGCCGTACTCGCGCATCGTCTCCTCGTTGTCGGCCACGTGATAGAGGTACGTCGACCGGGGCTTGCCGTCCTTGCCGGTGCCGCGCACCCAGACGCCGGCGCAGGTCTTGCCGCTCATCTTGTCGCCGAGGGTGGCCGGGTCGGGCAGGCATGCGGCCACGACGTCGCGGGGCGAGACATCCACGCCCTTCACGGTCACCTTGTCGGTCTTGTCGAGCCCGAGCTTGTGCAGGGTCTTGAGCACGCCGATGAACTCGTCGCCGAGACCGTACTTGAAGGTGACGCGCTTCGCCTTCGTCCAGCGGGGCATGAGCAGCACCTCCTCGTGCTCGACGTTCACGCACTCGACCGGGCCGATGCCGTCGGGGAAATCGAACACCTCGGGCTCGGAGAACGGCGGCGTCGTGAACCAGCCGGTGCCCTCTTCGTAGATGACCGGCGGGTTCAGGCACTCCTCGATGGTCGTCCAGATGGAGAAGGACGGGGCGAAGTCGTACCCGGCGACGACGAGGTTCGCGCCGTCGCGTACGCCGAGCTCGTCGATCTCGTCGAACAGCTCGTCCTCGGCGTAGCGGGCGAAGACGTCCGACAGGCCCGGCTCGACGCCGATGCCGACGAGCGCCAGGCGCCCGGCGGCCTCCCACTCGGCGGCCTTCGCGAACTGCTCGTCGCCGAGCTTGACACCGGGCAGAGCGTGCGGCTGGTCGGGATGCGGGTGCGACAGGCTCATCGCCATGTCGAGGTAGGTGGCGCCGGCCGCGAACGCCCCGTCGAAGATCGGCATCACGAACCGCGGGTCGACGGCGTTGAGCACGTGGGTGATGTCGTGCGCGCGGATGAGGTCGGCGACCGAGTCCGCGTTCGAGGCGTCGACCTGTGCGGCGATCACTCGAGGGTCGCCGACGGCGTCGACGAGGGCCTGCGGACGCGCCGGGTCGTAGTCGGCGACGACCAATGCCTCGAAGAAGTCGCGACGTACGGCGATACGCACCGCCGCCGATCCGACCCCGCCCGCGCCGATGATGAGGATGCGCATGAGAACTCCCGCTCGTGGATGGCTTTCGGCGAGGTTAGGTCGCCGGCGCCTCCGGGCAGATCGCCGTCGCGGCGAACATGCCTGTGCCCGAGCCGCCGCCGCGGCGAGTGCGTCCGCGCGTCATGCCGCTGCGCTACGCACGGACACGGCGAGTCAGGCGCGCAGCCAGACCGTGGTGTCGGCGGGCAGGGTCTTCTCGATGCCCGGTTCGCTCGCGACGAGAACGTCGCCGGCGGGCAGCGCCACCGGGGATGCCCCGACGTTCGCGACGACCGTCACGTCGCCGTTGCGGAACGCGATGACGTCGTCGCCGAACCCGTCGAGCCACTCGACGGCGCCGGCGCCCAGACCGTGGGCGCGACGTGTCGCGAGCAGGTCGCGGTAGAGCGACAGGGTGGAGCCGGGGTCGCCGGTCTCGGCGTCGCGGGCGTGCTCCGCCCATTCCGCCGGCTGGGGCAGCCACGACGCGCCCGTCGAGTTGAAGCCGAACGAGGGGCCGGTCGACGTCCAGGGCAGGGGCACGCGGCATCCGTCACGGCCGTACTTCTCGTGGTTCGTGCGGAACCACGTCGGGTCCTGGCGCTTGTCGTCGGGGATGTCGATGGCCTCGGGCAGCCCGAGCTCCTCGCCCTGGTAGACGTAGGCGGAGCCGGGCAGGGCGAGCATGAGGGATGTCGCCGCCCGCGCGCGGCGCAGACCGAGCGCCGGGATCGGCTGGGCCGCCGACAGCGGGCCGATGCCCTCGCCCTGCGGGCTCGGCGCCGTGAGGGCGAGCCGGGAGGCATGCCGGATCACGTCGTGGTTGGAGAGCACCCAGGTGGCGGGCGCGCCGACGGCGGGGAAGGCGCGCAGCGAGTCGACGATCACCTGGCGCAGCGGCTCCGCCTCCCACTCGGTGGTGAGGTAGGGGAAGTTGAACGCCTGGTGCATCTCGTCGGGCCGCACCCACAGGGCGGTCTTCTCGGGCGTGGGCAGCCATGCCTCGGCGCACAGGGCCCGGTCGCCGTCGTACTCGGCGAGCACCTCGTGCCAGTCGCGGTAGATCTCATGCACGCCCGGCTGGCCCCAGTAGGGCACGTCGTCGTCCTCGCCACCCATCGAGCCGCCGTCGACCGGCGGGACGTAGTCGGGAAGGCCCGCCTTCTTGATCATGCCGTGCGCGACATCGACCCGGAATCCGTCGACACCGCGGTCGAGCCAGAACCGCAGCACGCCCCGGAAGTACTCGCGCACCTCGGGGTTGTCCCAGTCGAAGTCGGCCTGGGTGACGTCGAAAATGTGCAGGTACCACTGGCCGAGGGTGCCGTCGGCCTCGGTCACGCGCTCCCACATGCCGCCGCCGAACACCGACTCCCAGTTGTTCGGGGGCAGCTCGCCGTTCTCGCCCTTGCCGTCGCGGAAGATGTAGCGGGCGCGCTCCGAGCTGCCGGGCGCGGCCTTCAGCGCCTGCTGGAACCACACGTGCTGATCGGACGAGTGGTTGGGCACGAGGTCGACGATCACCCGGATGCCGCGGCTGTGCGCCTGCGCCAGCATCTCGTCGAAGTCGGCGAGCGTGCCGAACAGGGGGTCGACGTCGCAGTAGTCGGCGACGTCGTAGCCGGCGTCACGCTGGGGGGAGACCATGAACGGGCTCAGCCAGATCGCGTCGACGCCGAGGTCGGCGAGGGCGTCCAGGCGCGACGTGATGCCGGGCAGGTCGCCGATGCCGTCGCCGTTGGAGTCCGCGAACGAGCGCGGGTAGATCTGGTAGATCACGGCGGTGCGCCACCACTCGTGCCCGGGGGTGCTCGGCAGGGGAGAGACATCCGTCGTCGAGGTCATGGGCACCAGGGTACGGCAGAAATCGTATCGATTCGACGGATGCCTCGGTCCACCGCCCCTACGCTGGTCGGGTGACCATCCACCCCGCTCTGCGCCTGTCGACCGAGGTCGCCGCGGCGCTCGCCGACGGCCGTCCCGTCGTCGCCCTCGAGTCCACGATCATCAGCCACGGCCTGCCGCGGCCGCGCAACCTCGAGGCGGCGCGCGAGTTCGAGGAGATCCTGCGGTCGCAGGGCGTGACGCCGGCGACCATCGCGGTGCTCGACGGCGTGCCGCGGGTGGGCCTCGAGCCCGACGAGGTGCGGCGCATCGCCGAGGAGGACCTCGCCAAGGCGAGCGTGCGCGACCTCGCGATCCTCGCCGCGCTCGGCCGCAGCGGTGCCACCACCGTCGCCGCGACCGCCTACCTCGCCGGCCTCGCCGGGGTGCGCGTGTTCGCGACCGGCGGCCTCGGCGGTGTGCATCGCGGCGCCCAGGACACCTTCGACGAGTCGGCCGACCTGTCGGTGCTCGCGCACAGCCGGGTCGCCGTCGTCTCGGCGGGTGCGAAGAGCGTGCTCGACCTGCCTGCGACCCTGGAGCGCCTCGAGACGCTGAGCGTGCCGGTCGTGGGCTTCGGCACCGACGTGTTCCCCCGGTTCTGGCTGCGCGAGTCCGACCTGACGCTCGACTGGCGGGTCGATGACCCGGCGGATGTCGCGGCGATCCTGCGCGCACAGGACCTCCTCGGCACCGGGGCCGGCCTCGTCGTCGCCAACCCCCTCCCGCCCGAGCTCGAGTGGGACCTGGTCGAGCACGACCGGGTGCTCGCGGAGGCGTTCGCCGAGGCCGACGCGCAGGGGGTGCGCGGCAAGGCAGTGACGCCCTTCCTGCTGCTGCGCATCGTCGAGCTGTCGGGGGGCAAGAGCCTCGAGGTGAACCTCGACATCGCCCGCAACAACGTGCGCCTTGCGGCCCGCATCGCGACGGCGTTCGCGGCCGGGGCCTGAGCCTGCTGTGACGGGGGGCGCGCGGCCGATCCTCGTGATCGGCGACGTGATCGACGACATCATCGTCGTGCCCGCGGGGCCGATCCGACCCGAGACCGACACGTTGTCGACGATCGTGTCGACCCAGGGCGGGTCGGCGGCGAACGTCGCCGCGTGGCTCGGATCGCTCGGTGCCGCGGTGCGGTTCGTCGGTCGCGTGGGCGCGGGTGACGGCCCCCGGCACCGGGCCTCCCTGGAGGCGTTCGGCGTCGAGGCGCTCATCGACGAGGACCCGGTGCTCGCCACCGGGCGCATCATCGTGATCGTCGACGGCGACCGGCGCAGCTTCCTCACCGACGGCGGCGCGGCGCGCTCGCTCTCGCCGGCCGTGCTCGACGACGAGCAGCTGGGCGCGGCATCCGCTCTGCACCTCACCGGGCACTCGATGCTCGACGCGTGGCGGCGGGTCGACACGGCCGCCCTGGTCCCGAGGGCGAAGGCGGCGGGGCTGGATGTCACCGTCGACCCGTCGTCGGCCGGTTTCCTGCGGGACATCGGCGCGCAGACCTTCCTCGACACGATCGCCGGCACCGACGTGCTGCTTCCGAACCGCGCGGAGGCCGAGGCGCTCACCGGCGAAGACGACCCGCGGCTCGCTGCCGAGGCGCTGCTCGAGATCGTGCCCGCCGTCGTCATCACCCTCGGCGGAGAGGGCGTGTTCGTCGCGGAGCGGGGTGAGCGCGGCGTGCACCTGCCGGCGCCGCGCGTGCGGGTGGTCGACCCGACGGGTGCGGGCGACGCGTTCGCCGCGGGTTTCCTCGCGGCTCGCCACGACGGCGCCGATGTGACCGTCGCCGCCCGCCGCGCGATCGTCGTCGCCGCGGGCGCGCTCGGGCGCGCGGGCGGCCGCCCCATCGCCTGAGGGCGGCGTCCCTATCGCCTGGGGGCGGCGTCGGGCGCGGGCTGCGGGAACGCAGCAGCTCGGCGACTCGCCGCCGCGGGAGGGGTGGTGCTGCCGGGGGAGCGAAGGGACGCCCGCCCCATGCCGGAAACACACGCCGGGTATCGTGACCGCGTGCCCATCGAAGCCCCGTCTGCCGCCGACCTCGCCCGCGCCGAGAGTCTCATCGCGATCGTTCCCGACTTCCCGACGCCGGGCATCAACTTCCGCGACATCACGCCGCTGCTCGCCGACGCCGACGCGTTCCGTGCGGTGATCGACGGCCTCCTCGCCCCGTTCGAGGGCACCTACGACGTCGTCGCCGGGATCGAGGCGCGCGGATTCCTGCTGGCGGCCGCCGCGGCGGTCGCCGGTCATGCCGGTCTCGTGCCGATTCGCAAGGCGGGCAAGCTCCCGCGACCCGCGGCATCCGTCGACTACGCCCTCGAGTACGCGACCGCCACGATCGAGATGCACGACGACATCGCTCCCGGCACCCGGGTGCTGCTGATCGATGACGTGCTCGCGACCGGCGGCACGATCGCCGCGGCGCAGGGCCTCGTCGAGCGTCTGGGCGGCACGGTCGCGGGCACCGCCGTGCTGCTCGAGCTCACCGCGCTCGGCGGCCGGGCGCTCACGGGAGACGTGCACGCCCTGTTCACTGTCTGAGGTCAGGCGGTCCGCGCGACGACGCGCCGCCCCCGCACGTAGACCTGTGCGACCGCCTGCTCGCGCATGCCCAGCAGCAGCGTGAACAGATGGGCGGATGTCCCGGGTTCCCCGCTGTGCGCGAGTACGTCGGCGAAGCCGGGCTGGTCCTGCGGCCGCACCACGACGAAGTCGGCCTCCTTGCCGGCGTCGAGGTTGCCGAACACGTGCTCCTGGTCGAGCGCGCGGGCACCGGCGAGGGTGCCGAGGAAGAGCAGCTCGGCGGGGTGCAGCGCGATCGCGTCGTCACCGGGCTCGGTCATGTGCACCTTGTATGCGTCGGAGAGCACACGCGGGATGAGCCACTCGTCGCCCGCCCCGACATCGGTGCCGAGGGCCACGGTGACGCCGTGTGCGAGCGTGCGACGCCAGGGCATGGTGCCGCTGCCGAGGAACAGCTGCGATGTCGGGCAGTGCGCGATCGATGAGCCGGTCTCGGCGAGCCGGGCGAGCTCGGTGTCCTCGCAGTGCACCGCGTGGGCCAGGATGCTGCGCCGTCCCAGCAGGCTCTCGCCACCGTATGCCGATCCGGGCATGAAGTGCCCGTCGTAGGTGTCGAGGTAGGTGCGGGTGCCGTAGACCTCGCGCACCGCGGCGATCTCGCCGTCGCCCGGACGGTTGTTCTCGTTGAGGTGCGAGTGGAAGTAGACGCCGCGCTCGCGCGACTCGCCGTACAGCTCGCCGAGCCCCCGCAGCGTCGTCGGAGTCACCGACAGGCTGAAGCGCGGCACGACCGCGACCTGCGCGAGCGCGCGCGTCGCGTCGGCCGCGGGGCCGGCGCCATCCTGCCCGTGCCAGGCATCGATCTCGTCGCGGGTCAGCGCGAGCGCGTCGGCCTCGGTGGTGAGAAGGGCGGTGGCCGAGGCGGGGCCGACGGTCTGGATGCCGCGGCCGCTCACCACCCGCAGGCCCGCCTGCAGGGTGCGGGAGAACAGGGCCTCCTGCGCGACCGGGAACGCCGAGCCGAACACCATCGCCGCCGTCGTGCCGACAGCCACCCGGCGGGCGACGAACGCCCGTGCGATTGCGTCGGCGAAGGCCGCGTCGGCGAGACGGGACTCGGCGGGGAACACGCAGTGCTCGAGCCATTCGAGCAGCTCGCCGCCCCCGAACGCGTCGGTGGTGAAGGTCTGCGGGAAGTGCAGGTGGGTGTCGACGAAGCCCGGCAGCAGCACGCCGCCGGTCTCGGTGACCCGGGCCTCGGCCCACTCGGCGGGAAGGTCGCGCCAGGCGCCCGAGAACGCGACGCGTCCGGCCGCGTCCACGACCAGCACCCCGTCGGGCTCGGAGACGAGCGCGGCATCGACGTCGCCCGCCACGGGCGCGCCCGCGATGTGCACGAGGTGGCCGCGGTAGACCGCAGCGGTCACAGCAGCCCGCCGCCGAGGTTGACCGGGCTGTCCTCGATGTTGCCGACGATGCCGCGGATGATGCCGACGCCGTCGGCGCCCCGCAGGCTCTCGTACCAGGCGTCGGTCACGGCCGGGTCGAACGCGTGGGTCTCCCAGGCGCGCTTGCGGGCGCGCAGCACGAGGTCGCCGGCACGCTCGGCGCGGATCTTCTCGTAGCGCCGCAGCGCGTCGGGCACGCCGAGGGTGTTGGTCGCGAACACGATGCCGAGCGCGAAGGAGTCCTCGAGCGCCGAGCACGCGCCCTGCCCGATGTCGGGCGACGTGTTGTGGGCAGCGTCGCCGAGGATCGCCACGCTGCCGCGCACCCACGTGTGGAAGGGGTCGATGTCCCAGATCTCGACCCGGTTGAGGGATGTCTCGGGGTCGATCGCCGCGATGAGCGCCTCGGCGCCCGGAGCCCAGCCGGCGAACGCCTCCTCGAGCGGACGCTTGCCGTCGGCCTGCTTGTCGTAGGGCAGACCCGAGGGCTGCGGGATGTCGACGAAGAAGTAGAACCGGTCGCCCGCCACCGGCATGACCGCGCAGCGCTTGCCGTCGGCGACGTAGGTCGTCCACTGGGTCGCCGACCCGATGCGCTCGTCGACGGGCACCAGGCCGTTGAAGTTCGTGTAGCCCGAGTAGGTGCGCTCGATGCGCGTGCCGCCCTCGTCGGCGCGGGTCACGTAGTCGCGCACGAGAGAACGGGCGCCGTCGGCCCCGATCAGCAGGTCGGCGGTGTCGGTCGTGCCGTCGGCGAACGTGGCGGTGACGATCCCGTCGGCCTCCGACACCGCGACGAGCTTGCGGCCGAGGTGCACGCGGTCGGTGCCGACGCGTTCCATCAGCAGCGCCTGCAGGTCGGCGCGCGCCACCGGGTAGGGGCGCTGCCCGGTCTGGGTCGTCACCGTCTCGAGCGAGAAGCGGCACATCTCGGCGCCGCCGAACCCCTCGTAGTAGGCCATGTCGTCCATGCGGCCGCCGAGGGCGGCGACCTCATCGCCGAGGCCGAGCCAGTTGAGCACCTTCACGCCGTTGGACCACAGCGACAGGGCCGCCCCGACGGGCTTGTTCTCCCGCATCTGGTCGTAGACGACCACGTCGTGGCCGAGCTTCTGCAGGGCGAGGGCGGCACTGGTTCCGCCGATGCCGGCCCCGATGATGATCACGCGCATGGTCGGCACCCTAGGGCGCGCACATCACGGGCGCGTTTCGTGCCGGATGCCGCGGCCCGCGGCATCCGGCACCCGTCACGTCGACGCGGGCGGGCGGCGATCGACCGGCAGCGCGGGTCAGCTGCCGCGGTAGGTGGAGTAGGCGAACGGGCTCAGCAGCAGGGGCACGTGGTAGTGCGCGCGGCCCGGCTGCACGCGGAACGTGACGGCCACGTGCGGGTAGAACGTCTCGACGCCGACCGCCGCGAAGTACGGGCCGGTGAGGAACGTCAGCGTGTAGTCGCCGGCCGTGAGCGCATCGGGTCCGAGCGCGAGCCGGCCGTCGCCGTCGGTGGCGCCCTGGGCGATGACCGCGCCGGAGGCGTGGGCGAGCACGACGCCGACGCCCGACGCCGGAGCGCCCGTGGCGGCGTCGAGCACGTGGGTGGTGAGGTGGCTCATGCGGGGTCTCCTTCGGTGACGGCGGTGCGCAGGCGCAGCAGGGCGATCTCGGCGAGCTGAGCGGCGGCCTCGCGCTCCTCGGTCTCGGGGTCGTGGGCGAGGCGGCGGGTGAGGGCGGCGAGGATCTCCGCGGGTGTGCGGCCCGCCGCGCGGATGAGGAACACGCGCCCGAAGCGCTGCTCGTAGTCGCGGTTGCCCTGCGCGATCGCCGCGGTGACGTCGTCGTCGGCGGTCGCCATCGCGGCCTGCTCGGTTCGGGATGCCGCGGCCTCCGCGCCCGCGCCGTTCGGCTTCTCGCCGATGCGGGGGTGGTGGGCGAGGGCGGCGTCGAGGTCGGCGCGGGACCACGCACCCGCCGTCCGCGCGGCATGGTCGGCGAGGGCCTCGACCGTGCCGTACGGGCGGTGGGCGACGACATCCGTCACCCAGGCGGGGATCGCTGCCCACACCGAGACGACGTCCTCCGCGTCGCGCGCGGGCAGGGCGTCGAACTCGGCGATGCGCATGGCGTCACCCTATCCGGGCGGCAGGTGTCGCCTCGCGCCGATCCGGTGTCCGAGGCGGCCGCCGGATCGGCGCGAGAGGTCGCCCGCACGCGTCACAGAATGTTCATCCTGGTTACATCTGTGAAACGCACCGGCCCTAGGGTGGGGCCATGTCGCGCACGACCCCCGCCTTCACGATCGCGGCCCGCCGTGTGCTCGTCGCCGGAGAGTTCGACGAGGCATCCGTCTCGATCGTCGACGGCGTGATCACCGCCATTGGGCCGTTCGACCCCGCCGCCGACGTCGTCCTGCCCGACGACACCGTGCTGCTGCCGGGCCTCGTCGACTCGCACGTGCACCTCGACGAGCCGGGCCGCACCGAGTGGGAGGGCTTCGCCACCGGCACCGCCGCCGCCGCAGCCGGCGGCGTCACGACCCTCTTCGACATGCCGCTGAACAGCGTGCCGGTCACGACCACCCCCGAGGCGCTCGCCGCCAAGCGGGCCGCCGCCGCCGGCAAGCTCGCCGTCGACGTCGGCTACTGGGGCGGCGCCGTGCCCGAGAACCTCGGCTCCCTCGCCGAGCTCGCCGCCGCCGGTGTCGTCGGCTTCAAGTGCTTCCTGTCGCCGTCGGGCATCGACGAGTTCGGCCACCTCGACGCCGACCAGCTCGAGGCGGCGCTCGCCGAGATCGCGACATTCGACGGCGTGCTCATCGTGCACGCGGAAGACCCCGCCCACCTGCACGGCGACGGCGCGCTCGGCGTGCACTACGCCGACTTCCTCGCGACCCGCCCGCCGATGAGCGAGCAGGCGGCCATCGAGCAGGTCATCGAGGCCTCCCGCCGCACGGGTGGCCGCGCCCACATCGTGCACGTCTCCGACGGCGGCGCCCTCGACGCGGTGCGCGCCGCGAAGGCGGACGGTGTGCGCCTCACCGTCGAGACCTGCCCCCACTACCTGACCCTCGCCGCCGAGGATGTGCCAGACGGTGCGGGCGCCTTCAAGTGCTGCCCGCCGATCCGCGACCGCGCCAACCAGGACCTCCTGTGGGTGGGCGTGCTCGACGGCACGATCGACGCGATCGTCAGCGACCACTCGCCCTCGACCCGCGAGCTCAAGGAGCAGGGCGGCGGCGACTTCGGCCTCGCCTGGGGCGGGATCGCGGGGCTGCAGACCGGGCTCGCGGCGATCTGGACCGCGGCGGCGGGACGCGGCATCCCCCTCGAGCGCGTGCTCCCGCTCATGACCGAGGGCCCCGCGCGCATCGCCGGCCAGCCCGGCCTCGGCGAGATCGCCGTCGGCGCCCCCGCGCACCTCGCCGTCTTCGCGCCCGATCGCGCCTGGACGGTCGACGCCGCCGAGCTCGAGTACCGCAACAAGCTCTCGCCGTGGCACGGCCAGACCCTGACGGGCCGCGTCGAGCGCACCTATCTCGCCGGGCACGAGGTCTTCCGCCTCGGCGAGGGGGTCGGCGTGCGAGCCGGCGCCGAGATCCTGCACACCCTGCGACCCACGGGAGCGGAACGATGACGTTCGAGATCCTCCAGCCCCACACCGGACCCATCCCGGCCGATGTCTACCTGCCGGCGAGCCCCGAGACGGTCACGTGGGGGCGCCTGCCCTCGCGCGCCGACGCGCCCGTGCTCACCGTTCCCGCGGGCACCACGGTGACGATCGACACGGTCAGCCACGAGGGCATCCTCGAGGACCAGGGCAAGGACCCGCTCGGCTACTTCACCGGTCACGGGGTGGTCGCGGCATCCGTGCTCGACGACGCCGTCGCGATCGCCGCCGCACTCTCGCGCGACCCCGCCGCCGACGGACCCCACGTCGTCACCGGGCCCGTGCGCATCGACGGCGCCCGCCGCGGCGACCTGCTGAAGATCACCGTCGTCGCCCTGCAGCCGCGGGTGCCGTACGGGGTCATCTCCAACAGGCACGGCAAGGGCGCGCTCCCCGGCGAGCTGCCGCGCGGCGAGGGCACGATGAGCGTTTTCACCCCGGTGGAGGACCGCGACGGATGCCTCGTCGGCACCCTCCCGCTCACCGACGGCGGTCCGCGCGTGGTGGAGTTCCCGCTCGCGCCGTTCCTCGGCACCATGGGCGTCGCGCCCGACAGCGACGAGCGCCCCCACTCGGTGCCGCCCTCGAACTTCGGCGGCAACATCGACATCAAGCTGCTCACCGAGGGCTCGGTGCTCTACCTGCCCGTGCAGGTCGACGGCGCCCTCGCCTACGTCGGAGACCCGCACTTCGCTCAGGGCGACGGCGAGGTGGCGCTCACCGCGCTCGAGGCGTCGCTGCGGGCGACGCTGCGCTTCGACGTCGTGCCGCGCGCTGAGGCGCTCGCCGCCTTCGGCGACGTGCTCGGCCCGCTCGTCGAGACCGCCGACTACCTCGTGCCGACCGGCCTCGACCGCGACCTCAATGAGGGGATGCGCGCCTGCGTGCGGGCGGCGCTCGCGCTCATCCAGGCGCGCTGGGGCATGTCCGAGCACCTCGCCTATGCCTACCTGTCGGCGGCGACCGACTTCGACATCTCGCAGGTCGTCGACATCGTCACCGGTGTGCACGCGCGCATCCGAGTGGCGGACTTCGCCGCGGTGCCCGCCGCGCCTGCGACGCCCGCCGCGCCCGCCACGGCTGGACCGCAGGAGAACGCGCCGGAACAGGACCACACGTGACGAAGCGTCCTGTGCACGAGAGTTCGCCTGTTCTCACGGCGAGGGTCGCGCGCGCCGCGGCCGGGGTCGCGCGCGCCACACAGGCCACGACCACGGATGCCCCGGGGGTGCCGTGAGCCGCGACATCCCCGATGCCCTCTTCACCGCGTTCGACCGGTATGAGCGGGCGATCCTCGACAACGATCTCGCCGTTCTCGACGAGCTGTTCGCCCCCGGACCCGGCACCCTGCGCGGCGACGCGGCGGGCCTGCTCGTCGGTCACGACGCGATCAGCGCGTTCCGCGGGGTGCGGGGCGGGGTGCCGCCGCGCGAGATCGAGCGCATCGAGTACCGAGAGCTGGCGCCGGATGTCGCGCTGCTCGTGTCGATCTCGCGCTACCGCGGCGGCGGCACCGGCCTGCAGACGCAGATCTGGGAGCGCCTCGACGGCCGCTGGCTGATCACCGCGGCCCACGTCACCCCGCGCGCGCAGGCGCTCGACCGGTCGGTGTGGCGCTCGGTCGGCGACCCGCTGCTGCAGGGCGCATGGGAGGGGCCGCTCGACGGTCTCACCGTCGCCGTCAAGGACCTCTTCGCCATCAAGGGCTATCGCATCGGTGCCGGCAACCCGACCTTCCTCGAGACGGCCCGCCCCGAGACGGCGAACGCCGCCGCCGTGTCGGAGCTGTTGCGCGGCGGGGCGTCGCTGCGGGGAATCGCCCGCACCGACGAGTTCGCCTATTCGATCGCCGGCGACAACGCCCATTACGGCACCCCGCCCAACGGCGCCCTCGCGGGTGCCCTGCCCGGCGGGTCGTCGAGCGGCCCGGCGACGGCCGTCGCCACCGGGCAGGCGTCGGTGGGGCTCGCGACCGACACGGCCGGCTCCATCCGTGTTCCCGCCTCCTACCAGGGGCTCTGGGGACTGCGCACGACCCACGGCCTCGTGCCGCGCCAGGGCCTGCTGCCTCTCGCCCAGTCGTTCGACACGATCGGCTGGCTCACCCGCGACGGCGACACCCTGCAGCGGGTCGTCGACTGGTCGCTGAGCTACGACGGGTCGACCTCGACCGAGAGCGTCTTCGGCGAGTCGGGCGCCGATCTGCCCGCCCGCCTGCTCGTGCCCGACGAGATCGTCGACGCCGCCGAGCCCGAGACCCGTGCGGCCTTCGAGGCGCTGCTCGCCCGCATCGCCGGCCTCGATGACGCGCCGAGCCTTCGCCGGGTCAGCGTCGGATCCCTCGACGACTACCTGGCCGCGTTCCGCACCGTGCAGGGCGCCGAGGCCTGGCGCAACAACGCCGAGTGGGTGCGCGCGCACCCGACCGCGCTGGGCGCCGCCGTCGCCGAACGGTTCCGCATCGCGGCATCCGTCACCCGCGACGACGAGACCGCGGCACGCGCCGCCCTCGAGCCGCTCCGCGACCACGTGCAGAGTCTGGTGCGCGACGCCGTGCTGGTGCTGCCGACCGTGCCCGGCCCGGCGCCCGTGCGCACCTCCGACGGCGACCGCGTCGACGCGGTGCGCCAGGCGACCCTGCGCATGACCGCCCCCGCCGCGGTCGGCGGCGCGCCCGCGATCTCGGTGCCGCTGCTCACCGTGCCCTCGCAGCTCGGACCCGCCCCCGTCGGCGTCTGCTTCGTCTCCCGGCCGGGCACGGATGTCGCGCTGGTGCGCTTCGCGCGTCGTCTCTCCGCCGGCCTCGCCCTCCGAAAGGACCTCCCGTGACCCTCCCCGGCCCGATCGACCCGCCCGCGCGCCTACTGATGGGGCCCGGCCCCATCTCGGCGTACCCGAGCGTGCTGCGGGCCATGTCGGCGCCGCTCGTCGGGCAGTACGACCCGTTCATGACGCAGGCGATGGCCGAGACCCAACAGCTCTACCGCGAGGTCTGGGCGACAGGCAACGACGCGACCCTGCTCATAGACGGCACCTCGCGCGCCGGCATCGAGGCGGCGATCGTCTCGCTCGTGCGCCCGGGCGACCGGGTGCTCGTGCCCGTGTTCGGGCGGTTCGGGCACCTGCTCGCCGAGATCGCCGAGCGCGCGCTCGCCGAGGTGCACACGATCGAGACCGCCTGGGGCCAGGTGTTCACCCCGTCGGCCATCGAAGAGGCCATCGTGCGGGTCAAGCCCACCCTGCTCGCCCTCGTGCAGGGCGACACCTCGACCACCATGAACCAGCCGCTCGACGAGATCGGCGCGATCTGCGCCCGCCACGGCGTGCTGTTCTACTCCGACGCGACCGCGTCGCTCGGCGGCAACCCGTTCGAGGCCGATGCCTGGGGGCTGGATGCCGCCACCGCCGGCCTGCAGAAGTGCCTCGGCGGTCCGTCCGGGTCGGCGCCGATCACGCTGTCGCCCCGCGCGGTCGAGGTGGTCCGCTCGCGCAGCCGCGTGGAGGCCGGCATCCGCGAGGAGGGGGATGCCGCGGCATCCGATTTCGTGCGCTCGAACTACTTCGATCTCGGCATGATCCTCGACTACTGGGGTCCGCGCCGGCTCAACCACCACACCGAGGCGACGAGCATGCTCTACGCCGCCCGCGAGTGCGCGCGCGTGCTGCTGGGCGAGGGCCGCGACGCGGTCATCGCGCGCCACCGGCTCGCGGGTGACGCCATGCTCGCCGGCGTCGAGGCGCTGGGGCTGACGGTCTTCGGCGACGTCGCCCACAAGATGGCGAACGTGGTCGCGGTGGAGATCCCCGAGGGGGTTCCGGGAGACGTCGCCCGCGCCGCGCTGCTCGACGACTTCGGCATCGAGATCGGCACGTCGTTCGGTCCGCTGCACGGTCGCGTGTGGCGCATCGGCACGATGGGCTACAACGCCCGCAAGGACGCCGTGCTCACCACCCTCGCGGCGCTCGAGAGCGTGCTGCGGCGCTTCGGCGCGGCCGTGCCCGTGGGTGGCGGTGTCGAGGCGGCGCGCGACGTGTTCGCGGGGGCGCCCGCGTGACGGTGCCGTCCCTCGGCTCGCCCGACCGCATCGCGGCCGCGGCGAGGCGCGTCATGAACCGCTGCGACGAGCTCGCCCGGGTCAGCGCCGCCGACCAGGGCATCGAGCGCGTCTACCTGTCGGCGGAGCACGCCCGAGTGAACCGTCTCGCCGCGGAGTGGATGCGCGAGCTCGGCATGCGCACCCGACAGGATGCCGCGGGCAACCAGCTCGGCCGCCTGGATGTGCTCGATCCGTCGGGCGCGGTGATCTCCGACGCTCCCGCGCTCCTCATCGGCTCGCATCTCGACACCGTGCCCGACGCGGGGCGCTACGACGGCATCGTGGGCGTGCTCATGGGCCTCGAGATCGTGCGTCTGCTGCGCGTGCCCGCGGGCGACAGCGACAGTGCATGGCGCTCGCCGTTCCCGTTCGCGATCGAGGTCGTCGCCTTCAGCGACGAGGAGGGCACCCGCTTCGGCAAGGCGCTGCTCGGGTCGTCGGCGGTCGCGGGACTGTGGAACGACGACTGGTGGGCGCTGACGGATGCCGCGGGCACCACTCTGCGCCAGGCCTTCCTCGAGTTCGGACTCGACCCCGGACGCATCGGTGAGGCCGCGCGACGCCCCGACAGCCTCGTGGGCTACCTCGAGGCGCACATCGAGCAGGGCCCGGAACTCGACCGGCGGGGGGAGGCCCTCGCCGTGGTGTCGTCGATCGCGTCGGCTCGCCGCTTCCAGCTCGTCGTCGAGGGCGAGGCCCGGCACGCGGGCGGAACTCCCTATGACATGCGCCGTGACGCCCTGCTCGGTGCGAGCGAGGCGGCGCTCGCGATCGAGCGCATCTGCCGCACCGAGCATCACATCATCGGCACGGTCGGCCAGTTCGAGGCCTTCCCCGGGGCGGTCAACATCGTCCCCGGCGAGACCCACTTCTCCCTCGACCTGCGCGGCGAGTTCGACGGCGAACGCGACCGCGTGTTCGACGAGATCTCCCGCGAGCTCGACGGCATCATGGGTCGCCGCGGCCTGCGATGGCGCTCACGCGAGGTGCACAACGCCGCCGCGGTCATGTGCGCGCCGCTGCTGCAGGACGTCGTGCGCGAGGGCATCGGCGCGACTGGCGCCCCCGGGGCATCCGATCCGGCGACGATCTTCTCGCGGGCAGGTCACGATGCGATGACGATCGGGGCGATCACCGACGTCGGAATGCTGTTCCTCCGCAACCCCGACGGCATCAGCCACCATCCCGATGAGGCGGTCAGCGCCGCCGACGTCGCCGCGGGCATCCGGGCGCTGGCAGAATCAGTGGTGCTCCTCGGCCACGAGCGCCGCTGATCACCGACTCCGGTTCGAAGCGACGCGTAACGCCGCGGAAACATTCGAGCGGATGTTGATGAAATCTCCATCGCCTAGCGTCGAGTGAGTCGCCCCTTGCGCCGCTGCCTCGTCGTTCCCAGAGCACCCGGCGGGTACGTGAGAGACGAGTCCCGACCCGACGCACTCAGCATCTGGAGACACAGCATATGAACATCCGCACCTCGAAGCGCGCGCTGCGCGCGGCGGTCGCCCTTGCGGCGGTCGCCGTGTCGGCCGTCGCCCTGTCCGCCTGCTCGTCGAGCTCGTCGAGCACGACGGCCCCCACGTCGACCGGCGCCGCCTCGGTCGCCCCCGGCACCTACGGCGAGCTGAACCTGCAGCTGTCGTGGATCAAGAACGAGGAGTTCTCGGGCGAGTTCCTCGCCGACGCGAACGGCTACTTCACCGCCGCCGGCTTCTCGAAGGTCAACATGACCCCCGGCCCCTCGACCGGTGCGAGCGAGCTGCTCTCGGGCAAGGCCGATGTGGCCCTCTCCGACGCCGTCTCGATCGGTTCGGTCGTCGCCTCGGAGGGCGCGCCGCTGAAGATCATCGGCACGACCTACCAGAAGAACCCGTTCACGGTGCTCTCGCTGGCCGACAAGGGCAACATCACCAAGCCCTCGGACCTCAAGGGCAAGAAGATCGGCGTGCAGGACTCGAACAAGGCACTGTTCGACGCGTTCCTCGCGGCCAACGGCATGAGCGAGAGCGACCTGACCGTCGTGCCCGTGCAGTACGACCCGGCGCCGCTGCTCTCCGGTGAGATCGACGGCTACATCGCCTACCTCACGAACGAGTCGATTACCGTGGCCGCCAAGGGCTACAGCGTCGCGAACCTCCCGTTCGCCGACAACGGCCTGCCGTTCGTCGCCGAGACCATCACGACGACCGACGACCAGATCGCGAAGAACCGCGACAAGCTCAAGGCGTTCCTGAAGGCGGAGATCCAGGGCTGGTCCGACGCGGTCAACAACCCGCAGGCCGGCGCCGAGCTCGCCGTCAACACCTACGGCAAGGACCTCGGACTCGACCTGACCAACTCGATCGCCGGTGCGACCGAGCAGGCGCAGAAGCTCGTCGTCTCCGACGAGACCGCGCAGAACGGCCTGTTCACCATCTCGCAGACCCTGCAGGATGCAACCATCAAGTCGCTCTCGGGCGCCGGCATCACCCTGAAGGCCTCCGACCTGTTCGACATGTCGCTGCTCACCGAGGTCTACCAGGAGAACCCCGGCCTCGTGAAGTACGCCAAGTAATCAGCACCACCACACGGAGAAGAGCGTCGTGACGCAGCCCGCTGTCGAGACCGGTGCCCAGGACAACCTGGGCACCGGCCTTCAGATCACCGCACTGAACAAGGTCTTCACGACCGGCCGCAAGAACGTGGTCGCGCTGCAGGACGCCAACCTCCACACCGCACAGGGCACGTTCCTGTCGCTGCTCGGCCCGTCAGGATGCGGCAAGTCGACGATCTTGCGCATCCTGGCGGGGCTCGAGCAGCCCACCAGCGGAACCACTCGCGTCGACGGCAAGAGCCCCAAGGAGCTCCGCCGCGACCACAAGCTCGGCATCGCCTTCCAGGACTCGGCCCTCATGCCGTGGCGCAGCGTGCTGTCGAACATCCGCCTTCCGTTCGAGATCGCGGGACAGAAGGTCGACAACGACTACGTCACCGAGATGATCGAGCTCGTCGGTCTCAAGGGCTTCGAGAAGGCCAAGCCCGCGCAGCTGTCGGGCGGCATGCGCCAGCGCGTCTCGATCGCCCGCTCCCTCATCCTCAAGCCGCAGGTGCTGCTGTTCGACGAGCCGTTCGGCGCGCTCGACGACATGACCCGGCAGCGCCTGAACCTCGAGCTGCTGCGCATCTGGACCGAGAAGCCCGCGACGACCCTGCTCGTCACGCACGGCATCTCCGAGGCGATCTTCCTCTCCGACCAGGTCGCGGTCATGAGCCCGCGGCCCGGACGCATCAAGGAGGTCATGACGATCGACCTCCCCCGCCCGCGCACCCCCGAGATGATGCGCACCCCGGAGTTCCACGCCTACGTCGATCACGCGTCCGATCTGCTGTTCGGCGCGGGAGGCGCAGCCACCGATGACCACTGACTCCCCGACGAAGGGCCGCGGCGTCACGTTCGAGGACGTCCGTCTCCCGCCGTGGATGACGGGGCTCATCGGGGGCGTCGCCCTCGTGATCGTGTGGTGGATCGTCGGGCTCGCCTGGGTCACCCCGACCGGCCTTAGGCCGATCCCGACGCCGCTCGAGGTCGTCGTCACGATCGCGCAGACCGGGTGGGACTTCTACGCGAAGAACTTCGCCGTGACCCTCGCGGAAGCGGGCATCGGATACCTCTGGGGCAACGTGCTCGCGCTGCTCCTCGCGGCCGTCGTGCTCGTCGTCCCGCGCCTCGAGTCGGTCGCGATGCAGCTGGCGATCCTCACCTACTGCGTTCCGATCGTCGCGCTCGGCCAGATCGCCGTGGTGCTCATCGGCGCCCCACCGATCGGGCAGCCCTCGGGCACCGCGATCTTCCTCGCCGCCCTCTCGGTCTTCTTCACGACCGTCGTCGGAGCGCTGCTCGGCCTCAAGTCGGCCGACAAGTCGAGCCTCGACGTGGTCACGGTCTACGGTGGGTCGAAGTTCACGCAGCTGGTGAAGGTGCGTCTCATCGCCGCCCTTCCCGCAATCCTCAACGCCCTGCAGATCGCCGTTCCGGCCGCGTTCCTCGGCGCCGTGCTCGGTGAGTTCTTCGGCAAGGTCGAAGTGGGCGTCGGTGTGATCATGGTCATCGCGCAGCAGCAGCTCAATGCGCCCCAGGTGTGGGCGATCGCGCTGCTGAGCGGTCTCGTGGCGATGCTCGGCTACGTGCTCGTCGGGTTCATCGCGCGGGCGATCGCGCCCTGGTCGAAGGGGCGCTCATGACGACAGCCGTCGCGGCATCCGAGTCCGCCACCGACCTCACCCGTACCCTGCGCGCCCAGGCGCGGCGCAGCGTGCTGCGCGCGCTGCTGTGGAGCGTCGTGAACTTCGTCGGCACCATCGTCGCGGTCATCGTGCTGTGGGCCGGCGCCCTGTCGCTGCTGAACGTCTCCAAGTTCGTCGCGAAGGGCCCGCTCGACGTCTGGAACTACCTGTTCGTGGTTCCCGCCGCGGCGACCAACCGCGACAAGATCTTCGCGACCATCGGCGAGACCCTCGCCCACTCGGTCGTCGGCTTCATCGCGGGCCTCCTCGTCGCCCTCGTCGGTGCCATGATCTTCCAGCTGAGCAAGGGCGCCGAGCACGCGCTCATGCCGATCGCCATGCTGCTGAGGTCGGTGCCGCTGGTCGCCATGGCACCCGTGATCATCCTCATCTTCGGTCGCGAGGTCTGGTCGATCGCGGTGATCGGCGGCATCGTGGTGCTCTTCCCGGCGCTCGTGAACATCTCGTTCGGCCTGAAATCCGCCGCACCGCAGATGAACGACCTCGTCACCGTCTACGGCGGCGGCTCGTTCGCGCGCCTCATGAAGGTCGCGATGCCC
Organism: Microbacterium sp. 4NA327F11; assembly: GCF_005503465.1. NCBI lineage: Bacteria > Bacillati > Actinomycetota > Actinomycetes > Micrococcales > Microbacteriaceae > Microbacterium > Microbacterium sp. 4NA327F11. Next base: position 169,200 of record NZ_SCOB01000001.1, on the reverse strand, counting down.
TCGTCGCTCCCGGCGTTCTTCGCGGCCGTGCGCATCTCCGTGCCCGGCGCCATCACGGGCGCACTGCTCGCCGAATGGCTGGCGGTCGGCGGCGGTGTCGGCGGCAGCATCGGCGGCTACCTGTCGCAGGCGCAGTACAACGCCGTCTGGGCGTCGATCGCCGGGGTCACCGCCATCGCGCTCGTGCTCTACAACGTCATCCAGATCATCGAGAACGTGGTGCTGGCCCGGATGGGCATGCAGGGCCAGCGGGGCGTGTAGCGCGTGAGCGCCGAACCCGCGATCGTCGGGGGTGCCGCGGCATCCGATCTGCTCGCGGCGGGACTGCTCGGCGCGCACGTGCGCGGACTGCGCAAGGCCCGCGGGCTCACCCTCGTGCAGCTCGCGACCGCGACCGAGCTGTCGCATCCGTTCCTCAGCCAGCTGGAGCGCGGACTCGCCCAACCGAGCCTCGGATCACTGCGCCGCATCGCGGTGGCGCTCGGCACGAGCCCGCTCGAGCTGATCGCCGCCGCCGAGGCGCCGACTGCCGACGTGCCGGCGACCGAGGTGCACCGCGGCGCCGGCGGAGACCTCGAAGCCGACTTCGCCGTCGGGTCGGGGAGGCTGCTGGCCCACCCGGTGCGCCCGTTCCATCCGATGGTCTACGCGGCCGACAACACCGCGCCCGGCGACTACTTCGCCCACGCGGAGGACGAGTTCTCCTACGTGCTCGACGGACGTGTGTGCCTCGACCTCGACGGCGAGGTGACCGAGCTCGGCGTGGGCGACTCGTCGTACTACGCCGGCGGCGTCGCCCACCGCACGTGGTCGGCTGACGGCGCACCGTTCCGGCTGCTGATCGTCAAGCAGCGGCCGCCGCACTCCGCCGCGACCGACTGAGCGTCACCGGCCGCCGGCGTCACCGGCCTGCAGGGCCCGCCACACGCGGTCGCGCGAGAACGGCTGCTCGAACACGCGCACCCCGATCGCGCGGCTGATCGCGTTGCCGATCGCCGCCGACACGGGGTTGTAGGGCGACTCGCTCATCGACTTGGCGCCGAAGGGGCCGAGGTCGTCGTTCGTCGACGCGAACAGCACCTCGGTGTCGGGCACGTCGGCGGACTGCGGCACGCGGTAGGTGCGGAAGACCGGGTTGATCACCCGGCCGTCGTCGCCGATCATGACCTCCTCGTAGAGCGCGCTGCCGACCCCCTGGGCGACGCCGCCCTCGATCTGGCCGCGGCACTGCGCCGGGTTCATGACGAAGCCGGCGTCGGCCGACTGGATGTTCTGCAGGATGCGCACGGTGCCGGTCTCGGGATCGACGGCCACCCGGGTCGCGTGCACGTTGAAGGCGAGCGAGCGCAGGTCGCCGTACTCGGCACCGTCGCCGACGAGCCCCTCCTCGGTGCGCTCCGCAGCGGGCGCCGCGGCCACGAGCTCGCCGAAGCCGACGATCCGCGCAGGGGTGCGCACCCCGTCGCCGGTCACCACGGCCGCCGACTCCTCGGTGCCCGTGAGCGCGGCGGCGGTGCGCCGCATCCGATCACGCAGCGTCAGGCATGCGGCATGCAGCGCCTTGCCGGTCACGGTGATGCCCGCCGACGCGAACGCGCCGGTGTCGTGCCGCACCTCGTCGGTGTCGGCGAAGCGGGCCTCGAGGCGGTCGAAGCCGACATCGAAGACGGATGCCGCGATCTGCCGCAGCACCGTGTGGGTGCCGTTGCCGAACTCCACCGTGCCGGCGCGCAGCACGTAGGTGCCGTCGGGCCGGAGCGTCGCCGTGGTGTGTGCGATGTGTCCGCGCGGGGCCATCGTGGCGATCATCGCCGCGGCCATCCCCTCGCCGACGAGCCAGCCGTCGGGAGCGTCGACGCCGTTGCCGCGCTCGAGAGCGCCCTGGGCGAGGTCGAGGCACTGGTCGAGACCGTAGCTGCCCCAGACGAGGTCGGATTCGTACTCGTCCTGGTCGGGGTGCAGGTTGTCGCCCTCGACGACCGCGTTGCGGCGCCGCAGGTCGAACGGGTCGATGTCGAGACGTTCGGCGAGCATGTCCATCGCGGACTCCACCGCGAGCACGACCTGCCCGAGGCCGTAGCCGCGGAACGCCCCCGAGGGCACGTTGTTCGTGTAAACGACCTCGGCGTCGAGGCGACGCACCGGGGCGCGGTAGATCGTGGTCGACTCGGCGAGCGAGTGGAACATCACCCCGATGGCGTGGTTGCCGTAGGCGCCGGTGTCGCTCAGCAGGTCGATCTTCATCGCCGTCAGGGTGCCCGCGGCATCCGCCCCGAGGGTCACCGCCACCCGCATCGGATGCCGCACCGACGTGCGCTGGAACTCCTCGGCGCGGCTGAACTCGTAGGCGACCGGGCGGCCGGTGCGCAGCACGGCGAGCGCGACGAGGTCCTCGGCGAAGATCTCCTGCTTGCCGCCGAAGCCGCCGCCGACCCGCGCCGTGTGCACGCGCACCCGGTCGGGGTCGAGGTCGAAGATGTGCGCGATCTCGTCGCGCGTGAGGAACGGCACCTGTGTGGACGAGCGGATGACGAGGCGGCCGTCGTCGTCGAGCCAGCCGACGCAGCCGTGGGTCTCGAGCTGCGCGTGCGAGACGCGCTGCGTGCGCCACGTGCCCGACACGGTGACGGCGCTCTCGGCGAGGGCCGCGTCGATGTCGCCGCCGTGCCCCTCGTGCAGCGACGCGATGACGTTGCGGTGGGGTTCGGCGACCCGGTCGGCGGGGGTGCGGTCGGCGTGCAGCAGCGGGGCGCCGGGTGCGCGGGCCGCCTCCGGGTCGAGCACCGCGGGGAGCACCTCGTAGTCGACCTCGATGAGACGGCAGGCCGCCTCGGCGGCGCCGGCGGTCTCGGCGACGACCGCCGCGACCCGCTGCCCGACGTGCCGCACGACGGTGTCGAGCAGCAGTGTGTCGTCGGGGTCGTCGGTGCGGTGCTCGTGACGGCCCGTCGAGTAGTGCACGGCGGGCGCGTCCTCGTGGGTGAAGACGGCCACGACCCCGGGCGCCGCGCGTGCGGCGGCGGTGTCGATCGAGCGGATGCGCGCGTGCGCGTGCGGCGAGCCGATCACGCGCAGCACGAGCGATCCGGGCACAGGCTCGTCGAACGTGTACGGTTCGAGACCCTGCACCACGCGCCGGGCGGGCGCGGGGCGCACCGAGCGGCCGACGCCGTCCGCCCCCGCTGTCGGGGCGGGGGAGGTGTCGGCGCCCGGGGCCGCACCGCCGCCCGTGTAGCCGTCCCCGGTCTCCCGCACCGGGCCGAGCACCGCCTCGCGGACGGCCTCGCGGATCGGCCGGTACCCGGTGCAGCGGCACAGGTTGCCCTTGAGGCGCCGGTCGAGGTCGTCGACGTCGTCGGCGTCGAAGGTCGACGCGGTCACGCTCATGCCGGGCGTGCAGAACCCGCACTGGAAGCCGAAGTGCTCGACGAGCGCCTCCTGCACGGGATGCAGCTCGTCGCCGGGCGCGAGCCCCGCCGCCGTCGTGACCTCCCGCCCCTGGGCGCGGTGCGCCGGGGTGATGCACGAGTGCACAGGGGTGCCGTCGACGAGCACGGAGCAGGCGCCGCAGTCGCCGGCGTCGCATCCCTTCTTCACGCTCGTCGTGCCGGTCTCTCGCAGCAGCGTGCGCAGGCACTGTCCCGCCCGCGGCTCGGCGTCGCGCGGGGTGCCGTCGACGGTGAACCTCATGCGCCCGCCTCCAGCTCGATGCGGATGCGCTCCGCGAGCGCACGGCTCACGCCGCGGCGCCAGTCGGCCGGCCCGAGCGGGTCGGTGTAGTACGACGGCGCCGATTCGACCGCGGCGGCGAGGGCCGCGGCATCCGGCAGTGACGGGAACCGTCGCACGACCGGATGCAGCGTCGCCGCCGTGATCGCGAAGACGCTCGCGCCGTCGGGGTCGACGCGGCCGGTCACGACGGCACCCGAGCGCCCGAGCTCGGCGAGCGCGATCTTCTGCAGGCGCGCCCGGGAGCGCAGGGCGTACGCGGGGATCTCGATCGCCCGCAGCACCTCGCCGGCCGCGAGGGTGTTCTCGCCGTTGCCGGTGACGAGCTCGCTCACGGGCAGTCGCAGGTCGGTGCCGTCGGGGCGCCACACCCACGCGACGGCGTCGAGGGCGACAGCGAACGACACCATGCCGGCCGCGGCGAACGAGCGGCAGACGTTGCCGCCGACGGTCGCGGCGTTCCAGATCTTGAACGACGCGAGCAGCGCGTGTGCGCCGTCGACGGCGAGGTGCGCGGCCGGCCAGTCGGCGGGCACGGGCTCGCTGCCCCGACCCTCGGCCCACGCGACGAGGTGGGCGATCGGGCAGGTCGCGCCGATGCGCAGGCCGTCGGCGGAGATCTCGAGGAAGGGCCAGTCCATCGCGGTGATATCGACGAACCCGGATGTCTCGGGCTGCGGTTCGCTCATCAGCCACGTGCCGCCCGCGAAGATCACCTCGCCCGGCGCGAGGGCGAGGTCGCCGCGGGTGCGCGCGAGCCGATAGCTCTCGACCGTGTTGATGTCCACAACATTCCTCCGTGACCCAGCAAACCAAACCGCGGTTTCGCGGGTGTTTCGCGGGCCCGGGCAGTGCGCCCCAGCGCGCCCTACGCCCGGGCGGCGAGGTCCGCCGAGGCGCGGGCGACGGCCTCGGCGAGCACGGGCTCCTCGGCGGTCGCCAGGGCGCCGTCGACGACGACGTCGCGTCCGCCGACCCACAGGCGGGCGAGGGGCGGGAGCGCGCCGAGCCCGAGGGCGGCCACCGGGTCGAGGATGCCCGCGTGCTCCACCCTGTCGATGCGCCACACCGCGATGTCGGCGAGCTTGCCGGGCTCGAGCGAGCCCAGCTCGGCGTCGCGTCCGAGCACGCGGGCGCCGCCGATCGTCGCGATGCGCAGGCCGTCGCGCACCGAGAACGAGTCGGAGCCGGTACGCAGCCGGTTCATGAGCACGGCCTCGCGGATCTCGATGCCGAGCTGGCCCGATTCGTTCGACGCCGAGCCGTCGACGCCGAGCCCGACCGGAACCCCGGCGCGCAGCATGTCGTGCACGGGCGCGATGCCGGCGGCGAGCCGCGCGTTCGACGACGGGCAGTGCGCGACGCCGGTGCCGGTGGCCGCGTACCGTGCGATCGAGGGGGCGTCGAGGTGCACGGCGTGCGCCATCCACACGTCGTCGCCGAGCCAGCCGAGGCCCTCGAGGTAGTCGGTCGGGCTCATGCCGAACCGCTCCTGGCAGAAGGCGTCCTCCTCGACCGTCTCCGACGCGTGCGTGTGCAGCCGTACGTCGAGCGCGCGCGCGAGCACGGCGGCCTCGCGCAGCAGATCGGCGGTCACCGAGAACGGCGAGCAGGGCGCGATCGCGATGCGCACCGTCGACGAGAACGACGCGTCGTGCCACCGCTCGACCGCCTGCTGCGACGCCGCGAGCGCGGCATCCGTCGTCTCGACCGCGAAGTCGGGCGGCAGTCCTCCCTGCGAGGCGCCGAGGTCCATCGACCCCCGCGTCGCGTGCAGACGCACGCCGATGCGGGATGCCGCGGCCACGAGCCCGCCCACGATGTCGCCGGATCCCTGCGGGAACACGTAGTGGTGATCGCCGACCGTGGTGCAGCCGGAGCGGGCGAGCACCGCCATGGCGCCGGCGGCGCCCGCCTCGACGAGGTCGGCGTCGATGCGCGCCCACAGCGGGTAGAGCGCCGTCAGCCAGTCGAACAGGATCGCATCCTGCGCGTAGCCGCGCGTGAGCCACTGGTAGAGGTGGTGGTGGGTGTTGACGAGTCCCGGGGTGACGAGGGTGCCGCGCGCGTCGATGATCTCGGCGCCGTCCCGCAGCTCGGCGGGGGCGGGGCCGTCGCCCACCGCGACGATCAGGTCGCCGTCGACGACCACGTGCCCGGCGCGGTGCTCGGTGCCCGCGGCATCCACCGTGGCGACGTAGGCGCCCTCGAGCACGCGACGCGCGGTCACAGCTGAAGCTCCACCGCGGTGTCGAGGGCGGCTTCGATCGAACGCATCCAGCCGTCCTTGAGGGCCGCGTTCGACTCGTCGTACAGCGACGCGCCCTCGACGAGGTTGCTCGAGCACGCGCACACCATGCCGGCGCGCAGCCCCCGCAGACGCGCGACGACGTAGAGAGCGGATGCCTCCATCTCGACGTTCAGGATGCCCATGCGGTTCAGCTCGCCGATCCATTCGGGCGTCTCGGCGTAGAACGCGTCGTCGCTCACGCTGATGCCGGTGTGCGAGCGCGTTCCGGCGGCTTCCGCGATGCGGCTGGCGTGGCGCGCCAGGGTCGTCGTGAGCTCGAGATCGGGCACCGCCGGGAAACCCTTCGGGAGGTAGGCGTCGGTGGTGCCGTCGTTGCGGAAGCTGCCTTCGCTCACGAGCAGGTCACCGGGGGCGATGCCGGGCTGCAGGCCCGCCGAGCTGCCCACACGGATGAACGAGCGCACCCCGACGCGCGCGAGCTCCTCGACGGCGATCGCGGTCGACGGGCAGCCCATGCCGGTGGAGGTCGCGGTGATGAGGCGCTCCTTGTACCAGCCGGTCATCGTGCGGTGCTCGCGGCGCCACGCGACCTCGCGCACGTCGGTGAGGAACTCCGCCACGAGGGGGACGCGGAACGGGTCACCGGGCAGCAGCGCGACCGAGGAGACCTCGCCCGGCTCGAGTCCGACGTGGTACTGGCGGGCGGTGAGCCCTGCCTGGGATTTGTCGACGACGGTGGACATGGGGGCGGCTCCTGGGGTGGATGGACGAACGGAATCGTCGCCGTCCCCGCCCTGAGCCGACGGATCCGCCCCCAGATCCGGGCGGTCATGGTAGATAGGACACGCGTTGTTGGTGACGCTAACACTCGCGTGTTTCGCGGTCGTGTCGGAGGCCGCGGCATCCGCTCAGCCGGGAGGCGGGCACCCCTCGGCGATGATGTCGAGGGCGCGGGTGACCACCGAGACGATGTCGGGGTCGACGGTGAACTGCCCCGTCGGGGTCATGCGGGTGTAGAGCGCCGCGCACCGCAGGGCCGAGGTCGCCGCGCACGCGGTGACGGTGGCGCGAAGGCGCAGCTCCTCGGATGCCGCAGCCGGCGTCGCGCCCCACCGCACCAGGAGCGTCGCGGCGATGCCCTGCTCCCACTGCATCAGCACGGGCAGCAGTCGGCGCCCGAACGGCAGCAGCTCGGCACGTCGGCCGATGCGGAAGACCAGGGCCGGCGGCCCCTTCTCTGGGACGACCGACAGCACCGACGCGTGGATCGACGCGAGCGGATGCTCGTCACGCGGACGGCTCTCGAGCTCTCGCAGCACGCGGGGGAGGAGGTCGCGAAGATCGTTGCCGATGACGTCCTCCTTGCTCTCGAAGTAGCGGAAGAACGTGCGGCGCGACACGTCGGCGCGCTCGGTGATGTCGGTGACGGTCGTCTCCGCGAAGCCCTTCTCGCTGAAGAGCTCGAGTGCGGCTGTGCGCAGCGCCTCCCTGACCCGGCGGCGATTGCGCTCGCGGCGGTCGGGCGGGGCATCCGTGGGCGTCATGGGGCCTCCTGTGCAGACATCCTTCACCCGCGGGCGGGCCGGCGTGAAATGGCACTCGAGTGCCACGTGGCACGGTTGCGGGGGCCGAGACGCGTGCATACGGTGAGCGCACCCGTCACCCGCTCGAAGGGACCGCCATGAGACGATCCGCCCCCCTCGCCGTCGTCGCGCTCGCCGCCGTGCTCGCGCTCGCCGGCTGCGGCCAGGTGTCGCGCAGCGACCTGAGTGCCGCTGTGTCGCCGGCGCCCACCGGTACGCCGTCGTCCTCGCTCCCGTCGGCCGCACCGATCCCCTCGCCGACCGCCGTCGGCACCGGGTCGGGTGGCGCCGGGTCGCTCACCCTCGCGATCACATCGCCGCTCGCGGTGGCGGGGCACGTGAACACCGATGTCGCGTGCGCGGTGTCGGCGCGCACGTATCACGCGAGCGTCGCGTCCGCCGAGATTCAGGGGTACTCGGTGACGATGAGCGTGCGCATCGTCGGGTACACCGGGCCCGGGTCGTGGTCGGGCACGCTCTCCGGCACGATCACCGAGGGCGGTGTCACCTACCCGCTCGCCCTCCCGGCGGTGCCGGTCACCACGACCGCCTCGGGCGGGTCGCTACACCTCTCGGTGACCGAGAGCGGGCACACCCTCAGCGGCGAGGTCGACTGGGCGTGCGGCGCATGAGCGCGCCCGCCGTGCTCGGAGCGCGCCCGCGGTCGATCCTCGAGGTGGCCGCGCAGAGCGCCCTGGCGCTTCCCACCCGCAACCCGGGCGCGATGCTGCGCCGGCTCACCCGTGACGGGCGCGAGACCATCCGCATGGGGCGCGGTCGGCGGCGGGTCTTCCTGCTGACCGAGCCCGACGACGTGCGCACCCTCCTGGTCACCCACGCGGGCGACGTGCACAAGGGGCCGGGCGTGCAGGCCACGAGCGCGCTGCTCGGGCAGGGTCTGCTGACGTCGGAGGGGGCGGCTCACGCGCGGGCGCGCCGGCTCGTCGGGGCGGCGTTCTCGCCCACGCAGCTCGACGCGTACACCGCGGTGATGGTCGAGGAGGTGCAGGCGAGCATCGAGCGGCTGGCCGCGGCATCCGTCGATCTGCACGCCGAGATGACCCGACTCACCCTGCTGATCGTGGGGCGCACGATCCTCGGCGCGCGACTCGACGACCACGCCGACGAGGTGCGCACGGCGCTGCAGACAGCGCTGACCGAGTTCGTGCGCCTGCGGCCCGGAGCGCGCGCGGGCGCCGAGGTCGTGACGTCGGGTCGCATCGTCGAGGCCCGTGAGCGACTGCTCGCCCTCGTGACCCGGTTGGTCGCCGAACGGCGGGCGTCCGGCGCCGACGGGCGCGACGCGCTGTCGACGCTCGTGGCGGCACGCGACCCCGAGAGCGGCGGGGCCGACCGGCTCACCGATGCGGAGATCGCCGACGAGGTGATCACCCTCATGGTCGCCGGTCACGAGACGACCGCGAACGCCATCGCCTTCTGCCTCTGGCAGCTCTCGTCGCGCCCCGACCTGGCCGAACGCATCCGCGCCGAGGTCGATGAGGCGGGGGATGCCTCGTGGCTCGACCCGCGCGGCCGGCTGCCGTTCACGCGGCGGGTCGTGCAGGAGACGATCCGCCTGTTCCCGCCGGCCTGGGTGTTCGGGCGCTCGCTCGACGCGCCGATCGCGTTCGGGGGATTCGAGGCGTCGCCGGGCGACGTCGTCGGGGTGTCGCCGTGGGTCATCCACCGCAGCGCGCGGTGGTACGACGAGCCGACCGTGTTCGATCCCGATCGGTGGGAGCGCCGGCCCGGCGGGCTGCGCTATGACTTCGTGCCGTTCGGTGCGGGGCCGCGCGGGTGCATCGGCGAGCAGTTCGCGTGGATCGAGGCGACCCTCATCGTCGCCATGCTGACCCGCGCGCTCGACATCACGGTCACCCGTCCGGTGCGGCTGGAGTTCACGGTCACGCTGCGGCCGCGGCGGGGGATCGCGGCGTCCGCTCGTCGCCGGTCGTGAACGGTGCTCTCGGCCCGGGTCAGATCCAGAAGCCGTCGTGCACGGCCGCCGCCTCGGGCAGCAGCACCGGTCCGATGACCTCGACCGGGCGCCCGCCGCGGGCGAACACCTCGCGGCAGGGGAGCGCGAGCGTCGGGATGCCCTCCTGTGCCTGCACGATGCGGATCAGCTCGTCCTCGCCGAGCGCATAGACGACGCGCGGGATCCCCGCCCAGTAGATCGCGCCGGTGCACATCGCGCACGGCTCGGTGCTCGTGTAGAGCGTGGCGCCCCGCAGCGCCTCGGTCGTGAGCCGCGCGGCGGCGGCGCGCACGAGGTTCGTCTCGGCGTGGCCGGTCGGGTCGTCCTGTGTGACGACCGAGTTCAGGCCCTCGACGACCGTGCCGTCGGGCGCGACCACGACGGCCCCGAACGGATGGTCGCCGCGGTCGCGGGCGGCGCGGGCGAGGGTGATCGCGTGCTCGAGATGGCCGAGGTCGACGGGAGCGAGCGCGTCGGCGGGCAGTGGCGGGGTGAGGCTCACCGGTGTGCCTCCAGGGTCGCGAGGGCGGGCAGGGCGCAGGCGGATGCCGCGGCATCCGCCTCGGTCGGAAGCATCGTGTCGGCGGCGGCCCGGGCGTGGATGGCGCCCCCGCGCTCTCGCAGCGGCACCGCGGATCCGCCGTGGCGTGCTGCGACGATCTCGGCGAGCACCGAGAGCGCGGTCTCCTCGGGGGTGCGTCCGCCGAGGTCGAGCCCGAGCGGCGAGTGCAGCCGGGCGAGGTCGTCGTCGCCGAGCCCCGCCTCGCGCAGCCGCGTGGCACGGTGCGCGACGGTCGAGCGGGCGCCCATCGCCCCGACGAAGCCGACCGGAAGCCGCAGCGCGACCTCGAGGGCGGGCACGTCGAGGCGCTCGTCGTGGGTGAGCACGCAGATCGCGGTGCGCTCGTCGAGGTCGACGGGGTCGAGCGTCGCGAGGAAGTTGTGCGGCAGGTCGACGACGATCCGGGTTGCCGCGGGGAACCTCTCGCGCGTCGCCAGCAGCTCCCACGCGTCGCACACGGTGACTGCGAAGCCGGCGGCGGCGGCCACCCGGCACAGCGCGGCGGCGTGCTCGCCGGCACCCAGCAGGTACAGCGCGGGCGGGGGCGTCTGCACGACGGCGAGCACGGGGCATCCGTCATGCTCGCCGAGGCGCGTCTCGCTGCCGCCGGCGTCGAGGGGGAGGATGCGGCCGGTGTCGGGCCCCGCGGCGACGATGCCGACCGCCGCGCGGCGACCCGCCGCGACGCGTTCGAGAGCGTCGCGCACGACCGTGTCGGCGGGATCGAGCACACTGACCACAGCCTCGATCGAGCCACCGCAGGCAAGACCGGCGGCGTAGGCCTGCTCGTCGGTGAAGCCGAAGCGCGCGGTCTGACCCCGTCCGGTCGCCAGGCACGAGAGGGCGAGCGCGACCGCATCCGCCTCGACGCAGCCGCCGGAGATCGAGCCGATCGCCCGCGCGTCGGACGTGATCGCCATCGCCGCGCCGGCGCCGCGCGGCGCCGAACGCGCCACGTGCGCGACCGTCACGACCGCGACGCGCTCGCCCGCCGCGAGCAGCGGCAGCAGGTCGGTCGCAAGCTCGAGCATGCCGCCACGCTAGCCCTCGCGTGTTTCGGGCGGGCTACGCTGGCGCGGTGGACGTGACGCCGTTGACGGTCGTGGGGGCACCCTGCGGGATCGTGCTCGCGGCGGGCGCGGGCACCCGCTACGGCGGGCCGAAGGCGCTCGCGGCCGATGCCGACGGCACGCCCTGGCTCGACCGGGCGGTGGCGCTTCTCGCCGCGTCCGGCTGCGACCCGGTGCTCGTGACGGTGGGCGCCGCCGCGGCGGAGGTCGCCCGGCGCATCCCCGCCCCCGGTCGTGCCGTGCTGGTGCCCGACTGGAACGACGGGCTGTCGGCGAGCGTGCGCTCGGCTCTGGACGCCGCGGCCGCGACCGGGGCGGAACTCGCGGTGATCGTGCCCGTCGACACCCCGACGCTGCCGGCGGCCGCGGTCGCGCGCGTGCTCGGGGCCGCCGCGGAGGCCGCGGCATCCGCTCTCGTGCAAGCGACCGTCGCGGGCGCCCCGTCGCACCCGGTCCTGATCGGCCGCGACCACTGGGCCGCGGTGGCGGCCACCGTCGCGGGCGACCGGGGTGCCGGCCCCTATCTCGCCGCGCACGGGGCGACATTCGTCGCCTGCGACGATCTGTGGGATGGTCGCGACATCGACGAACGGCCCGCGCCGTGACCGGCGACGAACGCGCCGAGCTCGCCGCGCTGCGACTGCGCGCGTACGGACCCCACGCCGACATCGCGGGAGATCCCGTCGCGCTCGCGCGCCTCGACGTGCTCGAGGGCCGCAGGGCGACGGATGCCGCGGCCCCCGCGGCGACCGTCAGGACACGCTCGGTCCTCGAGCCGCCCGTCGTCCGCCCCGCGGATGATCCGGCCACCGAGTCGGGCGCTGTGCCGGAGCCCGGCGCCGGATCGCGTGCGAGCGGTGGGGGTGAGCGCGACGCGGATGGGGCGGCATCCGATGTGTCGCTGTGGCGTCGCATGCGCCCGCGCGTCGATCGGGTCACCGCGATCTGGTGGATCGCGAGCCTCGTCGTCGTGGCCGGGCTGTCGACGGGTACGACGCTTCTCGTCACCCACGTCGTCACCTCGCAGCACGCCGCCGTGCTGCAGCGCATCCCCGGTGATGCGCCGTCGGCAGTCATGTTCACGGGCACGTCCACCTCGTCGCAGGCGTACGAGTCGTACCTCGGGATGTCCGTCTACACGGTGATTCCGCCCGCGGGAGACATGCGGTGCATCGCCGTGATCCCGCAGCCCGATGTCTATCCGGATGCCTCGCTCATCGGCTGCGCACTCGGCACCCTTCCGGTCGTGGTCGATGTGCGTGTCGGCACGAGTGCGGACACGAACCCGCTCGCCTCGAACGGTCGTCCGGTCGTCTTCACGCCCGCCGTCGAGCAGGCGTTCCCCGACGGCGCCGATCTGCGGTTCACGGCGCGCGACGACACCGTGACGGTCGACGCCTACCCGGTCGCCCGCACCCCGGTCACGCCCAACTCGTAGCCGCGATCAGCCGGCGACGACGATGTTGATCGGTGCGGCGCCGCGTGCGGCGCGCGTGATCTGATCGCGCAGCACGCGCACCAGGCGGGGGCGCATCGCGCTCGACGCCCCGCCGACGTGAGGGGCGATGAGCACACCCGGCGACCGCCACAGCGGGTGGTCGGCGGGAAGCGGCTCGGGGTCGGTCACATCGAGCGCGGCGCGCAGGCGCCCGGACGCGGTCTCCGCGACGAGCGCGTCGGTGTCGATGAGCGGCCCGCGGCCGACGTTCACGACGAGCGCGCCATCGGGGAGCAGGGCGAGCGCGGCGGCGTCGATGATGTGGCGCGTGCTGTCGCCGCCCGGAAGAGCGAGGATGAGCACCTCGGTGCGCGGCAGCAGGTCGGCGAGCTCGTCGACGCCGTGCACGGCGACGCCGTCCTCGTCGCGGGCTCGCGAGGCGACGGCGGTGAGGTCGACCTCGAACGGGATCAGTCGCGCGCCGATCGCCTTCCCGACGCCGCCCCAGCCGAGCACGAGCACACGGCGGTCGGCGAGGCTCGTGCCGAAGACCGGGTTCCAGGTGGCGGTCGCGGTGTCGCGGGCGAACTGGTCGAGGCGCCGCAGCGACGCGATCGCGAGACCCACGGCGAGCTCGGCGGTGGAGGTCTCGTGCACGCCCGCGGCGTTCGCGAGCGGAACGCCCGCGGGCAGCAGCGCGGCGATGCCCTCGTAGCCGATCGACTGGCTCTGCACGAGTCCGACCTCGACCCCGGCCAGCTGCCCGAGGGCGGCGTTGAGGTTCTGGTACGGCGGTACGACGATGTCGATGCGGTCGCAGGGGGCGGGGCCGGTCATCGGCCAGACCACCACCTCGACGTTCTCGGGAAGCGGTTGCAGATCACGGGCGAGGCCCTCGGTGGGAACCGAGACGACGAGAGGGGATGTCACACCTCGACGTTACCCCCGCGCCGACGGGCGCCAGGTCGCGGCGTGTGCGCGGTGCTGCACGCCCGGTCGGGTGGTGCGCCCGGCCGGGTCAGGCGGCGGCGCCGACGACGGCCGCGATCGCCGATGAGAAGAACGACAGACCGTCGACGCCCGAGCGCATCGCGGCCGCGGTCGAGGGACCGAAGCCGGGTTCGACGGCGTGCTCGGGGTGCGGCATGAGGCCCACGACGTTGCCCGCCGGGTTGGTGAGGCCGGCGATGTCGCGCAGCGACCCGTTCGGGTTCACGCCGGTGTAGCGGAACGCGACGAGCCCCTCGCCCTCGAGACGGTCGAGCTCGTCGTCGGAGGCGACGTAGCCGCCGTCCGCGTTCTTCAGGGGGATGACGATCTCCTGACCGTCGGCGAAGTCGCTCGTCCACGCGGTGGACGTGTTCTCGACGCGCAGGCGCTGGTCGCGGCGGATGAACTGCTGGTGCGCGTTGCGGATGAGTCCGCCCGGCAGCAGGTGCGCCTCGACGAGCATCTGGAAGCCGTTGCAGATGCCGAGTACGGGCATGCCCTTCGCCGCGGCATCCTTCACGTCCCGCATGATCGGCGCGAGGGCTGCGATGGCGCCGGCACGCAGGTAGTCGCCGTAGCTGAAGCCGCCGGGCAGGATCAGCGCGTCGACGCCGTCGAGATCGTGCGACGCGTGCCACAGGGCGACCGGCTCGGCACCGGCGATGCGCACCGCGCGGCGTGCGTCGACGTCGTCGAGCGAGCCGGGGAAGGTGACGACCCCGATGCGTACCGTCACTCGACGACCTCGATGCCGACGACGTCCTCGATGACGGAGTTCGACAGCACCTCGGCGGCGACACGGGATGCCTCGGCGAGCACCTCGTCGGACACCTCGCCCTCGACGGTCAGCTCGAAGCGCTTGCCGATGCGCACTCCGCTGAAGGCGTCGACGCCGAGTCGCGCGAACGCGCCGGTGACGGCCTTCCCCTGCGGGTCGAGCAGTTCGGCCTTGGGCATGACGTCGACGACGATGGTGGGCATTGCGAAGCTCCGGATGTCGCGGGCAGGGGTTCGCCCCCAGTCTAGGCGCGCGGGGCGCTCACTCGCAGGCGATCCCGTCGCCGTCGCGGTCGAGCTTCGCGGCGTACCCGGGCTGACCGCGGTACAGCGGCGCTTTGCCGGCCGCGCGCACCTCGGAGCAGTTCTTGTAGGTGACGTCCGGTTGCGCGGGCGCGGGTGCGGGCTGTGCGGGTGCGGGTGCGGGCTTGGCGGGAGCCGGAGCCGGAGCGGGTCGTGCCGGTGCCGGCTGCGCGACGACCGCCGCCGCCTGGAACGACGATGCCGGGGTCGGCTGCGCGGGGCACGAGGCGAGCACCGACGTCATCGCGGCCTTCTCCGCCGGCGTCACCCAGAGCCCGTAGGCGTTCTTGACGGCGATCTGCCGCGCGACGAACGTGCAGCGGTAGCCGGCGAGCGGCGGGAGCCAGCCCGCGGCATCCAGGTTGCTCTTCGCTTCGTTGAGGGCGCCCTCGACCGCCTGCAGGTTGAGAGGGTCGTTCGCGAGACTGCGACGCTGGTCGGCCGTGAGCGTCTGCGCGCCCGTGGTCCAGGCGTCGGCGAGCGACACCACGTGATCGATCTGCACGAGGGGCGATGTCTTCTCGCCGCGGGTGAACGTCACCACCGCACCGGAGTAGGCCGACGTGAGTGTTCCCGCGGTCACCGTGCAGGAGCCCGGTCGTGTGATGCCGGTCAGATCCCGCGCGAGGATGTCGTTGCGCGTGTCGCACCCGTTCTTGTCGACGTCGGCCCACGCCGGCCCAAAGGCGTCCCGGGAATAGCCGCTGAGCGAGGTCGCCGCCTGCACCGGCAGCGTGGCGAGCACGTCGAGCGCCGATCCCGACGACGCGGTCGAGACGACCACGCTGGCACCGCCGGCCGTGGCGAGGCCCGCCGCCTCGACCGCCTCGTCCGACAGTGCTGTCGGCGTCGGTGTCGGGGCAGCCGGTGTCTGTGAGGCAGTCGTTGCCGGAGCGGATGCTGCTGCCTGCTGCGTCGACGGCCTGTCGAGCCGGCTGCCGGCCGCTGCCGCGGCGCCGACGAAGAGCACCAATCCCATGCCGAATGCGAGGGCGGCCAGCCCCCGTGTCGAGAGGCCGACGACCCTGATGCCGCCTCGCACGAAGGCGACGATCGCGACGACGATCGTGGCCGGCGCCACGACGAGCGCGATGATGATTCCGACCGCCGGCGGTGTGACGGCGGCGACAACGATGAGCGCGACGGTGGCTGCGAGCAGCACGATCCAGCGCTTCCTCCCCACGTTCCCCATGAGCGTCAGCATTTCTCAGTTACACAGCTCTGTCAAAGCTCACACATCGCCGACGCTCATACTTTGCGCCGGAGCATCCGAGGGTCGAACTCGACGAGCAGACCCGTGTGCGGGATCCAGGTTCCACATGGGAGATTCCCGTCCCATCGTCGAATCGATTCGAAGAACGCTCGGACGTGCCCAATAATGGGGGCCATGAGCGTCTCCCCCCGCCGTTTCCCCGACGACTTCCTCTTCGGTGCCGCGACCGCCGCATTCCAGATCGAGGGAGCCGCGCACGTCGACGGGCGCCGCGACTCGATCTGGGACGCGTTCTGCCGCGTGCCCGGCGCGGTCATCGCGGGCGACGACGGCGAGACCGCCTGCGACCACTACCACCGCTACCCGCAGGACGTCGCGCTCATGAAGCGCCTGGGGCTGCAGACCTACCGGTTCTCGGTGTCGTGGTCACGGGTGCGACCCGACGGCGGCGCGCTCAACCCGGCGGGCATCGACTTCTACTCGCGGCTCGTCGACGAACTGCTCGGCGCCGACATCCTGCCGTGGCTCACGCTCTATCACTGGGATCTCCCGCAGGCGCTGCAGGAGCGAGGCGGTTGGACGGTGCGTGACACCGCCGAGCGCTTCACCGAGTACGCCCTCGACGTGCACGACGCCCTCGGCGACCGGGTGAACGTCTGGACGACGCTCAACGAGCCGTGGTGCTCGTCCTTCCTCAGCTACACCGCGGGCATCCATGCTCCCGGCCACTATTCGCGACGCGAGGGGCTGCTCGCGGCCCATCACCTGCTGCTCGGCCACGGCCAGACGGTGCAGCAGCTGCGCGCCCGCGACGCCGACCTGTCGCTCGGTATCACCCTCAACCTCACCGGCGCTCAGCCCGCCGATCCGTCCGACCCGCGCGACCTCGATGCCGCCCGCCGCATCGACGGCCAGTTCAACCGCTGGTTCCTCGACCCGGTGTTCCTCGGGGCGTACCCCGCGGACGTCGTCGACGACATCCGCGCCGTCGACCCCGAGGCGGTCGATGCGCTCGAGGCGGCCGTGCAGCCGGGCGACCTCGCCGTCATCTCGACGCCGATCGACGCACTCGGCGTGAACTACTACCACAACGAGTTCGTCGGTGGACGCGTGCCCGAGCAGGCGCCGCCCGCCGATCAGGCTCCCACCGAGCGTGAGGGCGCCTCGCCCTTCCCCGCCGCCGACGACGTGCACTGGTTCGAGCGGGGCCTGCCGCGCACGGGCATGGGATGGGAGGTGCAGCCCGAGGGGCTCACCGACCTGCTCGTGCGGGTCGCGACCCAGTACGCGGATGCCGCGGGCACCCGCCTCTTCGTCACCGAGAACGGCGCCGCCTACGACGACGAGCTCGTCGTCGATGACGGCGAGCGACGAGTGCACGACGTCGACCGGGTGGCGTTCCTGGAGGGGCATGTCGCCGCGATCCACGCCGCGATCGAGCGGGGTGTGGACGTCGGCGGCTACTTCTACTGGTCGCTGCTCGACAACTTCGAGTGGGCCTGGGGTTACGAGAAGCGCTTCGGCATCGTGCGGGTCGACTACGACACCCAGGAGCGCACGCCGAAGGACTCCGCGCTCGCGTACGCGCGCATCATCGCCGACCGGGCGGTGTGATCGCGCCTCCCTGACCCGCCCGCGCGCCTCACGCGAGGTGCGCGACCAGTTCGTTGTTCCACGGGTCGGCGAAGGTGACGGTGCGGCCGTCGTTCGCGGTGGCGATGCCGTGGTGCGAGAGGCGCTCGCCGAGCTCGCCGATCGCGTCGCCGTCGGGCAGCGCGAGCTCGACCCGGCCGAGGCCGAGGGCGGGCATACGGGGTCCGGCGCCGCGCGAGTTCCACACGTTCATCGCCATGTGATGGTGGTAGCCGCCGGCCGACACGAACAGCGCCTGGTTGCCCATGCTCGCGGTGGCGTCGAAGCCCAGGGTGTCGACGTAGAACGCGCGGGCGGTCGCGACATCCCCGACCGACAGGTGCACGTGACCGACGGATGCCGCGTCCCCCGCCGTCGAACCCGCGGCGGCCTGCTCGGTGAGGTGTTCCGACAGGAACGCGTTCGGGTCGAGGTAGAGCGTCGCCATCTCGACCTGGCCGTGGGTCCACGACCAGGCGGTGCGCGCGCGGTCCCAGTAGAGCTCGATGCCGTTGCCCTCGGGGTCGGTGAAGTAGAACGCCTGGCTGACGAGGTGGTCGGCGCTGCCGGTGAAGGTCTGCGGGGCGTGGCGGGCGACGCTGTAGAGCGCGGCGGCGAGGGCTGCGCGACTCTCGAACAGAATCGCGGTGTGGAACAGTCCCGCCGATCCGGCGGGGGCGTGCCGCAGGCGCCGGTCGCGACGCAGGATCACGATGGGCCGGCCGGCGCGTCCGAGGGTGACGGTGTCGCCCTCGGCGGTGAGCACCTCGAGGGTGACGACGTCCCGGTAGTAACGCGTCATCGCGTCGAGGTCGCCGACGAGCAGGGTCACGGCGCCCATCGCGGTGTCGGCGGCGAGTTTTTCATTCATACGAATACTTAACACCCACCGGGCCGCGTCATTCCCGCGGTCAAGCTCCGAGTTTGACCAGAAGCTCGCGGTAGCGTGCGGACGCCCGCTCGACCACCTCGCCGGGCAGCGTCGGCGGCTCACCGGCACCGTCCCAGTGCGCGCTCAGCCAGTCCCGCAC
Organism: Microbacterium sp. 4NA327F11; assembly: GCF_005503465.1. Taxonomy (NCBI): domain Bacteria; kingdom Bacillati; phylum Actinomycetota; class Actinomycetes; order Micrococcales; family Microbacteriaceae; genus Microbacterium; species Microbacterium sp. 4NA327F11. The sequence goes on along the minus strand of NZ_SCOB01000001.1, from coordinate 150,643 downwards.
GATCTGCTTGTCGAAGCTCGCCATGCGCTCGGCCGGGGTCTCGCCGGTGCGCCAGGCCGCGGCATCCCAATAGCGCGACGAATCGGGGGTCAGCACCTCGTCCGCGAGCGTCATCACGCCGTTCGCGTCGAGGCCGAACTCGAACTTCGTGTCCGCGAGGATCAGTCCGCGCTCCTCCGCCGCTGCGGCCGCGCGGCCGTAGACCTCGAGCGAGAGGGCGCGCAGCGTCTCGGCGTTCTCGACCCCGACGAGCTCGACGGTGCGCTCGAAGGTGATGTTCTCGTCGTGCTCGCCGAGCGGCGCCTTGTACGCGGGCGTGAAGATGGGCTCGGGCAGCCGGTCGCCGTTCGTCAGACCCGCCACGATCGGGATGCCGCACACCGTGCCCGACTGCTGGTACTCCGCCCAGCCCGACCCGGTGAGATAGCCGCGCACGACGCACTCGATCGGCTGCATGTCGAGGGCGGCGACCACCATCGCGCGGTCGGCGACCGCCGCCGGGGGCTCGTCTCCCGTGAGGTGATTCGGGATGCCGCGCCCCCCGTCCCCGCCCGCGAGGCGGTCGAACCACCACAGGCTCAGCTGCGTCAGCACGGCGCCCTTCCCGGGGATGCCCGGCTCGAGCACATGGTCGAAGGCGCTCACCCGATCGCTCGCCACGACGAGGAGGCGGGAGGCCGCGGCATCCGCTGCCGTGTCGTCGGGCACATACAGGTCGCGGACCTTGCCGGAGTACACGTGTCGCCAGCCGGGGAGTGCGGGGGTGCTCGTCACCCGCCCATTATCGCGGGCGCGCCCGTCACGCGTCGGCGATGAGGCGCTTGCCGGTCACCGTCACGTCGACGCGTTCGTATCCGAGCGCATCGTAGAAGCCCAGCACCTGCTCGTTGCCGGCGCGCACCATGAGCTGCACCTTCGGGCAGCCGAGAGCGGTGAGACGGGACTCGGCCTCGGCGACCAGCGCGCGGCCGATGCCCTCGCGACGGTTCCCGGGGCTGGTCGCGAGGTACGACAGCCACCCACGGTGCCCGTCGTAGCCCGCCATCACCGTCCCGACGATCGCATCGTCGTCCGCGGCGACGAGCAGCAGGTCGGGCCACAGCGTGCGTGCACGTTCGATGTCGCGGCGCGGGTCGTTCCAGGGCCGCGTGAGCCCGCGCTCCTCCCACAGTGCGACGACGGCCTCGATGTCGGCGGGCCGCAGGGGTCGGATGTCGCGGGGCATCCCCCGAGGCTAGCGGGGGCTCACTCGGTGAGTTCGTCGACGAACGCGAATGCTTCTCCTACCGCGGCGTCCCAATGCGCGAGTTCGGCGACATCGAGCACCGCCCACTCCCGCATCGGCCGCCCTCGCATCGCCATGCGTGTGCCCCAGCCCTCTGCGGAGATCTCGTCCACGCGGGCCTCGGGGAGTTTGAGGATGAGGCCGCCGTCGAACCCGACGAAGGCGAACACCTTGCCCCGCACGCGCAGACCCTCGGAGCCGAACATGCGCCCGATGTCGACCCCGTCGCGCGCGAGATAGCGCTGGGCGATGGGGTCGAATGCCTCGTGGGCGCGGTCGCGCGCGGCGTGATCGACCATGCGCACATCGTAGGGCGCGGATGTCGGTGCCCCCGAGCACGATCTTTCCGGAGCGGCTTCCGGATGCCGCCGGCGCGGTATATAGTCCACGTGGACTAATCAACTCGGAGTAATCATGTCGGACCACGTCGATCGCCTCAGCCCCATGGGGGTCATGGTGCTCGCTCTGTTGCGCGAAGGCCCGATGCATCCCTACGAGATGATGCGGCTGCTGCGCGAGCGACGCGAAGACCGCCTCCTCACACTCGCGAACGGCACGCTCTACCACGCGGTGGCCAAGCTCGCCGCCGCCGAGCTGATCGTCGAGACCGGTGTCGACCGCGACGGCAACCGCCCCGAGCGCACCACGTACGCCCTCACCCCCGAAGGGGACGAGACGGTCGCAGCCTGGGTGCGTCGCGAGCTTCCCCGCATCGACCGGCCCGCCTCGTTCCGCATCGCGCTCGCCGAGGCCCACAACCTCGACCGCACCGAGACCGTCGTGCTGCTGCGTGAGCGCCGCGCCGCGCTCGAGGCCGAGGCCGACGACATCGCCCGCATGTGCTGCGATGCCGACGCCCGCGGGTCCGAGCCCCAATACCTCGTCGAGATCGTGCGGCAGCAGGCGCTGCTCACCGCCGACCTCGCCTGGATCGACCGACTCCTCGACGACCTGGTCACCCAGGCCTACCCGTGGGGCGTGCACGCGTCCGCGTGAGCCCCGACCCCCCGCATCCTCTTCGCCAGAAAGGCACCCCGTGAGCCAGACCTCCACCGGAGCGACCCGCACCCCCGCGGCCGCCCACCCGCGCAGCCCGTGGCCCGCGCTGTGGGCCCTCATCATCGGCTTCTTCATGATCCTGGTCGACACCACGATCGTCTCCGTCGCCAACCCCGCCATCAAGGCGGCGCTCGATCCCGCGACCTCCAACCTCGACAACGTTGTGTGGGTCACGAGCGCCTACCTGCTCACCTACGCCGTGCCGCTGCTGATCACCGGACGTCTCGGCGACCGATTCGGCCCGAAGAACATCTACCTCATCGGTCTCGCCGTCTTCACGCTCGCCTCGGTCGGCTGCGGACTGTCCACGACCCTTCCGATGCTCATCGCGATGCGCGCCGTTCAGGGCCTCGGCGCGGCCCTGGTCACGCCGCAGACCATGGCCGTCATCACGCGCACCTTCCCGCCGAACCAGCGCGGTGCCGCCATGGGCCTGTGGGGCGCGACGGCCGGTGTGGCCATGCTCGTCGGCCCGCTCGCCGGCGGCCTGCTCGTCGACGGCCTCGGCTGGGAGTGGATCTTCTTCGTCAACCTGCCGGTCGGCATCATCGGCTTCGTCATGGCCGTCATCCTCGTGCCGAAGCTGCCCACCCACCCCCACAAGTTCGACCTCGTCGGGGTCGTGCTGAGCGCCGCCGCGCTGTTCCTCATCGTCTTCGGCCTGCAGGAGGGGGAGAGCTACGACTGGAACGGCTGGATCTGGACGATGATCGCCGGGGGCGTGGCGCTTCTCGTCCTCTTCGTGTGGACCCAGGCGCGCACCAAGAGCGAGCCGCTCGTGCCGCTCGGGCTGTTCCGGGATCGCAACTTCTCCGCCGCCAACCTCGGCATCGCCGCCGTCGGCTTCACCGTGACGAGCATGTCGCTGCCGCTGATGTTCTTCTACCAGCTCGCCCTCGGGCGAACGCCGACCGAGTCCGCGCTGCTGCTCATCCCCATGGCGCTGTTCGCGGGCGGTCTCGCGCCGGTCGCCGGTCGTCTCCTCGACCGCATCGACCCGCGCCTCATGCTCGTTCCCGCCCTGCTCGCGGTCGCCGGATCCCTCGTCTGGTACGCCCTCATCATGAAGCCCGACACCCCGGTGTGGGCATTCCTGCTGCCCTCGGCGCTCATGGGTATCGGCAACGCGGGAATGTGGGGGCCGCTCGCCACCTCGGCGACCCGCAACCTGCCGCCCCGCCAGGCGGGCGCCGGCGCGGGCATCTACAACACCACCCGCACGATCGGCTCGGTCATCGGCTCCGCCGCGGTCGCCGCCTTCATGCAGGGGCGGCTCCAGGACAACCTTCCCGGAGCGGGCTCGCACACGGGCGACTTCACCGCCGGCGCCCTCCCGAGCATGATCGCGGGACCGTTCGCGACGGCGATGGCGCAGACGATGATCCTGCCGATCGTGGTGATCTTCGTCGCGGTGATCGCCGCGCTGTTCCTGCGCAAGGTACCGGCGCCGACCTACGGCGCGGGCGCTCCCGCCGTCGAGCCTGCTGCCTCGGCCGGCGGCCACTGACCCGACACCACGAGGCCCGCACCCCGATCAGAGTGCGGGCCTCGTGGTGTGCAGGGGCGGATGCCGCGGCTCAGTGCTCCACGACGCGCGCGGCGATGTCGGTGCGGTACTGGCCGCCGTCGAGCTCGATGCGGGACAGGGCGTCGTAGGCGCGCTCCCGCGCCTCGCCGAAGGTGGATCCGAGCGCGACCACGTTGAGCACGCGACCCCCGGTGGCGATGAGTCCCTGCTCGGTGTCGGCGGTCGCGGCGTGCGCGACGTGGACGCCGTCGACGGCGTCGGCGGCGTCGAGCCCGCGGAGAGCGCGTCCGGTCTGCGGGGCATCCGGGTAGCCCTCGCTCGCCAGCACGACCGTCACCGCGACCGCGTCGGCGAAGGCGGGCTTCGGCTGGTCCTCGAGCGTGCCGGATGCCGCGGCCAGCAGCAGCCGCGACAGCGGATCGATGAGGCGCGGCAGCACGATCTGGGTCTCGGGGTCGCCGAAGCGTGCATTGAACTCGATGACCTTCACGCCCGCCTCCGTGATGATGAGGCCCGCGTAGAGGAGCCCGATGAACGGGGTGCCCTCGGCGTCGAGCTGACGGATGACGGGCTCGGCGACGTCCCGGGTCACGAGCTCGACGAACTCCTCCTCGCCACCGAAGCGCTCCGACAGCCAGGGGAGGGGCGAGTAGGCGCCCATGCCGCCGGTGTTCGGGCCCTCGTCGCCATCGCGCAGACGCTTGAAGTCCTGGGCGGGGGAGAGCGGCAGCACGTGGTCGCCGTCGCTGAGGAAGAAGAGCGACACCTCGGGTCCGGCGAGGAACTCCTCGACGAGCACCGGCCCCGACGGCAGGTAGTGGGCGGCGTGGGCGAGCGCGGCCTCGCGGTCGCTCGTCACGATCACGCCCTTGCCGGCGGCGAGCCCGTCGGCCTTGACGACGTGGGGGGCCCCCAGGTCGTCAAGCGCCGCGGCGGTCGACGCCAGATCGTGCGCGCGGATCGCCCGCCCGGTCGGCACGCCCGCGGCATCCATGATGCGCTTCGCGAACGCCTTCGAGCCTTCGAGCTGGGCGGCAGCGCGGCTCGGACCGAAGACGGGGATGCCGCGCTCGCGCACCGCGTCGGCGACGCCGGCGACGAGCGGCGCCTCGGGGCCGATCACCACGAGGGCGATGTGGTGCTCGAGTGCGAAGGCGGTGACGGCCGCGGGGTCGACCGGGTCGAGGTCGACGAGGGCGGCGTCGCGCGCGATACCGGCGTTGCCGGGGGCCGCGAAGATGACGTGCTCCTCGTCCTCCGAGCGCAGCGAGAGGATGATGGCGTGCTCGCGCGCGCCTGAGCCGAGGACGAGGATTCTCACCCGGTCAGCCTACCGACGGGCTACCGTCGAGCTGTGCCCCCGAAGATCGACACCGGCGACGGCCGGGCCGCCCTCGCGGCGGTCGCCGCGACCGACGCGCCGGCCCGCGCCGACCTGGCGACGGCGGTGCGCTACCTGCTGCAGCTGCTCCTCGAGAAGGCGCCCGGGCACACGGTCGAGGTGCGGGTGCCGCCGTTCGGGGCCGTGCAGGTCATCGAGGGTCCGCGGCACACGCGCGGCACGCCGCCGAACGTCGTCGAGACCGACGCGCGCACCTGGATCGCCCTCGCGACGGGCCAGCGGTCGTGGGCGGATGCCGCGGCCGCCGGCCTCATCGTCGCGTCGGGCGTGCGCGCCGACATCTCCGATCTGCTGCCGCTGCGCCCCTGAGCCGCGGCGCTCCGCCGCGCGCGGCACCGGAAGGCACGCCGCGCGGAACCCCGCCCGCCGCGCGGCGTGCCGTCTCACCGGCGTCGCGGCACGAGCACAGGCATGCCGGCGGCGTCGGTCAGGCGATCGACCGGCTGCCCGTAGACCTCGCTCACCCGCTCCGGGGTGAGCACGTCGGCGGCGCTCCCGGTCGCGACGACGCGCCCCGCGGCGAGCAGGGTGACCGTGTCCGCATAGGCGAGCGCCGCGTTGAGGTCGTGCAGCACGACGACCACGGCGTCGCCCGCCCGGGCTCGATCCCTCGCGATGCGCAGCACGTCCTCCTGGTGGCGCAGGTCGAGCGCCGCAGTCGGCTCGTCGAGCAGCAGCATGTCCGCGCGTTGCGCGAGCACGCGCGCGAGCCCCACCCGGGCGCGTTCGCCGCCCGAGAGCGAGGTCACGACGCGGTCGGCGAGGTGGGTCACATCGGTGGCGGCGAGTGCCTCGGCGATCACGTCGTCATCCTCGGATGCCGCGGCGCTCCCCTGCCACGGAGCGCGACCCATCGCCACCACCTCCCGGGCGCGGAACGCGAACGACACCGTGTTCTGCTGCAGCAGCACGGCCCGGCGCCGGGCGAGCGCTCGAGACCCGAGGCGGTCGAGCGGAGTGCCGTCGAGCGTGACCGCGCCGGCGGATGGCCCGATGTCGCCGGCGAGCACGCCGAGCAGGGTCGACTTCCCCGCGCCGTTCGGGCCGACGAGGGCGTGGAAGGTGCCGGGGTGCACTGCGAGGTCGACGTCGGCGAGCAGAGGCGTCGCACGCCCGGCGATCTGCACGTGCACGCCCGCGGCGCGCAGCATCCGTTCGGTCATCCCCAGCCCCCCGCCTGCCGACGCGTGCGCACGAGCAGCCAGAGGAAGAACGGCCCTCCGACGAGGGCGGTGAGCATGCCGATCGGCAGGTCCGCGAGAGGCACCGCGGTGCGCGCGATGAGGTCGGCGATCGCGAGCAGCAGGGCGCCGCCCAGTGCGCTGGCAACCGTGAGGCGCAGATGGCCGGGGCCGATGAGCATGCGCATGAGGTGCGGGACGACGAGCCCGACGAAGCCGATGATGCCCGCGAACGACACCGCCGCGCACACCAGCACGGCGACGACCACGATCACGAACAGCCGCAGCGCCTCGACGCGCACCCCGAGATGGCGCGCCGTGCGCTCGCCGAGGGCCAGCAGGTCGAGGCGCCGAGCCACCACGATCGTCGCAACCACACCGGCGATCACGAGCGGGGCGACGAGCGCGATGCTCGACCAGAGCGCGCCGTTCAGGCTGCCGAGCTGCCAGAAGACGATCTGCTCCCGGGTCGACGACGTGCCGAGGAAAGTGAGCAAGGCGAGGCCGGCGCCGCCGATCGCGTTGATCGCGATGCCGGTGAGCAGCAGGGTCACGACTTCTGTGCGCCCACCCGACCGGCTGATGGCGTACACGGCGAGCACGGCGGCGAGTCCGCCGACGAAGGCGAGTGCGGGAGTCGTCCACGTGCCGAGCACGCTGAGCCCGAAGGTGAGGCTGGCCGCGGCGCCGAGGGCTGCGCCGGACGAGACGCCGACCACTCCGGCGTCGGCGAGCGGATTGCCGAAGATGGCCTGCATCGCGACACCCGAGACGGCGAGGGCCGCGCCCACGAGCACGCCGAGCACGATGCGCGGCAGGCGCACGCTCGTGACGACTCCGGCGGCGGGGGAGGGGGCGGCATGTCCGGAGATCGCATGCCAGAGCGCCTCGACCACCTGCAGCGGGCTGAGAGGGTACTGACCCGCCCCGAGCGAAATGACGAGGGTGACCAGGAGCGCGACGGCTAGCACGACGACGGTGGTCGCGAAGCGCCCGCGGCCCGCGCGTGCGGGCGCCGGCAGCACGGTCTCGCCGCTCATGAGGCGGGGGTTGCGCTCGCGCCGGCACCCGGGGCGTCGTCGCCGGGAGTGCGCAGCGCCGCGGCGAGCGCGCGCACCACGTCGGCGGAGTGTGGCCCGAACGCCAGGATCTGCCCGTCGGCCATGTCGACGACCCGGCGGTGCTCTCCGGCGGGCGTCTGCTGCAGGGCCGGCACCCGCTCGAGCAGTCCGTCGATGCCGCCGACTGAGGCGAGCCCGTCGGTCATCATCAGCAGCACGTCGGGCTGCGCGGCGGCGAGAGCCTCCGCGGTCATCGGACGCATCCCCTCCCAGCCGATCTCGCCGGCGACGTCGATGCCGCCGATCGCCTCGATGAGGGAGTCGGCTCCGGAGTCCCGGCCGAAGATGTAGTACACGTTCGCGCTGCCGCGCACGTAGAGGAACAGCACGCGGGGGCGGGCGGATGCGGCATCCGTCGCCGCGACCTCGGCCTGCGCCGCCGCCACGTCCGCCGTCAGCCGTGCCGCGAGGGCGGAGCCCCGGCTCGGCACCCCGAGCGCGCGCGCGATCTCGTCGGTGAGAGCCGCCGTGCCGTCGAGCCTCCGCTCGGATGAGATCACGACGACCGCGATGCCGGCGTCGCGCAGCTGCTGGCGCACCTCCTTCGGGCCGATCGTCGTGTCGGTGAGCACGACCGTCGGCGCGAGGGACAGGATCGCCTCCGCGTTGAGCGTGTGGCCGCCCTGCGTGACGACGGGCAGGTTCTCCGTGCCCGGAAAGGTCGTCGACGAGTCACGGCCGACGACGTGGTCGCCGAGTCCGAGTCCGAAGACGGTGGCGGCGATCGTGCCAGAGATGTCGATAGGCAGGATGCGTTCGATCGAGGCGACGGTGACGCTCCGGTCCTCGGCGTCGACGACGGTCGTGGGCAGCACGGCCGCGGTCTGATCGGCGACCGGGGTGATCGCCCGGTCATCGAGGCAGGCGGTGGTGACGCCGGTGAGGCCGCGCGCGTCGACGACGGCGGCGGCCGATGCCGGGGTGTCGCAGGTCGCCGATGCCGTGCTTCCGGCGCTCGCGCACGCGGTGAGGGTGATCGCGAGGGCCGTGGCAGCGAGCGCGGCCGACACCGAACGGATGCGGTGAGAGAGGCTCATATTTAGGCAAGGCTAACCTAAAATTTGACGATCTCTCAGCGGGACCTCTAGCGTGCAAGGGAGGTTAGGTCACCCTAACTCGTTCCTTCCCATCCCGATCCGCGCCGTGTCCCGGCGCCCGCAGGAGCATGCCGTGAGTTCCCTCGCACCACCCCGTTCTCCCCGTCCCGTCATCGCGTCCGTGACCGCGATGCTGCTCGTGATCATGGGCCTCGTCGTGCCGACGCAGCTCGCCGTCGCGGCCGATTCGCCCACGCTGTCGGCCGGTCTCGTCCCGCGCGCCGGCGGTGCCGTCACCGTGACCGGTTCCGGTTTCAGCTCCGCATCCCCCGGGCTCTACCTGGGCGTTCGAGCGGAGGGCGCATCGAGCGACACCTTCACCGTCTGGCTCGACGTCGCGAACACCGACGGCGACCTTCCCGGCCTGGGTCGCACGGCGCCGATGAACGCCGACGGATCCTTCCACGTGGATGTCACGGTGCCCGCCGCGACCGACGGCACGTCCTATGTGCTGTTCGCCCGCAAGGCTCACGGCATCCCTGACGCGTCGCAGCGGGTCACGCAGTCCTTGACCTACGCGCCGGTGCCCGCGACCCCGTCGCTGACCGTCTCTCAGACCTCCGGTCTCGACCCGCAGGGCCAGACCCTCACGGTCATCGCCAGCGGCTACGACGGTTCCGCCGTCTCCCGCTACGGGGCCGGCAAGGCGGGCTTCTACATCCAGGTCGGCTGGCTCGCGCCCACGTGGCGTCCGTCCGAGGGTGCCCTGTCGTCGGCGCGCTCGAACGCCGCATCGACGTGGGTCGCCGACGCCGCCAACTCGTTCGCCCCCACGAAATGGACGGTCGCCGCCGACGGCACCGTCGGAGCCGAGTGGACCGTCGACGTGACCCAGGCCGCGCTCGACGCCGTCAAGATCGAGGGCGGCAGCCTGGCCGTCTTCACCGTCGGCGCCGGCGGCGTCGTGCAGGCCGCGGCCGAGCGGGCGGTGCCGATCACCTTCGCGCCCGATCGGCGGGCTGCGGCATCCGTCACCTCTGCCACGGCCGATCAGGGCCTCGCCGTGCATGTCGAGGCGACCGGGCTCGGCTCGGTCTCCGGCGCGTACGTCGCACTCATCGAGAAGGGAACCGAGGCGGATGTCACCGCTTCCGACGGCTCCGCAGCGATGACGTGGGCGCGCGGCATCACCGGCGGCGTGCTGAGTACCGACCTGATCGCGCCCGCCGCAAAGCTCGACCCCGCGCTCGACTACGAGGTCATCGTGTGGCAGCAGCACACCCTCCCGTCGGCGGGCACCCTGTACGCCCGCGCCGACCTGACGGTCACCGAGGCTCAGTGGCAGCAGGTCTTCCCCGGCACCCCGACCCCGACGCCCACTCCGACCGACACGCCCACGCCGAACCCGACGTCGTCCCCGACGCCCACACCAACGCCGACGCCGACCACCCCCGCCCCCGAGACCGTCGCCGGCGGATCGCTCTCATGGCCGATCTCGTCGAGCTTCACGCGCTACGTGACCGGTCCGATCGCCCACGGCAGCGTGATCGTGTCGGGAGGCGCGACCCTGAGTGACGGCGTCTACCGCTTCGGTCAGGCCGCAGGCAGCACGTTCGACGGCTCGATGGGAACCGTCTCGTACGTCGGCTCGGTGCGATACGTCGGGCACGGGGGTATCTTGGACGTCACCGTCGCCAACCCGCAGATCCGCCTGACGTCGGCGACCGTGGGCACCCTCGTGGTCACCTCGGGCGGTCGGGAGGTCGTCTTCGCCACCCTCGAGCTCGCGGGCGCCACCCGCACCGAGGCGAGCGGCGCCGTCACCTACGCCGGTGTGGAGGCGACCCTCACCGACGCCGGCCGCACACAGGTGTTCGGCGGGAACGCGACCACGCTCGACCCGCTCACCTTCACCGTCGGCGCGGCGGCGGCGGCGCCCGCGGGCGCGACGGGCACGGTCGCGACCGCGTCGAGTGCGGTCCGCACCACCCGATCGATCCCGGCGACCCCGCCGGCGACGACGGGCATCGAGCTCGACGAGGCGACCCTCGCCGCGCTGCAGTCCGGTGACCGCGTGACCGTCACGGCGAGCGGCTTCCAGTCGGGCGAGACCGGCATCTCGATCGTCGTCTACTCGACGCCGACGCTGCTCGACACCGTGGCGGCGGATGCCTCGGGCACCGCCACCTGGACCGGCACGCTGCCGGCGACCCTCGCCGACGGCGCACACACGCTGACATTCCAGGGGTCGGTGAGCCGCGGCATCCCGTTCACCCTCACCCGCGCCGTCGCGACAGCGCTCGGCACCTGCCAGGCGACCGCCGCGGCGCTCGACTGGGGCGTCAAGGAGTCGTTCCGCACCTACATCGAGGGCATCGCCGCCGGCGGCTGGCAGCTCGAGGGCGTGACCTACGCCTACCCGGTGTTCTCGTGGGCCACGGGAACCGGCGCCGTCGACCCTGAGACGCTGGTCGGCACGGTCACGTTCGGCGGCAGTGTCCGGTTCACAGGTCACGGCGGCGCTCTGGACACGACGCTCGCGAACGCGCGGATCGAGTTCGCCGGAGACGTCGGCTATCTCGTGTTCGACGTGACCGGCACGACCCAGGCCGGTGAGGCCGTGGCGCAGCACGACGTGCGGTTCGCCCAGTTCGCCCTGACCCCGTCGGTGCGGGACGCAGCCGGCATCACCCTCACGGATGCCGCCACCACCCTCACCCCTGCGGGCGCAGCGGCGTTCGGCACGTACTCGGCCGGGGAGCAGCTCGATCCGGTGTCGGCGTCGATCGCCCTGCCGTCCGGGTGCGCGGCCGCGGCGCAGTCCTCGAGCGGGTCGGGCGCAGCCGAGGTCACGGCCGCGGGCGCCGAGCTCACCTCCGATGACACCGCGCTCGTGTGGCCGTGGTTCGTGGGCGGCGGCGTGCTGCTCGCGGCCGCCGTGCTCGCCGCGGTGCTGGTGGTGCGGCGCCGCCGGGCCTGAGCCCCGGTCGGTCGGTCGGTCGGTCCGCCGGCCAGACGGCACGGTGCGCGGCAGGCGGAACCCCGCCCGCCGCGCACCGTGCCGTCTCACCGACATCGCCGCGCGCTGTGCGGTTCCCGCCGCGGAACCCGCGCGGCGACCGCGGTGCGACAATGGAGGCGTGAGCGACACCCCCGACACCTCGGCCCCCGTGCGTCAGCGCGCGACGGTGCGGCGCGCGCCGAAGTTCACGGTCTTCCTCGTGATCGGCGCCGCGGTCGGGCTCGTGGCCGCGATGGTGCTGACCTTCGCGTTCCACGGTGCGGACGAGACGAGCGTGACGGGCGTCACCTACACGCAGCTGCAGGTCTTCGGCTTCCTGCTGCTCGTGTGCGTGGCCGTCGGCGTGCTGCTGGCGCTGCTGGTCGCCGTGGTGCTCGATCGCACCGTCGGCCGCCGGGTCGTCGAGGTCGAGGTCGAGCGCGACCGCATCCGCATCGAGGAGTGACGCGCCCGGTCACGCCAGGTCGGCGATGATCGGGTGCAGCGCCGAGTCGAACGCCACCACGTCGTCGCGCAGCCCGTCGGTCACCGCGATCGTGAGTGAGCCGATCCACCACACGCCGCGCTGAGCCAGCGGCAGCACCTGCACGTTCAGTTCGAACGAGTGGGCGGGGCGGCCCACCTGCCGCTCGTGATCGGCGATCGCGCTGCGGTACGCCCGCGCCGACGCACGCGGGGTGGCGGCGGCATCCGCACGATACGACTCGTGTGCACGCTCGGCGTACGCGAGCGCCGGCCGCGCGTGCGGGGCGATGTGCTGGCGCAGCTCATCGGCTCCCTCGATCGGCAGGGCGACGAGCGTCTCGAATCCGCCGACCAGCGCGAGGGGAACGGGCGACGGATGCGCCTGCGGCTCGACCGTCATGGCCCAGAACGCGCGCCACTGCCGTTCGAGGGTCTGCTGCAGGTCGGCGTCGCGGGCGGGGTCGGCGCGAGGGATGCCGCGCAGCACCGGCAGCTCGTCAGGGGAGCGGAGCCCCAACACCTGCCTCAGATAGAGGGCGAGGAGAACCGGGCGTCCGGCATCCTCACGGACCACCCACTGCGCATCCCCGGCGCTCATGGCGCCAGTGTAGGGCGGAGGTGCGCGCGTCGCGGGTAGGCTGGGCGCGTGGTCGATTCCCCGCGCAATCCGTATTCCGAGGCCGGTGTCGATACGGCGGCGGGTGACCTGGCGGTCGAGCTCATGAAGTCCGCCGTCAAGCGCACGCACGGACCCGAGGTGCTCGGCGGTGTCGGCGGGTTCGCGGGGCTGTTCGACGCCTCGGCGCTCACGGGCTACACGCGCCCGCTGCTCGCCTCCAGCACCGACGGCGTCGGCACGAAGGTCGCGATCGCGCAGGCCATCGACAAGCACGACACCATCGGCCAGGATCTCGTCGGCATGGTCGTCGACGACATCGTCGTGGTCGGTGCGAAGCCGCTGTTCATGACCGACTACATCGCGTGCGGCAAGGTCTTCCCCGAGCGCATCGCCGACATCGTGCGCGGCATCGCGCACGGCTGCGCCGAGACCGGCACGGCCCTCGTCGGCGGCGAGACCGCCGAGCACCCGGGGCTGCTCGGCATCGGCGACTACGACGTGGCGGGCGCGGCGACCGGAGTGGTCGAGGCCGATCGCGTGCTCGGCTACGAGCGCGTGCAGTCCGGCGACGTCGTGCTCGCGCTCGGCTCGAGCGGACTCCACTCGAACGGCTTCTCGCTCGTGCGCCACATCGTCGCGCGTGCGGGCATCCAGTACGGCGACAACGCCGCCGACTTCGGCACGACGTGGGGTGAGGCGCTTCTCGAGCCGACCCGTCTCTACACGACGCCGCTGCTCGGCCTCATCGACGCGTTCGGCGACCGCATCCATGCGCTCAGCCACGTCACCGGCGGCGGCATCGCCGCCAACCTCGCCCGGGTGCTTCCCCGGTCGACCTGGGTCGAGCTCGATCGCTCCACCTGGTCGCCGGCGCCCGTCTTCCGTGTGCTCGCCGAACTCGGCCAGCTCGACCTCGTCGAGACCGAGGGCACCTGGAACCTCGGCATCGGCTTCCTCGCGATCGTCTCGGCCGACAAGGCGGATGCCGCGGCATCCGCTCTCATCGATGCCGGCATCCCCACGTGGCAGGTCGGCGTCGTGCGCGACGGCGCCCTGCCCGACGGCCACTTCGAGCACGGCGCCAAGGGCGTCGACGGCGGCTCGGTCCGTCTCGTCGGCGCCTACGCCGGCGGCCCCGCCACCCACCTCACCCCCGGAGCGAAGTAACACCTCTATGTGCGGCATCGTCGGAATGGTCGGCCAAGGGCTGGTCAATCAGGAGATCTACGACGCCCTGCTGCTGCTGCAGCACCGTGGGCAGGACTCGACGGGCATCGCCACCGCCGAGCGCAGCGGCGTCTTCCACCAGGTGAAGGCGCGCGGGCAGGTGCGCGAGGCGTTCCGCACCCGCGACATGCGGTCGCTGCTGGGCGAGATCGGGCTCGGTCACGTGCGCTATGCGACCAAGGGCACCGCGTCGAGCGAGGAGGAGGCGCAGCCGTTCTATGTGAACGCCCCCTACGGCATCGTGCTCGTGCACAACGGCAACCTCACCAACACGCGCGAGCTGACCGACGAGCTCTTCCACAAGGATCGCCGGCATCTCAACACGAGCTCCGACACCGAGCTGCTCGTGAACGTTCTCGCGGGTGAGCTGCAGCAGGTGATCTCGGGCCTCGAGCTCGACCCCGACCAGATCTTCGAGGCGGTGAGCCGGGTGCACCGCCGCGTCGAGGGCTCGTACGCGACGATCGCGCTCATCGCCGGGTACGGTCTCCTCGCGTTCCGCGACCCGTTCGGCATCCGTCCGCTGATCATCGGCACCCGCCAGGCGGCCAACGGCCGCTACGAGTGGATCGTGGCATCCGAATCGCTCGTGCTCGAGAACGCCGGCTTCGAGGTCGTGCGCGACGTGCTGCCGGGAGAGGCCGTGTTCGTCGATCTCGAGGGCACGCTGCACACGCGGCAGTGCGCCGAGCAGCCGACGCTCTACCCGTGCTCGTTCGAGTACGTCTATCTCGCGCGCCCCGACTCGATCATGAACGGCATCTCGGTCTACGAGACGCGCCTGCGCATGGGTGACCGTCTGGCCGACACGATTGCGAAGTACACGCCGGCCGGCACGATCGACGTGGTCATGCCGATCCCCGACTCGTCGCGTCCCGCGGCGATGCAGGTGGCCCGCAAGCTCGGCATCGAGTACCGCGAGGGCTTCTACAAGAACCGCTACATCGGCCGCACGTTCATCATGCCCGGCCAGGCGGTGCGCAAGAAGAGCGTGCGCCAGAAGCTCAATGCGATGTCGAGCGAGTTCAAGGGCAAGAACGTGCTGCTGGTCGACGACTCGATCGTGCGCGGCACGACGAGCAAGGAGATCATCCAGATGGCGCGCGACGCGGGCGCGAAGAGCGTGACGTTCGCGTCGGCCGCGCCGCCGGTGCGCTACCCGCACGTCTACGGCATCAACATGCCCTCCCGTCACGAGCTCGTCGCCCACGGCCGCACGATCCCCGAGATCGCCAAGGAGCTCGGCGCCGACTACATGGTCTACCAGGAGATCGACGACCTGAAGGCGGCGATCCTCGAGGGCTCCGACGTCGAGGATCTCGACATGAGCTGCTTCGACGGCCGCTACGTCACGGGCACGGTCAGTGAGGAATACCTGGCCTGGGTCGAGGGCACGCAGACGTCCTGAGGGCGGTCGTCGCGAGCGGATGCCGCGTGCCCGCGTCGGCGCCGCGTGGCGGGTGAGAGCGGGTCGGGCTCAGGCCTTCTCGTTGTCGAAGGCGTCTTCCTCTTCGAGCTCGTCCTCGTCGTCGTACTCGTCGGCCCACTTGTCGACGTACTGGTCGCCCTCGTCGCTGGGATGCCCGAGCTCACGCTCCAGCGCGGCGTAGTTCACGCTCGGGCTGTACGACTTGAGCTCACGGGCGATCTTGGTGTGCTTCGCCTTTTGACGGCCACGCCCCATGCGAGACCCCCTCACGATCTGAGAAGCGGGCTTCGAGGGGCCCGACGTATCCACGAGTCCGGCTGAGGAGCCGGGAAGAATAGCACTCAGAATAACACGGCGCATCGCCCCGCCTCCGTGCAGTGTGCGGGGCGATGCGCACGGTGTCGTCATGGTGCCGGACGCCGGGGTGCGGCATCCGAGAACCGCAGCGGCACTCAGCGCCGCAGGGCCCGGGTCAGCTCCCGCGCGGCCTCGTCGAGTGCGCGCTCCACCTCGTCGACCACGGTCGCGGCGAGCTCCCCGCCGCGCGCGACGTGGGTGCGGGCGTCGGCGCGCACCTGGGCGCGGAACTCGTTCACCACGACGTCGAGCCGGCGCACCTGCTCGCGGCTGTCGGCGCGGTCGTCGGGCTCGGTCACGAACGATCGCGGGGTGTGGCTGCGCTGGTCGGCCTTGGCCGCCGCGAGGTCGGCGCGCAGGCTCTTCATCGCGTCGCGCACGCTGCCGCGCACCTCTTCGGCGATGAGGCGCACCGAGTCCGACAGGTGCGCCTCGATGCCGTCGAGGTCGCCCCGGCGGGATGCCACTTCGGCGCGTCCGGCGTCGGTGATCTCGTAGACGGTCTTGCGTCCGTCGACGGTCTTGGTGACGAGCCCCTCCTCCTCCAGCTTCGACAGCCGCGGATAGATGGTTCCGGCGCTTGGCGTGTAGGTACCGCCGGTGCGGTCGGCGAGGGCCTGCATGAGGTCGTAGCCGTGTCGGGGGGACTCGTCGAGCAGGTTCAGCAGGTAGAGGCGCAGGTCGCCGTGGGAGAAGACCGCGGGAGTCATCGGGCACCGTCCTCAGGGGAGAGCGCCGCGTCGGGGGTGTGGCGCAGCAGCGTGACGTCGCCCGAGACCGAGTTGACGCGCACGTCGGCGAACGAGCCGCTGAGCTCGCCGATCGATCCGGTGAAGTTCACGCCCGGGCCGTTGCCGCGATGCACGATGCCGTCGAGCTGCACCTTCCCGCTGACACTGCGCAGCACGTAGTTGACGGCGAGGTCGGGGTCCAGACGCACGGTCGCGTCGCCCGACACCGTGTTGAAGCCGATCTGATGCACCGGGCCGGTCGAGTCGAACAGCAGCGCGCCCGACACGGTGTCGACGTCGGCCTTGGTGATGACGCCCGTCGCGGCGACGTCGCCCGACACGCTGTTGGCGCCGAGTCGACCTTCGAGCCCGCGCACCTGGACGTCGCCCGACACCGCGTTGAGGGTGAGCGATCCGGTGTGGCCGTCGACGATGATGTCGCCCGAGACGGTGTTGAGACGCGCGTCGCGCTGGAGGCCGGCGACGAGAGCGCTCGCGTTGACGACGCCGAGGGTGAGCGCGATGTCGCGGGGGACGGCCACGCTGATCTCGGCCTTGGGGCCGCCCGAGCCGAAGTTGCGGAACACCTCGAGGAAGTTGTCCCACCGCAGCTGGGGGTGGTCGATCTCGACGCGGTCGCCGTCGACCTCGACCCGGAGGTCTTTGACGGTGACGCCGTGCACCTCGATGCGCACGGTCGGCTCGTCGTGGGCGACGATGTCGACCTCGCCGCCCACGAGCCCCACCTTGAGGGCGGTCGCGGATGCGATGTCGATGACCCGGGTCTCGCCCGGGTGGATGAGCCACTTCTCAGGGGTCATGTCGTTCTCCTGGTTCGATAAACGCGATATATCGCGTGCTGTGACGATAACACGATATATCGCGTTTGCGTAAGCGCTGATCGAGAATCGGATGCCGCGGGCTTGACCTTGACGCAGCGTCAATCCCTACGCTCGAACCCGACGCCGACGGACATCCTCGCCGGCGCCGCACCCCGACGAACGGAGACCGCATGCGCAGCATCACGGATGTCACCCGCATCGCCGGCGTCACGAGCCGCACCCTGCGGCACTACGACGCGATCGGACTCCTGCCGGCGTCCTCGACAACCGCCGCCGGCTACCGCCTGTACGACGACGCCGCGCTCGTGCGCCTGCAGCGCATCCTGCTGCTGCGGGAGCTCGGGCTGCCGCTCTCCGACATCGCTGCCGCGCTCGACCGCGACGCCGACACGGCCACGGCGCTCGAGGTCCACCTCGACGCCATCGAACGCCGGCAGGAGCGGCTGCGGCGACAGGCGGCATCCGTCACCCACACCATCCACGCACTCCGGAGAGGAGAACGGCTCATGGCCGAGAACATGTTCGACGGGTTCGCCCACGAGGAGCACCGCGAGGAGGTCGAGCGGCGCTGGGGCGCGGATGCCTACGCCCGCAGCGACGCGTGGTGGCGCGGCATGAGCGCCGACGATCGCGCCGCGTGGCAGGAGCGCTCCCGCGCGCTGCAGTCCGACTGGCGCGCCGCGGCGATCGCCGGGGAGGATCCGTCCGGCGACGACGCGCAACGCCTCGCCGACCGTCACGTCGCCTGGCTGTGCGCGATTCCCGGCACGCCCGCGGGCGACGGCGGCGACGTGCGCGCCTACGTGCGCGGCCTCGGGGACATGTACGTCGCCGATCCGCGTTTCGCCGCGAACTACGGCGGCGTCGACGGCGCGACGTTCGTGCGCGACGCGCTTCGCATGTGGGCCGATCGCGCCGACACGTGATGCCCGGACACAAAAGGATGCCGCGGCAGAAAGCCGCGGCATCCGCTCTCCTTGGGGGGACGGAGAGTCGACGGCGCGCGCACCCGAAACGCGCGACGTCCGGGGGAAGCGTCAGGCCTTGCGGCCGCCGATGACCCTCAGCAGGAATGCGATGAGCGCGATGACGCCCACGATCAGCGCGACCCACAGCAACCAGCTGAGGGCGGCGTTCAGTCCGCTGACGATCGCCACCACGATGGCGATGACGATGATGAGAACCAGGGCGATGTTCATGGATCCTCCTGTGGGTCGGCGCGAGGGGTCTCCTCGCAGAGGCGCACGACGGCGCACGCCCAGAGTGGCATCACGCCCCGCCCGCCGGCCCAGGCTTGACGACGCCCGCGCCCCGGTGCTAGCGCGGCCGTCGGCGGTGACGGATGCCGCGGCCGCGACCGGCAGCATCCCTCAGTCATACAGAAGGATCGGCGTGCGATACTGACCCCGATACAGACGTGTATCGGCCGGACTCCGGCATCCGTCAACGATCACGAAGGCCGACCGTGTCGCACCTCGCCGTCCTCAGCCTCAAGAACCGCGCTCTGATCGCCCTCGTCACCATCGTCGTGGCGATCTTCGGTGGCATCGCGCTCACGAGCCTCAAGCAGGAGCTCATCCCCTCCGTCGAGTTCCCGCAGCTCGCGATCGTCTCGAGCTACCCCGGGGCGTCGCCCGAGGTCGTCTCGAACGATGTCTCGACCCCGATCGAGACGGCGATCCAGGGGGTGCCCGGTCTCGAGTCCTCGAGTGCGACCAGCACCGCGAACTCGTCGATCGTGCAGGCATCGTTCACGTACGGCACCGACCTGACCACCGCCGAGCAGAAGGTCTCGCTCGCGATCGATCGCATCAAGAGCACGCTGCCCAGCGGCGTCGACCCGAGTGTGGTGACCGCGAGCGTGTCCGACTTCCCCGTCATCCAGGTCGCGGTGTCGGGATACTCCGACGAGGCGGCAGCCCAGGCGCGCCTCGAGTCGGTCATCGCGCCCAAGCTGCAGCAGCTTGCGGGTGTGAACGCCGCCCAGATCGTCGGCGGGCGGGCCCAGCAGGTCACGATCGTCCCCGATCCGGCAAAGCTCGCCGCACACGGCTACACGCAGACCGCCGTCAAGGACGCCCTGTCGCAGAACGGCATCCTCTTCCCCGGCGGAACGATCACCGAGGGCGACCAGACCCTCACGGTGCAGACCGGCACCAAACTGACGTCGGTCGATCAGATCACCGCACTCCCGCTCGTGCCCACGACCGCGCCGCAGTTGCTGAAGGGCGCTGTCACCATCGGCGACGTCGCCACCGTCACGCTCGGCCAGGCGCCGATCACCTCGATTTCCCGAGTGAACGGTGAGCCGTCCCTCACGATCGCGATCACGAAGCTCCCGTCCGCGAACACCGTCGACGTCTCCCGCGAGGTGCGCGACGCGCTGCCGGATCTCACCACCCAGCTCGGCGGCGGCTCGTTCACCGTCGTCTTCGATCAGGCGCCGTTCATCGAGCAGTCGATCCAGTCGCTCGCCGAAGAGGGACTGCTCGGACTCGTGTTCGCGGTCGTGGTGATCCTGCTGTTCCTGCTGTCGGTGCGCTCGACGCTCGTCACGGCCATCTCGATCCCGACGAGCGTGCTCATCACCTTCATCGGCATCCAGGCGTTCGGGTACTCGCTCAACATCCTGACCCTCGGTGCGCTGACGATCGCGATCGGCCGCGTCGTCGACGACTCCATCGTCGTCATCGAGAACATCAAACGTCACTACGTCGGCGATGCCGAGAAGCTCCCCTCGATCATCAAGGCGGTGCGCGAGGTCGCGACCGCGGTGAGCGCCTCGACGCTCACCACCGTGGCCGTCTTCCTGCCGATCGCCTTCGTCGGCGACATCACCGGCGAGCTGTTCCGCCCCTTCGCGCTCACGGTCACCCTGGCGATGGTCGCCTCGCTCTTCGTGGCGCTGACCATCGTGCCGGTGCTGGCGTACTGGTTCCTGCGGCCGGGCAAGCCCGTGACGGATGCCGCGGGCGCCCCGATCGACCCCGAGCACGTGGATGCCCCGCCCACCCGCCTGCAGAAGGCGTACCTGCCGATCATCGGCTGGACGCTGAGGCATTCCTGGGTGACGCTGCTCATCGCCGTGCTCGTGCTGGTCGGCACCGGCGGGCTGGCGCCGCTCATGAAGATCAACTTCTTGGGCGACTCCGGTCAGAACACGCTCACGGTGACGCAGTCGCTCGGCAACGCGGCCAGCCTCGACTCCGAGGACGCCGCAGCGAAACAGGTCGAGCAGGCGCTGAAGGGCGTCAGCGGCGTCCAGACGGTGCAGACCTCGATCGGCTCGAGCGGGTCGTCGTTGCGCGACGCCTTCTCGGGCGGCGGGTCAGGCGTGACCTACTCGATCACCACCGACGCCTCGGTCGATCAGGTCGATCTGCGCACCCGCGTGGAGTCGACGCTGTCGGCGCTTCCGAACGTCGGCACCGTGCAGGTGCAGGCGTCGGGCGGCGGGTTCACGTCGAGCAACATCGAGATCGACATCACCGCACCGGATGAGTCCTCGCTGCAGCAGTCGAGCGACGCGCTCGTGAAGGCCGTGCAGGGGAAGGCGGGCATCGGTCAGATCTCCAGCAACCTGTCCGCCTCGCTGCCCTTCATCGCCGTCACGGTCGACCGTGCGAAGGCCGCCGCGGCCGGGCTCTCCGAGGTCGCGGTCGGGAGCATCGTCTCGAACACCATGCGTCCGCAGCAGGTCGGCACCGTCGAGCTGAACGGAACCGGCGTGAGTGTCTACCTGCAGGCGAGCGACGTGCCCACGACTGTCGATGCGCTCAAGGCGCTGCAGATCCCGACGGCGGCCGGCGAGGTGCGCCTCGACTCGCTCGCCACTGTCGCGCAGAGTCAGGGCCCGGTCTCGATCACGACCGACCGTGGCCAGCGCACCGCGGCGATCACCATCACGCCGTCGACCGACAACCTGGCGACAGCGACCGCGAGCGTCAACACCGCGCTCAAGGACACCGTGCTGCCCAGTGGCGCGACCGCCACGATCGGCGGTGTCGCCTCCGATCAGTCGTCGGCGTTCTCGCAGCTCGGGCTCGCACTGCTCGCGGCCATCCTCATCGTCTACATCGTCATGGTCGCGACCTTCAAGTCGCTGCGTCAGCCGCTGCTGCTGCTGGTGTCGGTGCCGTTCGCCGCGACCGGTGCCATCATCCTGCAGGTCGTCACGGGCGTGCCGCTCGGTGTCGCGTCTCTCATCGGCGTGTTGATGCTCATCGGCATCGTCGTGACGAACGCGATCGTGCTCGTCGACCTCGTCAACCAGTACCGCGAGAAGGGTCTCTCGGCCCACGACGCCGTCATCGCCGGCGGCTCGCGGCGTCTGCGCCCGATCCTCATGACGGCGCTCGCGACGATCTTCGCGCTGACCCCGATGGCGCTCGGCATCACCGGGCACGGCGGGTTCATCTCGCAGCCGCTCGCGATCATCGTGATCGGCGGGCTCGTGTCGTCGACGCTTCTCACCCTGCTCGTGCTGCCGACGCTCTACAACCTCGTCGAGGGTGCCAAGGAGCGTCGTCAGGCGCGTCGGGCGGCGAAGACCTCGGCCGTGGCGGAGGCGAGCCCCGCGCACTGACCGGACGAGTGGCGCGGCGCCGGCTCCGGGAGGATGATCACCCCATGCAGTTCCTGGTGAACGTGGTCGACAGTCGCAGCTCGTCGGCGACGCCTGAGGAGATGGCCGCGATCGACGTCTTCAACCAGACGCTCGTCGACGGCGGCCACTGGGTGTTCGGGGCGGGCCTCGCGCATCCTGCGACATCCGTTCTCATCGACGGTCGCGGCGCCGATCCGGTTCTCGTCGACGGACCTCTCGTTGAGGCGCCCGAGTGGACGTCGGGGTTCTGGATCATCGAGGCGGACGATGAGGATGCCGCGCGCACCCTGATGATCGAGGGTTCACGCGCGTGCAACCGCCGCCTCGAGCTGCGGCCGCTGCTCGGCCCGCCCGCGGACTGAGCGCGACGCGCCGAGCGCAGCAGCGGGCCGGCCGCAGCAGTCGGGACGACGCGGCTCTGCGCGCCGACCCGACTCCGTGCTCACGGTTCGAGCACGACCTTGCCGCGCAGGTGGCCCGCCTTCAGGTGCGCGTAGGCCGCTGTCACCTGATCGAGCGGGTACACCGAATCGATCGGGAAGAGGATCTCGCCCGCAGCGATGCGGCCGGCGAGCTCGGCCAGGTCCTTGTTGTCGGCTTTCGCGCCGCCGACGGAGGAGATGCCGTGCTGCGCCGCGAAGGAGTGCTCCGCGATCGTGTTGATGCGCCCGGTCGGCACGCCGAGCTCGACCGCGGCCTCGAGGGTCGCGCGACCCTGGTTGTCGAGCACCGCGTCGATGCCCTCGGGCGCGAGCTCGCGCAGACGCTCGACGAGTCCGTCTCCGTAGGCGACCGGCTCGATGCCGAGTTCGGTGAGGTAGCCGTGGTTGGCAGGGCTCGCCGTGCCGATCACGCGGGCTCCCGCGAGGCGGACCAGCTGCGCGGCGATGACGCCGACGCCGCCCGCGGCCGCCGAGACGAGCACGGTCTCGCCCGCCTGCGGTGCGACCTGACGGACGCTCGCCACAGCCGTGCGGCCGACGATGTCGAGTCCGCCGGCCTGCGCGACGGTGAGCCCGTCGGGGATCGGGATGACGCTGCCGGCGTCGACGACGACGTACTCGGCCTGCGCGAAGTAGCGGCTGCCGCCGAAGACCGCATCACCGACGGAGACCCCGGTGACACCCTCGCCGACCTGGTCGACGACACCGGCGTAGTCGTTGCCGTTGCCCGACGGCAGCACGATGTGGGCGCCATAGCCGCCCGGCTTGTCCTGCATCACCTCGATGATCTTCCAATCGACGGGGTTGAGTCCCGTCGCCTGCACCTTCACCCGCACCTGTCCGGCGCCCGCCTCGGGCGTGGGGATGTCCCGCACTTCGAGGTCGTCGGTGGCGCCCCAGCTCACGATCTGCACTGACTTCATGGGAGTTCCTTTCCGAGGAGGCCGCAACCGCGCGGCATCCATCGCCATTCCCCCGACGCGCGGGGTGTCGTCATCCGTGGTCACACGACGAGATCGATGCCCCAGACCAATCGCCAGCTCTCACCGGGCGCCAGCCAGCGCAGCCCATCGCCCGAGTTGAGGGCGTCGGCGGGTGCCGTCATCGGCTCGATCGCGATCGCGACGGGGGTGCCGGGGAAACGGTCGGTGGTGAAGGCCTGCAGGTGGGTGAAGCCCTCGCCCGCCCAGAGGTCGACGGTGCGTCCGTCCGGGGCGCGCAGCAGCCCGTGGATGCGCCCCTCGTCGTCGCGCACCGGGTCGGCGTACGCGGTGTCGATGTCGAGGTCGCCGACCCGACGCGGTGTGCGCAGGTCGTGGGCGGCATCGACCGGGGCGGTACCGACGGGCAGCTTGCGGTCGTCGAGCAGATAGCGGGTCGCGGCGTCGATCTCGACGGTCAGGTCGGAGGTCGCGACATCCGAGATCTGCAGGTACGGATGCGTTCCGACGGCGACGGGCGCGTCCTCTCCGCCGACATTGGTGATCTCATGACGTACCTCGATCCCGCGCTCCGCGACGCGATACGTGACGCGCGTGTCGAGGTGGAACGGATAGCCGGTCTGGGGCACGACCGGTGCCCGCAGGGTGACGCTGTCCGGGGCGACCTCGTCGGCTGCATACGTGGCGAAGCGCAGCAGCCCGTGCGAGGCGTTGCCCAGCTGAGGCTCGGAGAGCGCGAGCTGGTAGCTGCGGTCGCGCTGGCTCCAGGCTCCGGCACGCACACGGTTCGGCCACGGCACCAGCACGACCCCGCACGCAGCGGGTGTGGGCAGCTCATCGGGGTAGCCGGGCACGAGATCGACGCCGTCGACCGTCACCGCGCGCAGCGCCGCGCCGACGGGGGCGATGGACGCCGAGACCGCGCCCCGACCGATGTGAAACGGGATGCCCGTGGCCGGCGCAGCACTCATGTCTTCAGCGTAATGCGACGTGCGCTACGATAGAGGGTCGGCTTCGGACACCGCGTGACGCGGTTTTCTTTCTTGTGTGAGTCCTCGGGGCCGATGGTGTGCGCTATTCGGCGCTCATGACCACCATCACTTGAACGGCCCCCGGCCCACGTGCGCCCGGGATGCTCGGCATGAACCGAGCGCTGTTCTCGTGCGTTCAGACACGAGGAAGAAGAACTCACCATGCCCAAGAACAAGAAGCCCGCCGGCGGTCGTCCGGCGAAGAACTTCGACCCGCGCTACGGGTCGAAGACCGGGTTCCAGGACCGCAAGCGCCGCCCCGGCGAGAGCTCGAGCACCACGGCCCGTCCTGGTTCGAAGAGCCCCAACCACCGCGGCTACCGTGCCGAGGAGCAGGCCGCCGAGGCGCCCAAGCGTCGCTGGAGCGCCCAGGAGAAGGCCGGCCGCGACGAGGCTCGCGGCATCCGTCAGCACACCGCCGACGGCGGTCGCGGCTCGTACCGCGACGACCGTCGTTCCTTCGAGGACCGCGGCGAGCGTCGCCCTTACGGCGACCGCGACCAGCGTCCGTCGTACGGCGACCGCACCGATCGTCCCGCCCGCGGCGGAGAGCGTCCGTCGTACCGCGATCGCGGCGACCGCCCCGCGTACGGCGACCGCGGCGACCGTCCCTCCTTCGGCGACCGCGCCGAGCGTCGTCCGTACGGCGAGCGTTCCGAGCGTCCGTCGTACGGTGACCGCGCGGAGCGTCGTCCGGCGCGTGACCGTGACGACCGTCCGTCGTATCGCGACCGCGGCGAGCGTCCCGCGTACGGTCAGCGGTCCGAGCGTCCCGCATACGGCGACCGCGACCAGCGTCCGTCGTACGGTGACCGTGCCGAGCGTCGTCCGGCGCGTGACCGTGACGAGCGTCCCGCTTATGGCGACCGCGGTGACCGGCCCTCCTTCGGCGACCGCGCCGAGCGTCGTCCGTACGGCGAGCGTTCCGAGCGTCCGTCGTACGGTGACCGGGCGGAGCGTCGTCCGGCTCGTGACCGTGACGACCGTCCGTCGTACCGCGACCGCGGCGACCGTCCCTCCTTCGGTGACCGCGACCGCCGCGACGACCGCGCCCCGCGCACGGGTGACCGCCGCGATGCCCGTCCCCGTCGTGACGACGCCCCGAACCGCGCCGACTGGAACGCGAAGCCTGCCCGCTTCGAGGAGCACGTCGACGTCGTGCACGAGCGTCTCGAGGCGCAGGCCGTCGAGGCCGAGACCGTCGAGGGTCAGGGTTTTGCCGAGCTCGGTCTCGGTCAGAACATCGTGAAGGCCCTCGCCGAGCTCGGCGCCGCCGCCCCGTTCGCGATCCAGGCGGCGACGATCGGCCCGATCCTCGCCGGCCGTGACGTGCTGGCCCGCGGTCGCACCGGCTCCGGCAAGACGATCGCGTTCGGCGCGCCGCTCGTCGAGTCGATCCTGCGCGCGCAGGCCGGCAGCAAGCGCGAGTACGGTCGCGCCCCCAAGGCGATCATCCTCGCGCCGACGCGCGAGCTAGCGCTGCAGATCGACCGCACCGTGCAGCCGATCGCCCGCAGCGTCGGCCTGTTCACCACGCAGATCTACGGCGGCGTCCCGCAGGCCCGTCAGGTCGGCGCGCTGAAGAAGGGCGTCGACATCATCATCGGCACCCCGGGCCGCATCGAGGACCTCATCGAGCAGGGTCGTCTCGACCTCTCGGAGGTGAGCATCGCGGTGCTCGACGAGGCCGACCACATGTGCGAGCTCGGATTCGTCGAGCCGGTGCAGCGCATCCTGCGTCGCACCGCCGAGGGCAGTCAGAAGCTGCTCTTCTCGGCGACCCTCGACCGTGAGGTCGCGGCGCTCGTCGACGAGTTCCTCGTCGAGCCCGAGGTCTACGAGGTCGCCGGTGAGACGCAGGAGTCGGGCACGATCGACCACCGCGTGCTCGTGATCGACCACCGCGACAAGGCCGAGGTCGTCACCTCGCTCGTCGACCGTGAGGGCAAGACGCTCGTCTTCGCCCGCACCCGCGCCTACGCCGAGATGCTCGCCGAGAGCTTCGACGACGCCGGCATCCCGGCCGTCGCGCTGCACGGCGACCTCAACCAGGCCAAGCGCACCCGCAACCTGCAGCGTCTGACCGACGGCAAGGTGCGTGTGCTGGTGGCGACGGATGTCGCGGCCCGCGGCATCCACGTCGACGACATCGACCTCGTGGTGCAGGCCGACGCTCCCGACGAGTACAAGACCTACCTGCACCGCTCGGGCCGCACCGGACGCGCGGGTCGCAGCGGCACGGTCGTGACCCTCATCACCCGTCAGCGTCGTCGTCGCATGACGGAGATGCTCGAGCGCGCCGAGATCAACGCGCCCTTCGAGGATGCCCGCCCGGGCGACGACCTCATCGAGGAGCTCGCCGGTCGCCAGCTCGCCGAGGTCGACGCCTGATCCGATGACGCGGGCCCGAGCCGAGCCCCGTCGACGCCTTCGCGGCCGTCCGTCAGAACAGACGGGCGGCCGCGGTCATCTGTGGGGTGGGCACCGCGGAGGCGCCCGTCGTGCGCACCGCGGGCGGGGCGGATGCCGCGCCCCGACGGGTGCGCGTGGGCAGTTCGGTCTCATCCCGCCCGTCAAGTCGATGGGCGCGCAGCAGCGGACGCATCCGTCGCGCGAGCCATTGCCGGTAGGCGGCCGGGGTCGTCGCCGACACCCCGGGGAACAGCCCGCGGTACGACCCGACGAGGTCGGGCCTCTCCCGCGCGAGCCACGAGAAGAACCACGGCTTCACGCCCGGGCGCAGGTGCAGAGCGCCGTAGACGACGCGCGCCGCTCCCGCCTCACGGATACGCCGCAGCGCATCGTCGAGCTGGGCGATCGAGTCGGTGAGGTGGGGGAGCACGGGCATCAGGAACACCGTCGGGCGGAAGCCCGCGTCGGCGGCGGCGCGCACCGTCGCCAGGCGCGCGGCGGCCGTCGGGGTGCCGGGTTCGAGAGCGCTCTGCAGGGCGTCGTCGAACACGGCGATCGAGAACGCGAGTGATACGTCCACCTCGTCGTGCGCGGCGGCGAGCAGCGGGAGGTCGCGGCGCAGCAGCGTGCCCTTGGTGAGGATCGACAGCGGTGTGCCCGAGGAGGCGAGCGCGTCGATGATGCCCGGCATGAGCCGATAGCGCCCCTCCGCCCGCTGATACGGATCGGTGTTGGTGCCGAGGGCGACGTGCTCCCGGCCCCAGCTGCCGCGGCGCACCTCGGCGGCGAGCACCTCCGCGACGTTGATCTTCACGACGATCTGGGTGTCGAAGTCGCGACCGCCGTCGAGGTCGAGATACGTGTGCGTGCCGCGCGCGAAGCAGTAGACGCAGGCGTGACTGCACCCGCGGTAGGGGTTCACCGTCCAGTCGAACGGCATCGCGGATGCCCCCGGCACGTGGTTCAGCGCCGACTTGGCCAGCACCTCGTGGAAGGTGATGCCTGCGAACTCGGGAGTCGTGACGCTGCGCACGATGCCGCCATCGCGGTCGAGGCCCGCGAGGGCCGCGGCATCCGTCTCTCCGACGCGCTGACCGTTCCACCTCATGCGCACAGTCGAACAAAGCATCGATGTTAAGTCAAGTCTGGTGGGGCTCACTATCGTAAATAGATGAGGGGAAGTGAATGCGATGGGTCGCGGCCGCACGCATCGCGGCACACAATGGACTGATGGCCGACGCCCCGCGGATCTCCGCGCTCCGATGGACCGTCACGATCGGCCTGGTCGCGATCGTGGTGGCGTCGGCGTGCGCGTTCGCGGTGCTGCCGCGTCTCGTGGCGCCGCGACACGTGGCCGCTGCGCCCGCCGTCGCTGCCGCTCTCCCCGTCCCGGCACTCACGTCGACGCCCAACCCGGCGCCGCAGCCCTGCGACGACCCGGCGGTCACCGCGGCGCTCGCCGCGCGTGACGACGAGGCCGTCATCACGGCCGTGGGCGGTGGTGCCGCGTTCCGCGACGCCGTGGTCTCCGGAGACGCCCCCTGCATCACCCTCGCCG
This sequence comes from Microbacterium sp. 4NA327F11, assembly GCF_005503465.1. NCBI lineage: Bacteria > Bacillati > Actinomycetota > Actinomycetes > Micrococcales > Microbacteriaceae > Microbacterium > Microbacterium sp. 4NA327F11. The sequence goes on along the minus strand of NZ_SCOB01000001.1, from coordinate 122,347 downwards.
ACGCGAACCACGTCTGGGTCGTCGTCGACAAGGCGCGCCCGCTCGAGCCGCTGTCCTTCGCGCCGGCCGCGCTCGCCAAGGTCGGTGTGCGCCTCGTGAACGGGGCAGGTCAACTGCAGCCGCCCGCCGCTGCCGCCCTCACCACGATGTCGGATGCCGCGGCCGCTGCGGGCGTGGGCAGCCTCGGGGTGGTGAGCGGCTACCGGTCGTACCAGACGCAGGTGAGCACGTACGCGTCGAATGTCGCGAACGGCGGCAAGGCGGCTGCCGATGCGACGAGCGCTCATCCCGGATACAGCGAGCACCAGACCGGGTTCGCGACGGACGTCGTCTCGTGCACCTCTGCCGGATGCGGCACGATGGACGGCTTCGGCACGTCAGCGGCCGGGAAATGGGTGGCCGAGAACGGCTGGCGCTACGGATTCATCGTGCGCTACGAGCCGGGGCAGACGGCGGTGTCGGGGTACGACTCCGAGCCCTGGCACCTGCGCTACATCGGGCCGCAGCTCGCGGCGGCGTACCATGACGGCGGGTTCCACACGCTCGAGGCGTTCTTCGGACTGCCCGCCGCGCCGAACTACCTCGGGTGACCGGTCCGGCCACCCGAGGCATCCGTCATCGCTCGTCGTGTCGATCGCGCCGCGCGGCTCGCGCCAGACGCGTTGCCTCTTCCGCTCGAATCGCGTCGGTCGACACTTCGGACGGACGCTCGCCCTCGTCCCACAGTCGATCCACCGCTGCGGCGGGGGATGTCGTTGCGGCGAGCGAGGCCTCGAGGGCACGCTCATAACGGTTCTGACGACGCTTGAGCCACAGTCCCGCGGTGACGAGCACGATCAGCACCGCGTAACACGTCGCCGCGAATGGATGCAGCACGAGATCGCCCATGTTGCCCTGGCTCAGCTGGAGCGCCTTGCGCAGCTGCTGCTCGCCCATCGGGCCGAGGATGAGGCCGACGATGAGGGGGGCCACCGGGTAGCCGAAGCGCCGCATGACATACCCGAGTGCCCCGACGATCAGAAGGATGAGCACATCGATCGTCGAGAACCTCACCGCGTAGGCGCCGAGGGCGGCGAACGTCAGGATTCCGGCGTAGAGGTACGGACGGGGGATCTGCAGGAGTTTCACCCAGATACCCGCGAGCGGCAGATTCAGCACCAGTAGCAGCACGTTGCCGATGTAGAGGCTCGCGATGAGCGCCCACACCAGGTCGCCCTGCGACTGGAAGAGCTGCGGCCCGGGCTGGATGCCGTACGACTGGAATGCCGTGATGATGATCGCGGCGGTCGCGGTCGTCGGAAGACCGAGTGTCAGGAGCGGGACGAGCACACCGGCGGCGGCGGCGTTGTTGGCTGCCTCGGGGCCGGCGACCCCCTCGATCGCCCCACGTCCGAACTGCTTCTTGTGGCGCGAGAAGCGCTTCTCGGTGGCGTACGACAGGAACGTGGCGACATCGGCGCCGCCCGCCGGGATCGTTCCGATCGGGAAGCCGATCGCGGTGCCGCGCAGCCACGGCTTCCACGATCGGCGCCAGTCCTCGCGGGACATCCAACTGCGCCATCCGCGAGTCACGGGGATGATCGGGATCGGCCCGCTGCGCAGTCTCGCTGCAACGTAGAGCGCCTCGCCGACGGCGAACAGCGCGACCGCGACGAGAACCACACTGATGCCGTCTGAGAGCGCAAGCATGCCCATCGTGTAGCGCGCCTGACCGGTGGTCTGCTCGGTGCCGACGAGGCCGATGAACAGGCCGATGCCGAGAGAGGCGATGCCGCGGGAGACCGACGAACCCAGCAGCGCGCCTACCGTGATGAACGCCACGACGATGAGGGCCACGAAGTCGGCCGGCGCGAGGTTGACCGCGAAGCCGGCGATCACCGGCGCGAAGAGGGTCAGGAGGGCGGTCGCGATGGTGCCGGCGACGAATGAGCCGATGGCGGCAGTCGCGAGCGCTGCTGCTCCCCGACCGAGTTTGGCCATCTTGTTGCCTTCGATCGCCGTGATGACCGACGCCGACTCGCCGGGGGTGTTCAGCAGGATGCTCGTGGTCGAGCCGCCATACATGCCGCCGTAGTAGATGCCTGCGAACGTGATGATCGCGGCGGTGGGCGGCAGTGAGTACGTCAACGGCAGCAGGAGCGCCACCGTCATCGCCGGACCGATGCCGGGGAGTACGCCGACGGCAGTTCCGACGAGCACGCCGATGAACGCGAACAGCAGGTACTCGGGCTGGACGGCCGTGGCGAAGCCCTGCAGGAGGAGGGAGATGTTGTCCATGAGGTTCCTAGAAGAGGGGGCCGGGGCCGTACCAGGCGTCGAATGCCCAGCCGCGGGGGAGGAAGAGCCCGAGGCCCTCGCCGAACAGGATCTGGGTCGCGATGCCCAGAATGAGCCCGGCCGTGAGAGCGATCCACCACTTCTTGGCGCCGAGGCTGAGGGCTGCGCCGCCGAACAGAAGTGCTGCGGTGAGCCACCAGCCGAGAACGTCGAGCAGCAGAACGACGCCGACGAACAGCAGCACGAGCTTCGTGATCGTCCACCAGTCGGTGCGGGCACTCGAATCGATGTCCTCGCCTTCCTCGCGTTGACCGAGGCGGCCGCGGAGTACGCCGATGATAAGTGCGGTGCCGGCTCCGATGAGCAGCGCCGACACGAGATACGGGAAGACGCGCGGGCCCACCTGGGCGCCGGCGGGGGTGCGGATCGCGAAGGCGCCGATCAGCGCGTAGAGGCCGAGGCCGAACACCAGCGCCGCGAACATGAGCTCCCCGATGCGATCCCCGCTCCACCTCCGGGGCGGCGACGCCGCCCCGGAGGTGGGAGTGATGTCCGTCGTCACGACGTGAGTCCGATGTTCTTCAGCGTCGACTGCACGTCGGAGATGTTGGCGGTGAGGAAGGTCGAGAGCTCATCCCCGGTGAGGAACGCGTCCGTCCAGCCCTTGTCCTTGAGCGTCGCCTGCCACGCAGCCGATGCGTGCATGCGGGTGATCAGGTCGACCAGTTGCTGCTTCTGCTCGGCGCTGATACCGCCCGGTGCGAGAAGCCCGCGCCAGTTCGTGTAGACGACGTCGTAGCCCTGCGAGGTCATGGTGGGCGCCGAGGGGATCAAGGCCGCCGGGGCGTCACTGGACACCGCGAGGGCGCGCAGGTCACCGGAGGTGACGTATTCGGCGAATTCGCCGACGCCGGAGATGCCGGCCGATGCGTTCTTGCCGAGAAGCAGCGACACCGCTTCACCGCCGCCGGAGTTGGGCACATAGTTGAGCTTCTCGGTGATGCCCGCCCCGTCGAGGCCTGCGGCCTCGAGCAGCAGCCCCGCGAGGATGTGGTCGGCGCCACCGGCGGAGCCGCCGGTGATGGTGATCTTCTGCCCATCGGCGAGCACCGCGTCGACCAACTCCTTGAGCGTCTGGTACGGCGAATCCTTGGGCACGACGACCACCAGGGGCTCGTCGGTCAGCCGGGCGATCGGTGTCGTGTCCTCGAGTCGGTTCTGCGCCGAGTTCGTCTCCACCGCGCCCACCATGACCAGGCCCGTGACCATGAGGGTGTACGGGTTGCGCTCATTCGCGAGCGAGGCGAGGCCGACCGTGCCTCCGGCGCCGCCCACGTTGTTGACCGGAGCGGCGCCGACCAGCTTGTCGCCGGTGAGAGTCGACGAGATCGCGCGACCGGTCTGGTCCCAGCCGCCGCCAGGATCGGCGGGAACGATGATCTGCACAGATGACGGTCCGGCTGCAGAGCCGCCGCTCGATGCCTGCGGATGGCAGGCCGTCAAGCTGAGGGCGACCGCCGCGAGCAGGGCGGCGGTGGCGAAGCGTGTGCGCATGTGAGGTCGACTCTCCTTCGAGTACGGGGATGCGCCGTCGCATCCCCTCAATGCCACCCGACGTTAGGGGGGTCGATGTGCTCGGGCGCGCTTGCGAAAGTAAGCGAGGGTTCGGAAAGTATTGGTCTCGTGCGCGCCGCCGTCAGCGCCACCCAACGGGCAGAATGTCCTCCATGCACCGAGCAATGTCGCTGAGGCTGCAGTTGCTTCTGCTGCAGGCCGCCATCGTGTGCGTGGTGACGGTCGCGACGGGCGCGGTCGCCATCAGCGTGCAGGAACTGGCCATCAGAGACGCCCATCGTGAGCGCATGGTCGGCGTCGCTCAATCGATCGCCCGTTTGCCCTCGATCCATGACGCCCTCGACTCGCCGAATCCGAGCGCGAAGATCCAGCCGATCGCCGAGGTGCTGCGCGAGTCCTCGCAGCTCGCCTATGTCGTCGTGACGGATGCCGCCGGCATTCGGCTGAGCCATCCGAACCCTGAGCGCATCGGCGAGAAGGTGTCGACCGATCCCTCGGTTCCGCTGTCCGGTGAGGTCTATGTCGGCACGCAGACCGGGACCCTCGGCGAGTCGTGGCGCGTGAAGGTCCCGATCTTTGACGACGCGCAGCGCGTGATCGGAACCGTGTCCGTCGGCATGCTGGAGTCGGCCCTCGCCGCGGACGTGCAGATCTGGCTGCCCTGGCTGCTGGTCGCGGTCGCCGGGTCGACGCTGGTCGGCGTGTTCGGAGCGGCTGGAGTCACCGCCCTCGTTCGCCGGCGCATCTTCCGGCTGGAGCCCCAGCAGATCGCCGAGCTCGTCGACAGCCGGGAGACGATGCTCCACCGTCTCAGTGAGGGTGTCGTCACCGTCGACAGCGACGGCCGTGTCTCGATGGCCAACGACGCCGCAGCACGACTGCTCAACGTCGACGATCTGGTCGGGCGCCCGCTCACCGAGGTGGTCGATGCGCCGATCCTCGCCGTGCTCGAGGAAGGCGAGCCCGACGGGCGACTCGTGCTGGCGGGCGAGCGGGCACTGATCGCCCGCGGCACCGGCACGATCGACGATGACGGCCGGCGCGTGGGCGGCACTCTGCTGCTGAGGGATCACACCGAGCTCCACGCGGCGCTGCGGGAGATGGATGGCGCGCAGTCGCTCACCGACGGACTGCGCGCGCAGGCACACGAGTTCTCCAACTCCCTGCATGTCATCTCCGGACTGCTCGAGATCGGCCAGATCGATGAGGCTCGGGAGTTCGTCGCAAAGAGTCGCTCAGGCGGGGCGCTCGCCGTCGATGAGCCGGCCGCGAACCTCGGCGCGGAACTGGCGGCGCTGCTGTCGGTGAAGCTCGCGCAGGCGCGCGAGCGGGGGCTCGTGATGACGGTGGACGTCGAGGGGACGGTGCCGGGGGAGGCATCCGATGATCTGCGCACGGTGATCGGTAACCTCATCGACAACGCGTTCGACGCGTGTCGTGCCGAGGATCGCGTCGCGGTGGTCGTGCAGGCGGTGTCGGGCGAGGTGCGTGTGAGGGTGGACGATTCGGGCCCCGGCCTCGACGATGAGGTCGCTCGGCGCGCCTTCGACGAAGGGTTCAGCACGAAGGATGTCGCCGGTCGCCGCCGCGGCATCGGCCTCGCTCTCGTCGCGCGGGTCGCGCGGCGTCGCGGTGGCGGGGCCCGGGTGTCGCGGTCTCCCTGGGGCGGGGCGTGCTTCGAGGTCGAGCTACGGGTGCCGATGGCGGTGACCGCACGATGAACGTCCTCCGCGTGCTCATCGTCGACGATGTTCCGGCCGTCGCATCTCTGCACGCCCGGTTCGTGGACGCCCACGGCGGATGTCAGGTCGTGGGCACGGCTGCGACCGGTCCGGAAGCGGTGCGACTGGTGCGCGATCTCGCGCCCGATCTCGTGCTGCTCGACGTGTTCCTCCCCGGTTTCACCGGGCTCGAGGCCCTGCGGGTGCTGCGTTCCGACGGCACGATCGTGCAGCCGGAGGTCATCGCGGTGACGGCGGCCCGTGACGTCGACACCGTGCGAGCGGCTCGCATGCGCGGTGCTCGGCATTACCTGGTGAAGCCGTTCACGGCGGACGATCTTCATGCGCGTATCGACGATGTCCTTGCTGAGCGACGGGTGCCGCGGTCAGTGCGCCCGGGGCTCGACCAGGATTCGGTCGATGCTCTGATGCGACCCGGCGCCAGGCGGCAGCTGCCCAAGGGTTTGAGTGCTCCGACGCTCCTCGTCGTGCGCAGTGCGCTCGCCGAGGCGGGCGAGGCGAGCGCTGCCGAAATCGCGGACCTCGCGGGACTCTCTCGCGTCAGCTGTCGGCGCTACCTCGAGCACCTCGCCGACTCGGGCACCGCGACCCGGTCACTTGACTACGGCACTGCCGGTCGCCCCCGAACGCGGTACCGGATCGCCGCGGAATCCCGCTGCTCCGGCCCGGTTGCGGCATCCCCACAACGCTGACACCGAGTTCCGCAGACGGTGACATGCAATTCCACAATGCCCTGGCCTGCGGCCCGCCTCGCGACCTAGGATCGCAGGGGCGGCGTGGCCACGAGCGCAGCCGCGAGCGGGTATCCCGCCGAAGCGAAGACGGAAGGACTGCGCACATGGAGCGCGACATCTACGACGAGGACCACGAGGCGTTCCGCGACGTCGTCAAGGAGTTCCTCAAGCGGTACGCGACGAACGAGAAGCGCGTGCAGTGGGAGAAGGACGGCGAGATCGACCGCGCGACCATGCTGGCCGCGGGCGAGGCGGGCATCATCGGCCTGTCGGTGCCGGAGGAGTTCGGCGGCGCCGGCATGCTGCAGGACTACCGCTTCCGCTCGATCGTGCTCGAGGAGACGATCGGCGTCGGACAGGGCTCGCTCGCCGGTGCGTTCGGCATCCAGGACGACCTGGCGGTTCCGTACCTCGTGCACATGGGCACACAGGAGCAGAAGGAGAAGTGGCTCCCGCGCATGGCCACCGGCGAGGTGCTCGGTGCGCTTGCGATGACCGAGCCCGGCGCGGGCAGCGACCTGCGCGGCATCAAGACCACCGCGAAGAAGGTCGACGGCGGCTACATCGTCAACGGCGCCAAGACCTTCATCTCCTCGGGCAAGACCGCGGACATCGTCGTCACGTTCGTGAAGACCGGCGAGGGCAACCGTCCCGAGGCCTTCAGCCTGCTGATCCTCGAGAGCGGCATGGAGGGCTTCGACCACGGCAAGAAGCTCGAGAAGATGGGCTTCCACGGGTGGGACACCGCCGAACTCTCGTTCAGCGACGTCTTCGTGCCCGACGAGAACCTCATCGGCGGCAAGGAGGGCCTCGGCTTCATCCAGCTCATGATGAACCTGCCTCTCGAGCGCCTCTCGATCGGTGTCGCGGCGGCCGCCGCGGGCGAGGCCGCGTTCGTCTGGACGCGCGACTACACGCTCAGCCGTGAGGCGTTCGGCCAGTCGATCTCCGACTTCCAGAACACCCGGTTCCGTCTCGCCGACATGGCCACGACCGTCGATGTGATGTGGGCGTACATCGACCGCGCGATGCTGCTCTACAAGGACAAGAAGCTCACGGCCGAGGAGGCCGCGAAGGTGAAGTTCTGGGCGACCGACCGCGAGTGGGAGCTGCTCGACCTCGGCGTGCAGCTGCACGGCGGCTACGGCTACATCACCGAGTACCCGATCGCCCGGGCGTTCCTCGACGCGCGCGTGCACCGCATCTACGGCGGCACGAACGAGATCATGCGCGACATCGTGTCGCGTCAGATCGTCGGCAAGCGCTGACGCTCGGCACGAGGGGGACGGGGCGGATGCCTCGTCCCCCTCGTCATGCGCGGGCAGGAGCCGCCGCCCCGCGGCGTGGGTCTCGGGTCAGGATGCGGCGACGACGACGAAGACCGCGACGGTGAGCACCCAGCCCCCGGCGACCACGGCGGTGTCGAGGCGATGCCAGCGTGCGACCCGCGGCTCGGTGCGAGTCGCGTGGGCGCCGAACGCGCGCGCGTCCATCGCGAGCGCCACGCGTTCCGCGTGGCGGATGGCCCCGGCCAGCAGCGGCACCGCGTAGCCGAATCCCCGCGCGAGCGCGGCGAACGGGCCGGGGGCCGCGGCATCCCTCACCCGGTGCGCGCGCCGGATGACGTCGAGCTCGCGCGCGAACCGGGGCACGAAACGCAGCGCGGCGAGGGCGGCGTAGCCGACGCGGTAGGGCACGCGCAGGTGCTGCACGAGCGCCCGCACGAGGTCCGGTCCGTCGGCCGCCGAGCCCGCGGCGAACAGCAGCGCGGTGATGGCCGCCAGCCGCAGTGCCGTGGCTGCCCCGACGGTGAGCGCGCCGACGGTGAGGTCGCGCCCGGCGATGCCCACCGCGACGCGGGTGTCGGCGACCGTGGCCGGGTCCACCCACAGCGCGAACAGCAGCGCGAGCGCGACGATCGCGACCGGCAGCGCCAGCACGAGCAGAGCGAGCACGCGTGCCGACACGCGCGAGACGATCAGCGCGAGCGCCAGCCCGATGCCGAGGAACACCAGCGGCACCACCAGGTCGCGCGTGAACACGAGCCCGATCGAGGCCGGGATCACCGCGGCGAACAGTGTCAGCGGATCGAGGCCGAGACGCGTGCGGATCACCGTCGGTGCCGACGCGTCGATGAGAGTGACGGTGGTCATCCGGTCACCGCCGTTCCCCGCACGGCGTCGAGATCGGCGAGCCGCATCACACCCGACAGCGCCGGCTGGCCAGGCAGATCGGCGAACGCGACCCGCAACGGCGGCACCCGCAGCCGCGCCCGCCGCACAAGCGGTTCGTCGGCGAACAGCACGGCGGGGGAGGCATCCGCGATCACCCGGCCGCGCTCGATCACGAGCACCCGCTCGGCGTGCTCGGCGACCACCTGCATGTCGTGCGTCACCACGACGACCGTCGTGCCCTGCGCGTGCAGGTCGCCCAGCAGGCGCAGCAGCTCGTCGGCGCGGGCGCGATCCTGCCCGTAGGTCGGCTCGTCGAGCACCAACACGTCGGCGCCCTCGATGAGCGCGGTCGCGACGGACAGGCGCCGCTTCTGGCCCCCCGACAGCAGAAACGGATGCCGCGTCGCGTGCGCCGTCAGATCGAACCGCTCGAGCATGGCGTCGACCCGCTCGGCGACCTCGGCGGCCGAGCGCCCGCGCAGGCTGTGCGCGAGTTCCTCCCGCACCGTCGGTGCCACGAACTGATGCTCGGGGTTCTGGAACACGAAGCCGATGCGCCGGGTGGTGCGTCGGCGCGCGACGTCCGCACCCCGCACGTGGACGGTGCCGCGCGGCGTGCGTCGCACGCCCGCGATCGCCTGCGCGAGCGTCGTCTTGCCGGCGCCGTTGGGGCCGACGATCGCGACGAACTCGCCCGCGGCGATCGTGAGGGAGACGTCGTGCAGCACCTCGTCGCGCCCGTGGCGCAGCGTGAGTCCCGACACTTCGACGGCGTTCGCGGCGGGAGCGGTCGTGGAAGCGTCGGCCGGCGTGCGCGCCGCAGACGACGACAGTGCGTCGGCCGTCGCATCGATCGGCGGGGCCGCCGCGACGGCGGCGCGCAGCTCGGCGGCGGTCAGCGGCATCCGCTCGATCGGAACCCCGGCACGCTGCAGCCGCAGGGCCGCCAGGGTGACCGCGGGAAGCCAGACACCCAGGGCGTCGAGCTCGGCGGCGCGGGCGCGCAGCACGTCGTCGACCGTGCCGTCGGCGACCGTACGACCGGTGGCGTCGAGCACGACCACGCGGTGGGCCACCTCGACCAGCTCGTCGAGATCGTGCTCGATCACGACGATCGCGTGATCGCCGGCCGACGCCAGGTCGCGCAGGGCGGCAAACACCTCGGCGGCGCCGGCCGGATCGAGGTTCGCGGTCGGCTCGTCGAGCACGATCGCGGGGGTGCCCATTGCGAGGGCCGCGGCGATCGCGAGCCGCTGCCGACCGCCTCCGGAGAGGATGTCGGGGTCGTCGTCACGGCGCTCCCACAGGTCGAGTCGCCGCAGGGCCGCCTCGACGCGCGTCGCGATCTCGGCGAGCGGGACGCGCAGGTTCTCGGGGCCGAAGGCGACCTCGTCGCGCACGCGGGCGGTCACGATCTGCGCATCCGGGTCCTGGAAGACCAGCGCGACCCGCGACGACAGCTCGGCGACGGTCGACGCGGATGCCGCGGCATCCCCGATCACGACGTCCCCCGTCACCTCGGCGTCGAGGTGGTGCGGGATGAGTCCGTTGAGGGTGAGCGCGAACGTCGACTTTCCCGACCCGCTCGGCCCGAGCAGCAGCACCACCTCGCCAGGGTGAGCGCTCAAGCTCGCGCCCGCGGGCACCGGCGTGTCGGCGTCGATGTGGCGCACGGCGACGCCGTTCGCGTGGATGACGGGAGCAGGGGACACGAGACCTCGACCGACGGAAGTGAGCATCACCTAACCTACCCGGCTGCCCGCGGGAGGATCCTGTCAGCGACGGGCGGCGACTCCCGCGCTGCGCAGCCGGGCGCCGACGGCGAGACCGACGGCCGTCCACGCGACGGGGCCGAGCACGCTGATCGTGAGGTACGCCGCCTGAACCCACGGCGCGAAGCTCCCGAGGTCGACGATGAGCGCGACGACGACGGCGATGATCGCACCGACGATGACCGCGGACACGAAGAAGCGCCATGGAGCCCACGACCGGTACCGGGTGAGGGCGGCGACGCCCTCCTGGATGCCGCCGATGAGCAGGGCGGTGCCGATGTAGCGACCCGCCCACTGCGGGCTGGTGGCGCTGGCGACGAGCGCCGCGAGCACGTGCGCGAGCAGCGCCACCCAGGGCAGCCGCACGACCTCCTGCGCGATGATGCCGGGCAGCACGTGCACGCCGAGCACCAGGCCGTAGAGCATCGGTGCGGTCGCGATGACGATCGGGGTGATCCATCCGGCGATGCCCCCGAGGAGCCCGGTGGCGACGCCGATCGCGGCGCAGATCAGCAGGACACGGGTGGAGAGGGCGGATGGTCGGGCGGCCACCTGCTCAGCGTAGCGACGCGTTCTCGTGAGAGTTCTCTCATGAACCGTGGATATGTGTTCGTTGAGAATTCGCTGTGAGGTACGTTCGGGCCCACGCGGCCTCCGGGCCGTGGCACGTGTTCCGACATCCCCCCACGAATGGAGCGCAGTACATGGCACACCTCCGCCTGAAAGCTGCGGCGGCCGTCACCCTGGCCGCACTGATCGTCAGCGGCTCGGCCGCGGCGAGCACCGCAGCCGAGCCCGGCCCCGCCGCGCCCACCCCTCTCGATCTGCCCGGCGGCCGCTACATCGTGCTGCTCGACGAGAAGCCCCTCGCCACCTACGAAGGGGGCGAGCCCGGCCTCGCCCCCACCAAGGCGAAGGAGGGCGAACGGCTCGACGCGGCCTCACCGCAGGCGAAGCAGTACTCGCGGTTCCTCCAGAACCGGCAGAAGGATGTCGCCTCCAGCGCCGGAGTGACACCCGACACGACCTACCAGATCACCCTCAACGGCTTCAGCGCGAACCTCAGCGGCGCGCAGGCGTCGAAGCTCAAGGGCACGAAGGGGGTGCTCGGCGTCTACGCCGACGAAGTGCGGCATCCCGATGCCGTCCCGTCGACCCAGTTCCTCGGTCTCGAGGGCGCGGGCGGAGTGTGGGAGGGCGTCGGCGGCATCGACAAGGCCGGCGCGGGCATCGTCGTCGGCGTCGTCGACACCGGCATCTCGCCCGAGAACCCGTCGTTCGCGGGCGACCCGCTGTCGACGACCCCGAGCGACACGCAGCCCTACCTCGCCGCCGGCACCGACGCCGACGGCGCCGCCGTCACGCAGGTGGTCTACAAGAAGTCCGACGGCGGAGAGTTCCGCAGCACGGTCGTCGACAAGCCGGGAGCCGGCAAGGACGCCTGGAGTGCCGCGCAGTACTCGACCAAGCTCGTCGGCGCGCAGTACTTCAGCGAGGGCGCCGCCGCCACCGGGTTCTCGTTCGCCTACGACTACCTGTCGCCGCGCGACGGCGCCGGTCACGGCTCCCACACGGCCTCGACCGCTGCGGGCAACAACGGGGTCGACGCAACCGTGGAGGGCGTCGACTTCGGCGCGATCTCGGGTGTCGCCCCGGCCGCCAAGGTCGCCGCCTACAAGGCCTGCTACGACGGCCCCGATCCGCTCGTCACGACCGACGACATCTGCGCCCTGAGCGACCTGCTCGGCGCGATCGATCAGGCGACGGCCGACGGCGTCGACGTCATCAACTACTCGATCGGCGGCGGGTCGGCGACATCCGTTCTGCAGCCCGATGACATCTCGTTCTACAACGCGGCCGCCGCGGGCGTGTTCGTCTCGGTCAGCGCCGGCAATTCGGGACCGGATGCCTCGACCGCCGACCACGCGTCGCCCTGGTACACGACCGTCGCCGCCTCGACCATCCCGACCTGGGAGGGCACCGTCGAACTTCCGAACGGCTTCCAGAAGGCCGGCGCCTCGGTGAGTGTTCCGTTCGGTGAGCGGGTCGCCGGCCCCGTCGTCTACTCCGGCGACGTGGCGCTCGCCGGCAACGCCAACGCACCGCTGTGCTACCTCGGCTCGCTCGACCCGGCGAAGGTCGCCGGCAAGATCGTCGTCTGCGACCGCGGTTCGAACGCCCGCGTCGAAAAGTCGCAGGCGGTCAAGGAGGCCGGCGGCATCGGCATGATCCTCGTGAACGTCACGCCGGGCTCGCTCGACAACGACTTCCACAGCGTGCCGACCGTGCACCTCCCCGACACCGATCGCGCGGCTCTGCTCGACTATGTGCGCGGCACGGCGGACGCGACGGCGACACTGATCGGCGAGAACGTGACCGGCGTCGAGACACCCACCCCGCAGGTGGCCGGATTCTCGAGCCGTGGCCCGATGCTCGCCGACGGCAGCGACGTCATCAAGCCCGACATCTCGGCGCCCGGCGTCGCGATCCTCGCGGCCACGAACAACGCGCCGGGCGCCGACCCCACGTTCGGCATCCTGTCGGGCACGTCGATGGCGGCGCCCCACATCGCGGGGCTCGCGGCGCTCTACCTCGGTGAGCGACCGAACGCGACGCCCGCCGAGATCAAGTCGGCCATGATGACGACGTCCTATGACACGAAGGATGCCGCGGGCGCCGCGGTGACCGATCCGTTCACGCAGGGCGCCGGCCACGTCGACCCGACCGCGTACTTCTCGCCGAGCCTGCTGTACCTGAACGGACCGGCGGACTGGGCGGCCTACCTGCAGGGCCTCGGGCTGCACGACTTCGGCGTCTCGCCGATCGACGCGAGCGACCTCAACCTCGCCTCCATCGGGATCGGCTCGCTGGCCGGCTCGCAGACGGTGACCCGCACGATCACGGCCACCGAGGACGCCACGTTCACCGCGAACGTCGACCTCCCCGGCTTCGACGTCACGGTCTCGCCGTCGACGGTGAGCCTGAAGGCGGGCGAGAAGGCCGACGTGAAGATCACGGTGACCCGCACGGACGCCCCCGTCGAGAAGTGGACCCACGGGTTCCTGACGTGGACGGGTGGCACGCACGCCGCCCGCTCGCCGATCGCGGTGTACCCGGTCTCGGTCGATGCCCCGGCATCGGTGTCCGGCACAGGAATCTCGGGCACCGCCGACGTGACGGTGACCCCGGCGGTGACCGGCGACCTCGACCTCGGCGTCTCCGGCCTCGCCCCGGCGACTCTGCTGACCGACCCCGACCTGGCCGCCGTGCCCGGTCACTCCGGTGACCAGGACACCTTCTCGGAGGAGGACGGCCAGTACAACGCCTACATGGTGGTGGATGTCCCGCAGGGGTCGACGTATGCCCGGTTCGACGTCGACTCCTCGGACGACACCGGGTCCGACCTCGACCTGACGGTCTACCGGGTGGTGTCGCCGACCGACTGGCGTTACTACGAGAACTGGTCATCGGCGACGTCGTCGGCCGACGAGTCCGTCGCGCTCATCGCGCCGACGGCGGGCACCTACCTCGTGCAGGTCAACCGCTATGCCTTCACGTCGCCGTTCACGTGGGACGCGACGGCCGCGGTCGTCGGCTCGGGCGCGGGAGTCGGCTCGCTGACCGCCTCGCCGGTCCCGCTGCCGACGACGAGCGGGCAGCCCGCGACCTACACGCTCAACTGGTCGGGGCTCGACGCGTCCACCCGCTACTTCGGGATCGTGCGCTACGGCGACTCGGCGGCGACGACGGTGCTCACGGTCGACAGCGGTGCGGCCGCTCCGGTCGCCACCGCCCCGCCGACCGTCACGGGCACGCCGAAGGTGGGCAGCACTCTCACCGCGACGGGCGGCACCTGGAATCCCGCGGACGTGACGCTCGCCTATCAGTGGCTGCGCGACGGCTCACCGATCGACGGCGCGACCGGCACGACGTACAAGGTCACCAAGGCCGACGCGGGCACGACGCTGTCGGTCAGGGTGACCGCGACTGCCGCCTCCTCGCCCAACGCCGGCACGGCGGACAGCGCCGACGTCGTCGTGAAGGCGTCCTCGTCGCTGAGCGTCACCGTGAACCCGTACCTCGGGCGCACGTCGACCACCTTCGTGGTGAACCTCGCGGTGAAGCCGTCCCACGGTCCCGCGGCGACCGGCGCCGTCACGGTGTGGGTCGACGGCCGGAAGTACACGGCCGACCTCGCCGACGGGAAGGCGTCGATCACCCTGCCGAAGCAGTCCCGCGGTGTGCACTTGATCGTCGCCCAATACGGCGGCAGTGCGGTGCTCGACGGGTCGTTCGGGGCATCCGGGTTCCTGGTGTTCTGACACCCGACCAGGTGGACGAGGGCGTCTCGGCTCCGGCCGGGGCGCCCTCGGCGCTCGTCAGACCCGGCGGCGCCGGGTGGTGAGCCGAACACCCGGCAGCGGCGGGGCGGGGATCCGCTCATCGCCGTGGTCGACAACGCGGCCGAAGCGCTCGGCCCCCGCCTCCCAGGAGTCCCGGGCGGCGACGATCTCCTCGTGCGTGCGCGCGACGAAGTTCCACCACATCACGATGTCGTCCTCGAACGGCTCGCCACCGAGCAGGAACAGCGTCGCGCCGCCGTCGGTGCTCACCTCGATCTCGTCCCGGTCGGTGCCGAGGTAGATCAGGTCGCCCACCCCGAGCGACGCGGGGGTCGCCGGCGTCGTGTCGGTCTGCACGGCGAGATCGCCGTCGACGGCGAGCACAGCGTGCTCCCAGGCGGCATCCACCGGCAACGCGACCCGCGAGCCCGGCGCAAGATGCACCTCGGCGCCCACGAGCGGGCTGTAGGCGGTGGCCGGCGAGGTCACTCCGGCGAAGGACCCCATCACGACCAAGCCGACGGCGGGCTCTCCAACGGTCGCCGCGAGCGTCACTTCGGGTAGTCGTTCGTGACGTTCGAACGCTGCCTCGCCGTGCCGCCGCGCCTCGGGAAGCGCCACCCACAGCTGGAGTGCGTCGAGCGGGATCGGGCCGTCGCCCACCGAGTACTCCGAATGCGCGACGCCGGCGCCCGCGGTCATGAGGTTGAGCTGTCCGCGCGTGATGACCACGTCGCTCGAGACCGAGTCGCGGTGCCGCACGCGGCCCTCGAACGGCCACGTCACCGTCTGCAGCCCGATGTGCGGATGGGGTTCGACGCGCATCGTGGTCGTCTGCGGGCCGAATCGGTCGAGGAAGCACCACGCGCCGACCATCGGCAGGTCCCGCTGCGGCAGCGCTCGGGTGACGGTCATGCCGCGCACACCGCCGAGCGGAACATCGCGCGAGCCGAGCACCAGCGCGCGGGGGCCGACGCGTCGGACGGATGCCGCGACATCCGTCTCGTCGTCGGTCATGACCGCACCTCGGGCCATGCGATCACGAGACCGGCGACCTCTGTCCGCTCGAGGTAGCGCACCACAAACGGGCACAGAGGGACGATCGTGGTGCCGCGGGCGGCCTCGTCGGCCAGGGCCGCGCTCACGAGCACCGAGCCGAGTCCCCGACCGCCGAACGCCGGGTCGACCACCGTGTGCGGATAGACCGCGCGGCCGTCGTCGTCGATCTCGAACACCGTGAACCCCGCGATCGCGCCGTCGACGGTGACCTCGTACCGCCCGGCCTCATCGTTGCGCGTCACGGTGATCTGCTCGTCCTGCGGGGGCATGCGGCATCCTCTCGTCGACAGGTCCAACGTAGGCCGCGAGGCTCGTGTTCCGCGACTGCGGCAGACTCGAGGGGTGACCACCCCGCTCGTCGACGCCGCCCGTGCGGCCGCGGGCGACCCCGATCGTCTGTACGACGTGTTCGTCGCGTGGGCCGCCGACCGCGGGTTCGCGCTCTACCCCGCCCAGGACGAGGCCGTGATCGAGCTCGTCTCCGGAGCGAACGTCGTGCTCGCAACCCCGACCGGCACGGGGAAGTCGCTCGTCGCGGTCGCCGCCCACGCGGCATCCCTCTCCCGCGGGGAGCGCACCTACTACACGGCGCCCATCAAGGCCCTCGTGAGCGAGAAGTTCTTCGCGCTCGTCGAGATCTTCGGGCCCGAGCACGTCGGCATGGTCACGGGCGACTCGTCGGTGAACCCGGATGCGCCGATCGTCTGCTGCACGGCGGAGATCCTCGCGAACCTCGCCCTCCGCGAGGGGGCCGCCGCCGATGTCGGCCAGGTCGTGATGGACGAGTTCCACTTCTACGGCGACCCCGACCGCGGGTGGGCGTGGCAGGTGCCGCTGCTGCTGCTTCCTCGCGCGCAATTCCTGCTGATGTCGGCCACCCTCGGCGACGTGACGGCGATCGCCGACGACCTCACCCGACGCACCGGCCGGGTGACGACAGAGGTGACCGGGATCACCCGTCCCGTGCCGCTGCACTTCTCGTACGCCCGCACGCCCGTGCAGGAGGCCGTGCAGGGGCTTCTCGACGAGGCCGAGACGCCGGTGTACATCGTGCACTTCTCGCAGGCGCAGGCGATGGAGCGCGCGCAGGCGCTCGCGAGCATCAAGGTCGCGAGCCGCGAGCACCGCGACCGCATCGCGGAGGCGATCGGCGGCTTCCGGTTCACGACGGCCTTCGGGCGCACCCTGTCGCGACTCGTCCGCGCGGGTATCGGCGTGCACCACGCCGGCATGCTGCCGCGGTATCGGCGGCTCGTCGAGACACTCGCCCAGCGGGGACTCCTGCGGGTGATCTGCGGCACCGACACCCTGGGCGTGGGTATCAACGTGCCCATCCGCACTGTGCTGATCACCGCGCTCTCGAAGTACGACGGCACGCGGATGCGGCAGCTCACCGCCCGGGAGTTCCACCAGGTCGCCGGGCGCGCGGGCCGGGCCGGCTTCGACCCGTACGGCAACGTCGTCGTGATGGCACCCGAGCACGAGATCGAAAACACCGAGGCGGCCCGCAAGGCGGGTGACGACCCGGCGAAGCTGCGCAAGATCGTGCGCAAGAAGCCCGCGGCGGGCTTCGTCTCGTGGAGCGAGACCTCCTTCGAGCGCATCCGGGATGCCGCGCCCGAGGCGCTCGTGCCGCAGTTGCAGCTGACGGCGGCGATGCTCATCAACGTGATCGCGAGGGGTGGCGACGTGTTCGCCCACGTGCGCTCGCTCGTCTTCGACAACCATGAGCCCCAGGCGCGCCGGTACGAACTCGCCCGCCGTGCCCTCGCGATCTTCCGCACGCTGCGGAAGGCCGGCATCGTCGAGGTGACGGGGGAGGGGGACATCCGACTCACGGTCGACCTGCAGCCGAACTTCGCCCTGAACCAGCCGCTCTCGCCTTTCGCGCTCGCGGCCATCGAGCTGCTCGACCCGTCGGACGCCCCCGGCGGCGCCGGCACCGGCCACTACGCGCTCGATGTCGTGAGCGTGATCGAGGCGACGCTCGACGACCCGCGCGCCGTGCTCGGCCAGCAGGAGTTTCGCGCGCGCGGCGAGGCGGTCGCCGCGATGAAGCGCGACGGTCTCGACTACGACGAGCGCATGGCGGCGCTCGAGGAGATCACCTACCCGAAGCCCCTCGCCGACCTGCTCGCCCAGTCGTTCGAGGTCTTCGCGTCGAGCCAGCCGTGGGTGCGTGACTTCGAGCTGCGTCCGAAGGCCGTCGTGCGCGACATGTACGAGCGGGCGTTCTCGTTCGCCGAGTTCGTGTCGTGGTACCAGCTCGGCCGCAGCGAGGGACTCGTGCTGCGCTACCTCAGCGACGCGTACCGGGCGATCCGCCAGACGGTTCCGGCCGACGCGCGCACCGAGCAGCTGCTCGACGTGATCGCGTGGCTCGGCGAGCTCGTGCGACAGGTCGACTCGAGCCTCGTCGACGAGTGGGAGCAGCTCGTGAACCCGACGGGCGATCCGGATGCCCCGGTGGTGCCTCCCGCGCCCCCGTCGGTCGTCGCCAACAGGCGCGCGTTCACCGTGCTGGTGCGCAACGAGCTGTTCCGTCGGGTACAGCTGGCCGCGCTCGAGCGCGACGACGAGCTCGCGGAGCTCGATCCGGATGTCGACTGGCCCGCCTTCCTCGACCGGTACTTCGCCGAGCACGACGACATCTCGACCGGTGGTGCCGCCCGCGCACCCGTCTACTGCGCGATCGACGAGTCGGATTCCGCGAACGGAATATGGCGGGTCGAGCAGACGATCGACGACCCCGCCGGCGACCACGATTGGCGCATCCGTGGGGAAGTCGACCTCGCGGCAT
Source organism: Microbacterium sp. 4NA327F11 (assembly GCF_005503465.1). Classification (NCBI taxonomy): domain Bacteria; kingdom Bacillati; phylum Actinomycetota; class Actinomycetes; order Micrococcales; family Microbacteriaceae; genus Microbacterium; species Microbacterium sp. 4NA327F11. Next base: position 103,871 of record NZ_SCOB01000001.1, on the reverse strand, counting down.
CCGTCGACGAGGGTGCTGCCGTCGTGAGGGTCACCGAGCTGCTGCGGCTCTAGCACGCCGGCGATGCCGCCCCGGGGCTTCCGCGCGCACGGCGCGCGCGGGACGATGGACGCATGGGGACGAGAAGGATGACCACGGTCGCCATCGCGCTGATCGGCGTGCTCGCGCTGGCCGGATGCGGCGGGCTGCACGAGAAGGGCGGCGAGTCCGCGTCACCGACGCCGACGCGCACCGCGGCGGCGCCGACCCCCACGCCGACCCCGACCGTCGATCCGATCGCGGGGATGACGCTGGCGCAGAAGGTCGGCCAGCTCTTCATGGCGGGAACGGCGGCGACAGCGGCCGACCCCGCCCTGGTCGCCGATGTCGAGCGAGGCGAGCTCGGCGGGATCTTCCTGCACGGCCGGTCATCCGCGGGTGTGCAGGCGACCGCGACGGTCGTCGCGGCATTCACCTCGCGCCTTCCCGCCGGCTCGCCACGTCTGTGGGTCGCGACCGACCAGGAGGGCGGTGACGTCCAGGTGCTCTCCGGTCCCGGGTTCGACCGCATCCCGACGGCACTGACCCAGGCCCAGCAGGGTGCTCAGCTGCGGGCATCGGCCACGGACTGGGGCAGGGAACTCGCGGCCGCCGGCGTGAATGTCAACCTCGCTCCGGTCGCCGACATCGTGACGAGCCCGCAGACGGCGCCCTCGAACTCGCCGATCGGCGCCATGTCGCGTCAGTACGGCTACAGCGAGTCGGCGGTCGCCGCGGGGGCGGGTGCGTTCGCCGCGGGTATGCGGGCGGCGGGCGTGCTGCCCACGTTCAAGCACTTCCCCGGCCTGGGCCACGTGGGGCCGAACACGGACACCTCCTCGGGGGTGACCGACACGGTCGTCGGGCCCACCTCGCCGGACGTCGACGTCTATCGCGGCCTGACCGCCGCCGGCCCGTCCCTCGTGATGGTGTCGACGGCGATCTACCAGCGCATCGACCCATCGGCGCCGGCGGCGTTCTCACCGGCCGTGCTCTCCCTCCTGCGCACCCAGGTGGGGTTCGATGGAGTCGTCATCACCGACGACCTCTCTGCCGCCGCACAGGTGCAGGCGTGGAGCCCGGGGGATCGCGCCGTGCTCGCGATCGCCGCGGGCGTCGACGTCGTGCTCGTCTCGAGCAATCCGTCGGTGCTTCCCGCGATGGTGCAGGCCGTGACCGCGAAGGTGCAGGCCGACCCGGGCTTCGCCCAGGTGGTGGATGCCGCGGCGCGGCGTGTGGTCGAGGCGAAGGCCGCGACGCGCTGACGCGACCGGGCGACGACGCGCTGACTCCGTGACGTCGCGCGCTCCGCACGCCGGGGCCTGCGGCGGGAGCACTGCTCGACCGTCGAGCCGCGGCATCCCGTCGCTCGGAAAGTCCGGCTTGACATCGATGCCCGGTGTCGGTGAATATTGCTCTCGCGACAATGGTCAGACCAACTGACCAACAAACCAAAGGTGGATGCGTCGCACTCCATGGAGACAAGGAAGTGGGTTCCGTGAACCTCTACTCGCTGATGCAGGCGCGCACCGCCGCCTTCGGCCCCATCCGGGTCGGCGTGATCGGTGCCGGCAAGTTCTCGTCGATGTTCCTCACGCAGGCGAACAAGGCGGCCAACATCCACGTGGTCGGTGTCGCCGACATCAACGTGCCCAAGGCCAAGGCCGCGCTTGCGCGCACCGGCTGGGCGCCCGAGCGCTACTCGGCGGCGACGCTGGATGAGGCCGTGCGCACCGGCGGCACCGCCGTCATCGACAGCGCCGACACGCTCATCACCCACCCGGCCGTCGAGGTCATCCTCGAGATCACCGGCAACCCGCTCTACGGCACCTACCACGCGGTCACCGCCATCGACAACGGCAAGCACGTGATCATGGTCAACGTCGAGGCGGACTGCATGGTCGGGCCGCTCCTGCAGCGTCGCGCACAGGCCGCGGGCGTCGTGTACTCGATGGCCTACGGCGACCAGCCGGCCCTCATCTGCGAGCTCGTCGACTGGTGCCGCACCGTCGGCTTCGACGTCGTCGCGGCGGGCAAGGGCACGAAGTACCTGCCCGAGTACAACTACTCGACGCCCGACACGGTGTGGAACTACTACGGCTTCACCGACGAGCAGCTCGCTTCGGGCGACTACAACCCGCAGATGTTCAACTCCTTCCTCGACGGCACCAAGTCCGCGATCGAGATGGCCGCCGTCGCCAACGGCACGGGACTGCTGCCCCAGGAGGAGGGCCTCCTCTTCCCCGCGGCCTCCAAGGACGACCTGCCCACCGTGTTCCGCGAGAACACGTACCCGGGGGGCAGCCTGACCCGCCGCGGCACCGTCGAGATCGCCTCGAGCATGTACCGCGACGGCACCGAGGTGCCCGACAACCTGCGCTGGGGCGTCTACGTCACCTTCGAGGCCATCAGCGACTACGGCGTGCAGTGCTTCGCCGAGTACGGTGTGCACACCGACGCGACCGGTCGCTACGCCTCGCTCTACCGGCCGTACCACATGATCGGTCTCGAGCTCGGTGTCAGCATCGCGTCGGCCGTCGTGCGCGGCGAGGCCACCGGCTCGCCGACCGGCTTCCGCGGCGACGTCGTCACGACCGCCAAGAAGGACCTCCGCGCCGGCGACCGTCTCGACGGCGAGGGTGGCTTCACCGTCTTCGGCAAGCTCGCGCCGGCGGCCACGTCGCTCGCCAAGAACGCGCTGCCGCTCGGCCTCGCGCACGGGGCGAAGCTCATCCGCGACGTGCCGAAGGACCAGACGGTCTCGTGGGACGACGTCGAGCTCGACGAGTCGCAGTTCGCCGTCCGCATCCGCCGGGAGCTCGAGGCGGAATTCCGCGCCGAGCACGCCGCACAGGTCGTCTGAGCGAACGTCTGACCATCCGACCATGACGGCTACGCTGGGGCCACGCGCCCCGAGAATCGTCGGGCGCCGCGACCAGAAGGAGTCTCTCCGTGGCGAGCGCCGATGCGTGGCAACCGGTTCAGCGGGTGCGCACCTACGAACAGGTGATGCAGCAGATCGAGGAACGCATCCTCGACGGCCGCTTGAAAGCCGGGGACAGACTGCCGAGCGAGCGCGATCTGGCCGCCTCGCTCGGCGTCTCCCGCCCGTCGTTGCGCGAAGCGCTGCGCGTGCTGGAGGCACTGGGCATCGTGGACATCCGGCCGGGCGGCGGCCCGGAGGGTGGAGCGGTGCTCGTGGGCACGCCGGGTCCGGGCTTCGTCAATCTGCTGAAACTGCAGCTGGCGCTCGGTCACTTCCATGCCAACGACGTCCTCGAAGGGCGCATCGCCCTCGAGCAGTGGTCCTGTTCGGAGGCCGCCTATAGGTCCGACGACGCCGACCACATCGAGCTGTCCGCCCTTCTCGACGAGATGGAGGACCCCTCGATCAGCACCCGTGAATTCAACAGACTCGACGCGGCCTTCCACGTCCGGATCGCCGAGTCGACAGGGAACGCCCTCATCGCGCATCTGATGGGTTCCCTGCGAACGGCCATCAACCGCCAGATGATCGACGCCTACGCAGCGCTCGACGACTGGCGTGAGACGGCCAAGACCGTGCGACACGAGCACCGCGACATCCTCGACGCGATCGAGAAGAAGGATGCCGCGCTCGCCGCACAGCGTGTGCGCGACCACATCACCTCGTTCTATGCCAAAGGCAACCTCGGGGGGATCACCACCTGACGATGCAGTCCGCTCGTCTCGGGCGGACCCTCAGGATGGCCGCGGCGACCATCTCGACATCAAAGGAGATCGTCACAATGACCGTCACGACCGACCGACCCGTCGCCTCTCAGGCGAAGTACGGGTCACCGGACAAGCTCAAGACCGCCATCGGTTCCACCGTCGGAACCACCATCGAGAACTACGACTTCCTCGCCTACGGCACCGCGGCCGCGCTGTACTTCGGCCCGCTGTTCTTCCCCGGCGAGGACCCGGTGGTCGGGGTGCTCCTCGGCTTCCTCACTTTCGGCATCGGCTTCGCGATGCGCCCGCTGGGCGGCATCATCGGCGGGTACCTGGGTGACAAGTACGGCCGCAAGCCCGTGCTCGTGGGCGCCCTCATGATCATGGGTGTCGCCACGGTGGCCATCGGCATCCTGCCCGTCTATCAGCAGGTGGGTCTGCTGGCCCCGCTCCTGCTCACCCTCATCCGCATCGTTCAGGGCCTCGCCTTCGGTGCCGAGTGGGGCGGCGCGGTGCTCATGACGTTCGAGCACGCGCCGTGGAAGAGCCGTGGCAAGTGGGCGGCGATTCCGCAGCTCGGTGTGCCGCTGGGTGTGTTCCTCGCCAACGTCGCGTTCCTTCTCACCGGCAACCTGGGTGACGAGTGGTCGTGGCGCCTGCCGTTCCTCCTCAGCGCGATCCTGATCATCGCGGGCCTCATCATCCGCTTCAAGGTCGCCGAGTCGCCCGAGTTCGAAGAGGCGAAGGCGACCGGACAGCTCGAGAAGAACCCCCTGTGGACGGTCATCCGCGACGACTGGCGCACGGTGCTGCGCGTGATCGCGCTGCGCCTGGCCGAGACCGGCGGCTTCTACGTCGTCGTGACCTACCTGATCTCGTACCTCACGACCTCGCACCACGCCGACCGTGGCACCGCGCTGACGGGCCTCATCATCGCGACAGCGATCGGTGCGGTCTCGACCGTGCTGTGGGGCGCCTTGAGCGACCGCACCGGCCGGCGCTCCCTCTACATCGTGGGATCGGTGCTGACGATCGCGTTCGGCTTCCCGATGTTCCTGCTCGCGAACACCGGAATCCCGGCGCTCATCGTGCTGGTGTACATCATCGGTCTGCCGATCATCCACGACATGCTCGCCGGCGTGCAGGGCGCCTACTTCAGCGAGCTGTTCAAGACCGGCACGCGCACCTCGGGCGCCTCGCTCGGCTACCAGTTCTCGGCGGCGATCTCGGGCTTCATCCCGTTCATCGCGGCGGCGGTCGCCGTGGGCCTCGGCTGGGGCGGTGTCGCGTGGATCTACGTCGCCGTCGGCGTCATCGGTCTGGTCGGTGCGCTGCTCACCCGTGAGACCTGGGGCCGCCGCGAGCGCGCCGAGGTCGACCGCATCATCGCGGCCGCGGAGTAACCCCCTCGCGGGCGGCGGCGTCCTGCCGCCGCCCGCTTCCCTCTTCCAGGAGTCACAGTGAAGACGATCATCCTCGACGACGATCCCACCGGCACGCAGTCGGCGACCGGGGCGCTCGTGCTGCTCCAGCTCGACCGTGAGGCCCTCGGCCGTGCGCTGGCCGAGCGCGACAGCGTGTACGTGCAGACCAACTCGCGCGCGCTCGACGAGGCGGCCGCGGTCGCGCTCGTGCAGCGCATCCGCGGCCTCGCGCTCGACGTGGCGGCCGAGCTCGGCGACGAGGTGCGCTTCGTGCTGCGCGGCGACTCGACCTTGCGCGGCCACGTGTTCGCCGAGACGGCCGAGCTGCTGGCGGACGACGATGTGATCGTGTTCGCGCCCGCCTTCCCCGAGGGGGGCCGCACGACGCGCGGCGGCGTGCACTACGTGCGCATCGACGGGGTCGACGTGCCCGCGCACGAGACCGAGTACGCCGATGACCCGGTGTTCCCGTTCCGCACCGCGGTGATGGTCGACTATGTCCGGGAGGCCTCGGGCCGTCGCGCGGTGTCGGTGCCCCTCGAGTCGGTGCGCTCCGGAGGCCTGGTGCAGGTCATCCTGGATGCCGCGCCGGGCACGGTCATCGTTCCCGACGCAGTGGATGCCGCGGACATCGCGGCGATCGCGGCGGCCCTGGACGCCGCGTGGGCGGCGGGTGCGGGCGTCGTCGTGCGCTCCGCCTCGCCCCTCGCCGCGGCGATCGCCGATGTGTCCAGCGTCGGCCTCCTCCCCGTGCCGCTCGTCGCAGATCCGCGCCGCGTGCTGCTCGCGTGCGGCTCCCACACCCACGGCGCGACCCGACAGCTCGCCCTCGTCGAGGAGCGTTGGGGCGACCCGACGGTGCTCGACACGGCGGCGGCCCTTGCCGACCCCGTCGCCGAGGGGCATCGCGCGGCATCCGTCGAGCGCGAGCGGCTGGCCGGAGCGGGGTTCGGCTACGTCACCACGGCGCGCGAGCGCTCGACCTCCCACGGCACGCTCGCGCACGGCGAGAGCGTCATGACCGCGCTGACGACGGCCGTCGCCGATCTGCTCGGCGATGCCGACGTCGTCGTCGCGAAGGGCGGCATCACCTCTGCCGAGGTCGCCTCGAGCGGCATCGGCGCGACATCCGCTCTCGTTCTCGGCCAGGTGCTCCCCGGGGTCTCGGTGTGGCAGGTGACGGGTCGCGACGGCCGCGGCCGCCTTTACGTCGTCGTGCCGGGCAATGTCGGCGGGCCTGAGACCCTCGTCGACGTGCTGCGTGCCGTCGGCGCCCCCGAGACGGAGGTCGTGCGATGAGCGCTCCGGTCGTCGTCACCGCCGTCTTCCACCCCCGTGAGGGCGCGACGCAGCAGCTCGTGGAGGCCATGGCCGCGGGCATCGCCCTCACCCACGCCGAGAGCGGATGCCTCCTCTACGCCATCCACGACGCGGCGGACGGCACGATCACCATGCTCGAGAAGTGGGCGAGCGCGGCCGACCTCGAGGCCCACGCGACGGGTGCGGCGATCGCGCGTCTGAACGCCGACATCGCCGAGCACCTCGCGGCGCCGGTGGTCGTGACCGTCATGACCCCGATCCCCGCCGGGGACGCCGAGCGCGGACTCCTCCACGGCGCGGGGGAGTAGCCGGTCGTCCCCGCAGGGCGGGGCCGGCCTCCGGGCGTCCGGCGTCCTCGTTACCCTGGAGGGGTGAGCACGCCCGCCCCCGCCTTCGACGAGTACGACGGGCTCGAGCCGCTCGATGACTGGGCGCCGCCGCCGGAGGACTGGGCGCCGCCGCCCGACGTGCTCGATGCGCCGGCATCGGCACCCGTCGGCGACGTGACGGATGCCGCGGCATCCGCGCCCCGGCGCAGCTTCGACGGCGCCGACCCGCTCACGGTGCTGCACCAGGTCTACGGCTACGGCGCGTTCCGCGGCGACCAGGCCGACATCGTCGCCCATGTCGTCGCGGGCGGCGACGCGATCGTGCTCATGCCGACCGGCGGCGGGAAGAGCGTGACCTACCAGGTTCCGGCGCTCGTGCGTCCGGGCACGGGGCTCGTCGTGAGCCCGCTCATCGCCCTCATGCACGACCAGGTCGAGTCGCTGCGTGCCAACGGCGTGCGAGCCGAGTACCTCAACTCCACCCTCAGCGGTCCCGAGCGTGCCCGTGTCGAGCGCGAGTACCTCGCGGGCGAGCTCGACCTGCTCTACGTCGCGCCCGAGCGGCTGAACGTGCCCGACACGCGCGCGCTCCTGCGGCGCGGCTCGCTGAGCGTGATCGCGATCGACGAGGCCCACTGCGTCTCTCAGTGGGGTCACGACTTCCGTCCCGACTACCTGGTGCTCGGCGACCTCGTCGACGACTTCCCCGGAGTGCCGCGCATGGCGCTCACGGCCACCGCGACCCGCGAGACGCACGCCGAGATCGGGCGTCGCCTGCGTCTCGACGACGCGCGTCACTTCGTGGCCAGCTTCGACCGGCCGAACATCCAGTACCGCATCGAGCCGAAGACCGACGCGCGTCGTCAGCTGCTCGGCTTCATCCGCTCGCAGCCCGAGGGTTCGGCCGGCATCGTCTACGCGCTCAGTCGAAAGAGCGTCGAGCAGATCGCCGAGTACCTGCGCGGTCAGGGTCTCGATGCGCTCCCCTATCACGCGGGTCTCGACGTCTCGGTGCGGGCGGCGAACCAGTCCCGGTTCCTGCGCGACGAGGGCGTCGTGATGGTCGCGACGATCGCTTTCGGCATGGGAATCGACAAGCCCGACGTGCGGTTCGTCGCCCACGTCGACCTGCCCAAATCGGTCGAGGGCTACTACCAGGAGACCGGTCGCGCGGGCCGTGACGGCGAGGCATCCGTCGCCTGGATGGCCTACGGGCTCGCCGACGTCGTGCAGCAGCGGCGGCTGATCGAGCAGTCCGAGGGCGACCTGGCACATCGACGTCGCCTGCAGCAGCACCTCGACGCCATGCTGGCCCTGTGCGAGACGGTCAGATGCCGCCGCCAGAACCTGCTCGGCTACTTCGGCGAGACCTCGGCGCCGTGCGGAAACTGCGACACCTGCCTCACCCCGCCCGACACGTTCGACGGCCTCGTGCCCGCACAGAAGCTGCTGTCGACCATCGTGCGGCTGCAGCGCGAGCGCGGGCAGGCGTACGGCGCCGGGCAGCTGATCGACATCCTGCGCGGCGCCCGCACCGCGCGCATCACCCAGCTGCGGCACGACGAGCTCGCGACGTTCGGCATCGGCAGCGATCTCTCCGACCAGGACTGGCGCAGCGTCGTACGGCAGCTGCTCGCCCGCGAGGTGCTGATCGCCCAGGGCGAGTACGGCACGCTCGGGCTCGGCGAGGCGGCCGGCGGTGTGCTGCGCGGCGAGACTCCCGTGCCGCTGCGGCGGGATGTGCTCGGCCGCGCGGGCGGGTCGACGCGGGTGCGGAAGGCCGCGGCATCCGACGCCCTCGACGCATCCGATCGGCCGCTGTTCGAGGCGCTGAGGGAGTGGCGTGCCCAGACCGCGCGCGAGCAGGGGGTGCCCGCGTACGTCGTGTTCGGCGACGCGACCCTGCGTGCCCTCGCCGAGCACCGGCCGGCCGCCGCCGACGAGCTCGACGGCATCACGGGCATCGGGGCGAAGAAGCGCGAGGCCTACGGCGACGCCGTGCTCGCGGTCGTCGCCGCGCACGGCGGCTGACGCGCGGCGCCGGACAAGCAGCGCCGGACCCCTGGCTCGACTGCAGCGCCGGACCCCTGACCCGACCGCGCCGCCCCGCTGTCGGCGCCGCACAACCCGGCGCGCCGACGGTGCCCGGCGCGACTGTAGGAATCCCACCATCGACTTGGGCATGAGTTGTGCGGCTTCTACCGTCGGATCGAATCCCCGATCCCCTCGTCGAGAGGTACGTCATGGTCGACACTGCCGTCCGTCCCGTCTCCACCCCTGAGCCCGAGCGCGCATCGCACGCCGCCGAGCCCCGCATCGATCAGGCCGCTGTCGGCGCCGCCCTGCTCGGCACCTGGGCCGACGTGCGCCGGCAGGCGCGTCAGATGATCAAGGACCCCGCCTTCTGGAAGGTCGACGGGCTCACCATCCACGATCACCGTGAGCGCGTGTTCGGTCAGCTGCAGCTGCTCGTCGATGCCGGCGTGTCGGGGGTCGCCTACCCGACCGAGTACGGCGGCCGTGCCGACAACGGTGCGAACATCGCCGGCTTCGAGGAGCTCGTGCTCGCCGACCCCAGCCTGCAGATCAAGGCGGGCGTGCAGTGGGGCCTGTTCGGGGCGGCCATCCAGCAGCTCGGCACCAAGAAGCACCACGACCTGTGGCTCGACGACGTACGCGAGCTGAAGCTGCCGGGTGCGTTCGCGATGACCGAGACCGGTCACGGGTCGGATGTCGCGGCCATCGGCACGACCGCGACCTATGACGTCGAGACGGCGGAGTTCGTGATCCACACGCCGTTCCGTGGGGCGTGGAAGGACTACCTCGGGAATGCCGCGGTGCACGGGCGGGCGGCGACCGTGTTCGCGCAGCTCATCACGGGCGGCGTGAACTACGGGGTGCACTGCTTCTTCGTGCCCATCCGCGACGAGGCGGGCGCGTTCCTCCCCGGCGTCGGCGGAGAGGACGACGGCGTCAAGGGCGGTCTCAACGGCATCGACAACGGTCGCCTCCACTTCGACCAGGTGCGGGTGCCGCGCGAGAACCTGCTGAACCGGTACGGCGACGTCGCTGCCGACGGTACGTACTCCAGCGACATCCCGAGCCCCGGCCGCCGCTTCTTCACGATGCTCGGCGCGCTGGTGCAGGGCCGCATCTCGCTCGACGGCGCCGCGACCACCGGCACGGCGCTCGCGCTGAAGATCGCCGTCACCTACGCGAACCAGCGACGCCAGTTCGACGGCGGCACCCCCGAGGGCGAGCTGACTCTCTTCGACTACGGCAAGCACCGCCGTCGCCTGATCCCCCGCATCGCGACGGTGTACGCGCAGGCGTTCGCGCACGACGAGTTCCTCAAGAAGTTCGACGGCGTCTTCAGCGGCCGCACCGACACCCCGCAGGAGCGGGAGGACCTCGAGACCCTCGCGGCGGCGCTGAAGCCGCTGTCCACCTGGAACGCCCTCGAGACGATCCAGGAGGCGCGAGAGGCCTGTGGCGGCGCCGGCTTCCTCGCCGAGAACCGGCTCGTCGGACTCCACGCCGACCTCGATGTCTACGTCACCTTCGAGGGCGACAACAACATCCTGCTGCAGCTGGTCGGCAAGCGCCTGCTCACCGACTTCGCGACGCAGTTCAAGGGCGCGGATGCCGCCAAGCTCGCCCGGTACGCGGTGGGCCAGGTGGCCGGGCGCGCATTTCACGGTGCGGGCCTGCGGCAGATCGGCCAGGCGTTCGTCGACGCCGGCTCCACCGCCCGGTCGGTCGAGTACGGCCTTCGCGCTGAGCGTCAGCACGAGCTGCTCGCGGGCCGCGTGCAGCAGATGGTGACGGATGTCGCCACCCGCCTGCGTCCCGCCGCGAAGCTCGACGCGACGGCCGCCGCCGAGCTGTTCAGCGACAACCAGGCCGACCTCATCGCGGCCGCCCGCGCACACGCGGAGCTGCTGCAGTGGGAGGCCTTCACCGACGGTCTCGCCCTCATCGATGACGAGGACTCGCGTCAGGTGCTCACCTGGCTGCGCGACCTGTTCGGCCTGCAGCTCATCGAGAAGAACCTCGCCTGGTACCTGATCCATGGGCGCCTCTCGACCCACCGTGCCGCGTCGGTGAGCAAGTACATCGACCGCCTGTGCGCGCGGTTGCGCCACCACGCGCAGGACCTCGTCGACGCATGGGGCTTCGAGCCCGAGCACGTGCGTGCGCCCATCGCGTCGGGCGCCGAGCGGGCTCGCCAGGACGAGGCACGCGCGTACTACCGCGACCTCGCCGCGTCCGGCGCCGCCCCGGTCACCGAGAAGTCGCTCGGCAAGAAGAAGAAGCGCTGACCCGGATGTCTCATCCCGCCGCTAGCGTGGCGGGGTGAGCAGCGGCATCCATCTCGGTGACGACGGCCTCGCGCGCTGCGCGTGGGCGGGCAGCGATGCGGAATACCGCCGCTACCACGACGAGGAGTGGGGCGTGCCGCTGCACGGCGACCGTGCCCTGTTCGAGAAGCTGAGCCTCGAGGGCTTCCAGGCGGGGCTGTCGTGGATCACGATCCTGCGCAAGCGCCCGCGGTTCCGCGAGGTGTTCGCCGGCTTCGAGCCCGAGACGGTCGCGGCGTTCGGCGACGCCGACATCGAGCGGCTCATGGCTGATGCCGGCATCGTGCGCAACCGCGCGAAGATCGAGGCGACGATCGGCAACGCCGCCCTCGTGGCGGCGCTCGCCGACGGCGAGCTCGACACGCTGATCTGGTCGTTCGCCCCGACACCGAGCGGTGCGCCGCGGGCCGCGTCCTACGGCGACCTGCCCGCGTCGACGGCGGAGTCCACGGCGCTCAGCCGTGAGCTGCGCCGACGCGGGTTCCGGTTCGTGGGACCGACGACGATGTACGCGCTGATGCAGTCGGCGGGGCTGGTCGATGATCACGTCGAGGGCTGCTGGCGCGCCGCGTGACGGGCGGATGCCGTGACTCAGCGTCCGGCGTCGAACAGGTGGCGTCCCTCGTGGCTGAGCACCTTGATGACCACACCGCGACGGCGCAGTTCGGCGACCGTGCGGGTCTCCTCGTCGATGCTGCGGCCGAGGGCGTGGATGCTGGCGACGACGACCACGTCGCCCGCCGACAGGGTGCCGAACAGGCGTACGAGTCGCTGCTCCCACGACTCCAGCGTCTCGGGGGCGGGGTGGCGGAAGCCGTCGATCGGCACGCCGAAGCGCGTGAGGTCCTCCCGCTGCTGCACGACCGACGGCATGTCGTCGCGGGCGACGACGAGTCCGACGAGTCGCGACCCGGCGGGACGGGCCCGCCACCAGTCCCGGTCGGCCTGCAGCTCGGTGAAGCACTTCGGGCAGTCGGCGGCGGCGTGGGGAAGGTGCACCGGGCTCGTCAGGGCGTCGCCGCCCGCGGACGGGCGGGGGGACGGGGCATCCGTCTCGCTCATGGCCTCACCTCCGCTCGAACTCTAGTCGGCGCGGATGTGCGCGGCTCAGTCGTCGCCGTCGTCGAGCCGCAGTTCGAGGCTGATCTGGTCGGCGTCGAGTTCGGCGAGGGCGCGTCGGAGGGTCGAGGTCGAGTAACCGCCATGGGTGGAGATCTCGACGAGTCGGTCGCGCATCGCCTCGATGATGACGATGCGCAGCTCGAGGATCTCGCGCATGCGTCCGGTGAGCACCTCGTCGCGCGGTTCGGTCATGCGGGTGCCGACGTTCGCCGCCATGCCCTCGCTGAAGGCGGTGCCGTCGGCGCGGGTGAGCGTGGGGTCGGCGAGAGCGGTCGCGGCGGCGGCGCCCAGTTCCGCGTCGAGGCGCAGGTGCTCGTCGCTCGCCGCGTCGTCGTCGCTCGCGGGCGGGATGCGGAGGGCGCGCACGACGCTCGCGAGGGTGAAACCCTGACCGAAGAGGCTGAAGACGGCCACGAGGAACGCCACGAAGATCAGCAGCGAGCGGTGGTCGATGCCGGTGGTCGGAAGCGTCTGGGCGGCGGCCAGCGTGACGACGCCGCGCATGCCCGCCCAGGTGATGATCGTGCCCTGCTTCCAGCCGAGCGGTGACGATGCGTAGTAGTCGGCATCGGCGCTCAGGCCGGCGAAGCGGCGCCGCACGCGCTCCTCGTCACGGCGGAGCTGATCGGCCTGGCCGCGGTGCTCCTCGGGAATGGTGCCGTCGGCGATGCCCTTCAACTTCGCGCTGTAGGTCGACAGGTCGAGCCGTGCGTATCGACGGGCGCGGGAGCGCATGCGCCAGAGCAGGAACGCCACATAGGCCGCGCGCAGCCCCAGCATGATGCCGAGCGCCGAGAGCGCCAGCCAGGCGCCGTGCCAGAGGCCCTCGTACTCCTCGAAGTTGCGGTTGACGACGTCGCTGAGTTCGAGCCCCATCACGAGGAAGACGCCGCCCTCGAGCACGAGCTCGATCGTGCGCCAGTTCAGTTCGTCCGACATGCGCTGCTCGGGCGTGAACCACTTCGCCGCGCCTTGGCTGGTGATGATGCCGGTCACGACCGCAGCGACGAGACCCGAGGCGCCGACGGCCTCGGCGGGAAGGTAGGCGACGAAGGGGACGACGAAGCCGATGGCGGTGTTGGCAGCCGAGCTCCCGATGCGCGCCCGCACCCGAAGGTTCACCCAACCGACGATGACACCCACGATGACGGCGCCGAGCACCGCCCACACGAAGGAGATCATCGCCTCGCCGAGGGAGAAGCCCCCCGCGATCGCCGCGATCGCCGTGCGCAGGATCACGAGCGCGGTGGCGTCGTTGAGCAGGCTCTCGCCCGCGAGGATCGTGGTCACGCGGGGGGCGATGCCGAGCCGCTTGACGACCGAGGTGGCGACGGCGTCGGTAGGACTGAGGATCGCGCCGAGCGCGATGCCCAGCGGCAGGCTGAGCCCCGGGATCACCCAGGTGAACACGACCCCGAGGGCGACGGAGCTGAGCACGACGAGCAGCACCGACAGTCCCGCGATGGGGCGGATGTCGCGGCGGAACTCGATCGCCGGCAGGGCCACCGCCGAGGAGTAGAGCAGGGGCGGAAGCACGCCGACGAGGATCCATTCGGGGTCGACCCGTGGCAGGTCGGGGATGAACGGCAGCAGTGAGCAGAGCAGTCCGATCGCGACGAGGATGATGGGCCCGGCGACGTTGTGACGGCGGCCGAACGCAGTCACGACCGCGACGACGATGACTCCTGCGACGACGAACCACAGTCCTTCCACACCCGGACCCTATCGTTCCGCCCGGCCCACCGTGGAGGCGTGTCGGGCGGCCTCCTCGGCCTGCGGCAGACCCGCGAGTACCGTGAGGGGATGACGGTCAGCCAACTCGACGACGTGCTCTATCCGCCGATCGAGCCGTACGAGACCGGCATGCTGCTCGTGGGCGACGGCAACCGGGTCTTCTGGGAGCAGAGCGGCAATCCCGAGGGCAAACCGGTCGTCTTCCTTCACGGCGGCCCCGGCGGCGGCACGTCCGCCTGGCACCGCCGCTTCTTCGACCCCGAGCGCTACCGCATCGTGCTGCTCGACCAGCGCGGATGCGGCCGCAGCACCCCGCACGCGAGCGAGCCGGGTGCCGACCTCGCCTACAACACGACGTGGCACCTGGTGGCCGACATCGAGCTGCTGCGCCGCAACCTCGGCATCGACCGGTGGCAGGTCTTCGGCGGCTCGTGGGGCAGCGCGCTCGCCCTGGCGTACGCCGAGGCGCATCCGGAGGCTGTCAGCGAGCTCGTGCTGCGCGGCATCTTCACCCTCCGCCGCCACGAGCTGGAGTGGTTCTACGAGGGCGGGGCGAGCGCGCTCTTCCCCGACCTCTGGCAAGGGTTCCTCGCGCCGATCCCGGTGCTCGAGCGGTCCCGGCTGATCGAGGCGTACCACCGGCGGCTGTTCGACCCCGATCCGGCGGTGCACGTGCCGGCAGCGCTGGCGTGGACGACGTGGGAGGCCTCGACGATCACCCTCCGGCCCGACGCCGACACGGTGACCGGGATGTCCCGGCAGGAGCACGCCGTCGCGTTCGCGCGCATCGAGAACCACTACTTCGTGCACGAGGGCTGGTTCCGCGAGGGGCAGCTCATCGAGGACGCCGGGCGGCTGCGCGACATCCCGACCGTCATCGTGCAGGGCCGCTACGACGTCTGCACGCCGCTGATGACCGCGTGGGACCTGTCGCAGGCGCTGCCCGAGGCGCGCTTCATCGTCGTGGACGACGCGGGACATGCCGCGAGCGAGCCGGGCATCGCCCGGGCGCTGCGCGAGGCGACCGACGCCTTCGCGGCGGACTGAGCTCAGCGCCCGGCGATGAGGTCGGCGGCGACCTCGCCGATCACGATCGCCGGGGCGTTGGTGTGGCCGCGGATGATGACGGGCATCACCGAGGCATCCGCGACCCGCAGGCCGTCGACGCCGCGCACGCGCAGCTCGGGATCCACGACGGATGCCGCATCCGCGCCCATGCGCGCGGTGCCCACCGGGTGGTACAGCGTGTGGGAGTACGCGCGCAGGGAGCTGGCCACCCGCTGCTCGACGGTGAGGTTCTCGCCGTTCTCGGGCTGGATCCAGCGCCCGGTGGTCACGGCGCCGAGCGCCTGGGTGCCGACGAGCGCATCGCAGACGCGCAGGCCCGCCGAGAGGGTGTCGGCGTCGAGGCCGTCGGGGTCGCTGAGGTAGCGCGGGTCGATGACGGCTTTGGCGAGCGGGTCGGCGGAGGCGAGGGTCACCGTGCCGCGACTGCGGGGTCGCAGCAGGATCGCGCCGACCGTGATGCCGTCGCCCGGGAGTGGAACGAGGCCCTCCCCGACGTAGGGCGCGGCGGCGAAGATGATCTCGATGTCGGGGAGGCCCGCGGGCGCCTGCGTGCGGTCGGCGACGCCGGTGCGCACGAAGCCGTAGCCCTCGGCGACGTTGGAGGTCAGCATGCCGCGGTGGCGGGTGAGCCACTGCAGAGTCGGGGCGAGCTCCTCGCCGTGGAACAGGGTGCGTCCGGTCGCCTCTGGCGCGAGGCCGGCGACGAGGTGGTCCTGCAGGTTGGCGCCGACCTCGGGTGCGTCGACGACGGTGTCGATACCGTGGTCGCGCAGGTGGTCGGCGGGCCCGATGCCCGAGAGCATGAGCAGCTGCGGGGTGTTGACCGATCCGCCCGACAGCACGACCTCGCGGCGGCCGATGACACGACGGATGCCGCCCCGCACCGACAGCTCGACACCGACCGCACGTCCGTCCCGCACGATCACGCGCCGCGCGTGCGCGCCGGTGACCACCCGCAGGTTGCGGCGCCGGGCGGCGGGGCGCAGGTAGGTGTCGGCCGTGGAGGCGCGTCGCCCGCGGTGCGTGGTGAGCATCGTCTCGGAGAAGCCCTGGTCGTGCGGGTCGTTCGCGAGGGTCACCGGGTAGCCGAGCTCCCGTGCGGCGTCGAGGAACGCGGCGGTGTGGGGCTGCGGGCTGCTCTGACGCTCGACCCACTGCGGTCCGATGGTGCCGAGCGACGGGTCGTGGGCCAGGTCGGTGCGCTCGACGCGGCGGAAGTAGGGGGCGAGGTGCTCCCACGACCAGCGGTCGCCGGCGCTCTCGGCCCATTCGTCGTAGTCGGCGGCGAACCCGCGGATCCACATCATCGCGTTCAGTGACGACGAGCCGCCGAGCGTCTTGCCGCGCGGCCAGAACACGGTGCGCCCCTCGAGCTCGGGCTGCGGCACGGTGTCGTAGTTCCAGTCGTACCGTCCGCGGAACAGCTTCGAGAATGCGGCGGGCACGTGGATGTAGAGGTGCCGATCCACCGGGCCCGCCTCGAGCAGCAGCACCGAGACCGACGGATCCTCGCTGAGGCGGGCGGCGACGGCCGCGCCCGCCGACCCTGCCCCGACGACGATGTAGTCGGCGGCCTCCGGCAGGCGCGCGCTCATGATCCGAGCGCCTTCGTCAGGGTCGTCACGAGGGTGATCGGGCTGCCGGTGGCGCGGTAGCGGGTGAGGCCCTCGCTCACGGCCGTGCCCGTGCGCGAGGTCACGAACCAGGGCGGCTTCGGCAGGATCGTGAACCGGCTGCGCCCGAGCGATCGCGGCGCGGGACGGAACGGCCCCCGCAGCACCGAGCGCTCGACGCGGTCGAGCAGGAAGGTGTTGTGCACGACACCGAGACCGCTGCCGACGTCGGCGACGGTGTGGCCGGGGAACGCGCCCCACGAGAGGGCCGGCGTGGCGAAGAGCACGCCCGTCCACGCGTTGATCGCGATGCCGCCGTAGCGCAGCGCCGCGATCTCCTCGTCGAAGGCCGCACCGAGCGTCGACTCGGTGACCGGGTCGACGAGCACGTTCGCGCCGAGCGTGCCCGCGAGCCGGTCGTTCGCGTGGGCGACCGCCGCCCGCAGGAACTCCCGCCCCTCGCCGGGCAGCTCGACGACGCCGAGCACGGGGGAGAAGTACTCCGTCGTCTCGAGGGCGGTGGCGGCATCCGCATCGCCGGCCTCGATCAGCAGGCGCTCGTCGCCGCAGTGCTGCGCGTCGGGGTAGTCGCTCTCGGCGGCCGACAGCTTCGCCGCCGAGTTCGGGTACCAGACCGGCCGCGCGGGCGCTCGGCCGTAGGCCTCGCGCAGCGCCTGCAGGAAGGCGTCCTTCTGGGGCCAGGATGCCGCGAGCAGCACCACCTGCCCCGCGATGCAGTTGTGGCCGCTGTTGTGGAGGCGCATCGTGACGACGTGCTCCGCCTGGTAGCGCAGGTCGGCGTCCGACCATTCGCCGGGAACGACGATGATCGGGGAGACCCCGCCGAGCTCGGCGGTGATGGGGTGGGCCAGGCGCGGGTCGTCGGCGCGGCGGCGGGACGCGGCATCCTCGCCCTGCCCCCACACGATCGCGTCGAAGGTCACCGCGGACCCGGTGATGTGCACGTGGTCGACGCCCTCGTGGGCGGTGAGGTAGGCGCCGACGTCACCCGCGCCCCGCACGATGCGCAGGAATCCCGGCTCGATGAGCGCCGCGAGCGCACGCTCGAAGATCGGCACGAGGGCGTCCTGCGTGGGGTTCACCTTGAGGATCGACACCCGTGAGAACGCGAGCAGCTCGTAGAGCACGTCGAGCACCGGGATCGAGGTGATGTTGCCGGCGCCGAGCACGAGTCCCACGCCGCCGGGCTCGGTCGGGTGCCGCTGCGCGAGGCCCGCGGTGGCGGCGGCGTCCTGCGGGGTGACACCCGGCTCGAGCCAGACCTCGCCGGTGAAGCCGGAGAGCAGCACGTGGTCGACGGCGTGCGAGGGGAACGTGTGCACGCGGGTGCGCCCGCCCGGGCCGTCGTCGACGAACAGTTTCTCGATGGGGCTGCGGCCGGCGGCGAGTGCCTCGAGGCTCTCGATGTAGCCGTCGAGCCCGGTCAGCACGGCGTAGGGGCCCGAGAGCCACTCCTCGCCGACCAGCGGATGCCCGACGTGCAGGCCCTTCGAGCGCGCGGCGGTCTCGGCCCACTCCTGGGCGACGGCGCCGACCGCGGCGCGCACGCGCCTCAGCAGGGTCGCGCGCTGCGCGAGCGAGAACTGGGTCCAGACGCGGGATCCCGCGTGCAGGGCCGCGATCGCATGATCGATCTCGGTCCGGACGGTCTCATCGATCGCGCTGGGGGGTGACGCGGGGGTCGATGTCATGGCACTCTCCTTCGCGTGCGGACGCCCTCAGCATAGGGATGTCGCGCCCGGAGCACCATGGCATCGAGTGTCAGGGATGCCGCGACTCGGTGCCGCGGCATCCGATCACTCAGATGAGGGCGAGTTCGGTGAGCTTCGCCTCGACGTCGGCGTTGCTCGGCTCGACGTGGAAGGTCGCGTCGGGGTAGACGACGACGGGGATGTTCGTGCGGCCCGAGATCTCGCGCGCGATGTCGGCCGCGGCGGGCTCGGCCTCGAGGTCGACGTAGTCGTACGCGACGCCGAGCTCATCGAGCTGGGACTTCGTGCGCCGGCAGTCGCGGCACCACTCCGCGCCGTACATCGTGATGGTGGTGGAGTCGATGGTCATGACTCCAGCGTAGGGCGGATTATAGGTCTCGGCTTGATTACGATTTGGCTATCCGACCCCCATGGTTCTCCACATTCCGGGCAAATCATAGGGTGCGGCATGCCAGCATGGTGGTCGGCGTCGCTGGTCGACGTCACTTCCTCGCTACACGGAGGCGAATGCCATGCAGGTGACTGTCGTCGTCCCGACCTACAACGAGGCTCCCAACGTCGCCGAGCTCGTTCGCCGGGTCGCTGCCGCGACCCCTTCTCTCGACCTCGAGATCCTCTTCGTCGATGACTCCACCGACGACACCCCGCGCGTCATCGAGCAGGTCGCCGAGACCGCCCCGATCCCGGTGCGCATGCTGCACCGCGAGGACTCGGTGGGCGGACTCTCCGGCGCGGTCGTGGCGGGCCTTCAGGCCGCGCACGCCGACGTCTGCATCGTGATGGACGGTGACCTGCAGCATCCTCCCGAGGACATCGTGAACCTGGTCGCCCGCCACGCCCGCGGCGACGTCGATGTCGTGGCGGCCTCGCGCTACACGGAGAACGGCGAGAACGGCGGCCTGTCGAACGCCCTCCGCGTGTTCGTGTCGCAGGCCTCGACGAACCTCACCAAGGCGCTGTTCCCGAAGAAGCTCAAGAACGTCACCGACCCGATGACCGGCTTCTTCCTCGTCGACCGCACTGCGTTCGACGTCAACGACCTGAAGCCGCGCGGCTTCAAGATCCTGCTGGAGATCCTGGCGCGCGAGTCGCTGCGGGTCGCGGAGATCCCCTTCTCGTTCCAGTCGCGTCACGCCGGCGAGTCGAAGGCGTCCCTCGCGCAGGGACTGAGCTTCCTCACCCAGCTGTTCGCGCTGCGGTTCGGCCGCATGTCGCTGTTCGCCGTGATCGGTGCGCTCGGCGCGGTCGCGAACGTCGTCATCATGTGGATGCTGGTGCACACCGGCGTGAACTACATGGTCGCCGCGATCATCTCGGCCGAGGTGACGATCATCGGCAACTTCGTGCTGCAGGAGCGGTTCGTCTTCCACGACATGAAGGAGCAGGCGTCGGCCATCTGGTCGCGCTTCGTGAAGTCGTTCGGCTTCAACAACGCCGAGGCCGCGGTGCGCATCGCGATCCTGCCGATCATGGTCGAGGCGCTGCACATCTCGAGTGTCATGGCCACCGCGATCACCCTCGTCGTCGCGTTCTTCGTGCGCTTCGCGTTCCACAAGTTCGTGGTCTACGCGCCGCGCCGCGTCGCCGCCGCGCCCGCGACGGCCGTCGCGCCGCGCACCGGCGTCATCGACGAGCTCGACACCAAGCCCGTCGCGACCAGCGAGGTCTGATCCTCCGGTCGGTGTCAGCCGACCGCCCGCGCGAACGCCGCCATCGACATGCCGTAGTCGATGCGCACGCACGGCAGCTCGAGTTTCGGCGTGCCGACCCGCACGCGCCCGGCCTTCGTCGTGCGGGCCAGGATGAACCCGGCGTCTCTCAGACCCGCTTCGGCTGTCGCGTTGTAGTGCCCGAACGGGTAGGCCATCACCTCCGCCACACCGACGATCCGCGCCGACGCGGTCATGTCCGCCGCGATCTGCGCCTCGGTGAGGTTCACCATCTTGCCCTTCCCGTTCGCGCCGGCCTCGTGCATGTCGTGCGTGTGCGAGCGGAGGATCACCCAGGGCGACGGCGAGGGCGGTGAGGTCCACCGTGTGATCGCGAACGACGTCGTCAGCAGTCGGTACTTCGTGACCACCGGCACGGCGAGCTCGTACCAGGTCTTGTCCGCGTCGTCGTCGGTGATGATCACCGACCGCTCGGGCAGCCACAGCGTGCCGTCGATGAAGGCGCTCAGTTCGTCCCAGGTCGGCAGGTAGAAGCCGCCGTCGGCGAGATAGGCGAGCTGCTTCTCGAAGTCGCCGATGTACGTGTAGTTGCCGCGCAGCGGGTTGTGCTCGCCGCCGGGCTTCGTCGTGAACTGGTGGTACATGAGGATCGACACCGTGGTGCGCGACGCGGTGGCCGCGGCGTCCGAGAGCCATCCGGCGTGCAGCGTGCGCTGCCGGTTGTCGCACGTGGCGAGCTGGGCGCCGTTGATGCGCTGGGTACGGTCGAGAGCGGATGCCGCGGCCGCCGTCGCGTACCAGCCGGCGAACACGCGGCCCGCGGCGACCGGAACGGGGAGGGTCGGGTAGAGCGCGCCGCTAGTCGCGAGGGCGGGCTCGGCGGTGACACTGTCGCCGGCGAAGGTGAGCGCGCAGGTCGCCGGGTCGGGGTGTGCGGCGAGCAGCCGTTCGGCGGCGGTGAGCGGCGTCGGCACGACCGTGGGGGTCGGGACCTCCGCGCTCCCGGTCGGGCCCGCGGGCGCGTCACCCTCAGCGACGCACCCGGACAGCAGCAGGGCCGTGACGGCCGCGAGCGCGGCGACGGCGTATCGATGTCTGTGCGCGCGAACGCGCAGCGGCAGTGACGCCATGATTCCCCCAGCGACGTCATCCCCAGACGTCGCCCGCAGTCTATCCGCGGGCGTGCCGGGTTCCCGGGTGGGCATAGGGCCGCGGCCTAGACTGAGCCGCGCCCGCGGCGCCGCGGGAGGGCCGCGTCGGCGCGGCATCCGAGTTCCAGCCCGAAGGGGAACCATGACCCTCTCGCCCGCCGGTGCCGCATTCCGCGACGCCCGTGACTTTCTGCTCGCCCGCGGATCCGACCCGGTCGCCGCTCACGCCGAGTTCCGCTGGCCCGACGTCGGCGAGCACTTCAACTTCGCGGTCGACTGGTTCGACGGCATCGCCGAGGGCAACGACCGCGTCGCCCTGCGCGTGGTCGAGGAGGACGGCACCGAGGCGACCCGCACGTTCGAGCAGTTGCGCGTGCGATCGAACCAGGTGGCGAACTGGCTGACGGCCGCGGGCGTGCGCCGCGGCGACGCCGTCATGCTCATGCTCGACAACCGGGTGGAGCTGTGGGAGGCGATGCTCGCGATCCTGAAGCTCGGCGCCGTGATCCTGCCGACGTCGGTCGTGCTCGGCTCCGCCGATCTTGCTGAGCGCCTCGAGCGCGCGAACGTGCGGGTCGTCATCGCCGACCACGTCGACGCGGCGAAGTTCGACGAGTTCGACCTCGATCTCGTGCGGGTGAACGTGGGCGAGCACCGTGACGGGTGGCTGGACTTCGCCGCGTCGACGGATGCCGCCCCCACCCCGCCGGGTGTCGTCACCGACTCGACCGACCCTGCCATCGTCTATTTCACGAGCGGCACGACCTCGCGGCCGAAGATCGTCGAGCACACCCACGTGTCGTACCCGGTCGGCCACCTCAGCACGACGTACTGGATCGGCGTGCGCCCGGGCGACGTGCACATGACCATCAGCGCCCCCGGTTGGGGAAAGCACGCGTGGAGCCTGTTCTTCGCGCCGTGGATCGCCGAGGCATCCATCTTCGTCTTCAACTACAAGCGGTTCGATGCGGCGGCCCTCGTCGACCAGCTCGACCGGCACGGGGTGAACACGTTCTGCGCCCCGCCGACGGTGTGGCGCATGCTCATCCAGGCTGACCTCGAGAAGCGTCCCGCGGGTCTGCGCGAGCTGCTGTCGGCGGGTGAGCCGCTCAACCCCGAGGTCATCCAGACGATCGAGCGGTGGTGGGGTATCCAGATCCGCGACGGCTACGGCCAGACCGAGCTGACCGCGGTGATCGGCAACACGCCGGGCGTGCCGCTCAAGCCCGGCTCGATGGGGCATCCGCTGCCGGGCGTCGACATCGTGCTGGTCGACCCGATCACGGGTGAGGTCGCCGACGAGGGCGAGATCTGCCTGCCGCTCGAGCCCCACCGGCCGCTGAACCTCATGACCGGCTACGTCGGCGAGCCCGACCGCACGGCGAAGGTCGAGCACGACGGCTACTACCACACGAGCGATGTCGCGACCCGGGACGCCGACGGGTTCCTGACCTTCGTCGGCCGCACCGACGACGTGTTCAAGGCGAGCGACTTCAAGGTGTCGCCGTTCGAGGTGGAGAGCATCCTGCTCGAGCACCCGGCGGTCGCCGAGGCTGGTGTCGTCGGCGCGCCCGACGCGCTTCGTCTCAACGTCGTGAAGGCCTACGTGGCCCTCGCGAAGGGCGCCGAGCCCGACGCCGAGACGGCGCGGAGCATCCTCGCGCACGCGCGCACGCACATGCCGCCGTTCATGCGCGTGCGCCGGGTGGAGTTCTTCGAGCTGCCGAAGACGATCTCCGGCAAGATCCGCCGCGTCGAGCTGCGCGAGCGCGAGCAGGAGCACGAGGGAACGCGCATCACGACGGAGTTCCGCGAGCAGGACTTCCCGGGTCTGAAGGACTGAGTCAGGCGCGCGGCCGGCGGCCCGCGGCATCCGTTCCGCGCCCGGTCGGCGCGGGCGGGGCGTTGCGCGTGCCGAGGTGGGGCGCGCCGAGGCCCGTGACGAACAGGTCGACCCCGAATGCGAACGCCTCGTGCGGCGGGGTGTCGTCGAGGGCGCTGCCGGCGGGCACGACCCCGAGACTGTCGAACTGCAGGCGCTGCTGCTCGTATCCGACCTGCCCGAGCACGAAGTGCAGCAGGGCGACCGCGGCGCGCCGGGAGGTCGCGGCGTCGAACCCGCCGCCGGCGATCGCGTCGGCGAGCCGGGTGACGGATGCCTCGCCCCCGAGCCCGAGCGCGAGGGTCGAGGCGACGAGCTCCGCGCCGTCGCGGTAGGCGAGCAGGGCGTCGCGGAGCGCGGCGGCTTCGGCGCGCACGGGCTCGGGCCACGCGGCATCCGTCACCGCGACCGGTCGCACGCGCGCGACGATGCGGTCGGCGAGGTCGGCGAGCAGGCTCTGCTTGTTGGGGAAGTGCCAGTAGAGGGCGCTCGGCTGCACGTCGAGGGAGGTGGCGAGCCGGCGCATGGTGAGGTCGGCGAGGCCCCACTCGTCGAGGATCGCGAGGGCGGCCAGGGCGACGCCGTCACGGGTGTGACGTCTCGGGGCGGAGTCGGCGGGCACGATGTCACTATACTGAACGCCGTTCAGGTGAACAGTGTTCAGGTAACCCGTCCCGAAGGATCCTCATGGCCGCCACCCGTCGCATCGACGCGACAGACCTCGCCCGCGTCGCCGTCTTCGCCGCCCTCATCGCCGTGCTCGGCCTGCCGGGCAGCATCAACATCGGTCCCGTGCCGATCACCCCGCAGACGCTCGGCGTCATGCTCGCGGGCGCGATCCTCGGGCCGTGGCTCGGCGCGCTCTCGGTGACCGTGCTGCTCGCGCTCGTCGCCGTGGGCCTCCCGCTCCTCGCCGGTGGCCGCGGCGGCTTCGCCGTCTTCGTGGGCCCGACCGTCGGCTACATGCTCGGCTGGATCCTCGGGGCGATCGTCATCGGACTCGTCGTGCGCATCGGTGGCCGCATCCACTGGACCACCACGATCGCGGGACTGCTGCTCGGCGGCATCGTCGCGATCTACGCGGTGGGCGTCCCGTTCGTCGCCCTGATCGTGCGCATTCCGCTGGATGCCGCGGCCATCTCATCGATCGCGTTCATCCCCGGTGACCTCATCAAGGTCGCCATCGCGACGGTCGTGGTGCTCACCCTCTGGCGTGCGTACCCGCGCGCCTTCCGGCTCGCGCCGCGCCCGGCGCCTGCGACCACGGCGGTGCCCGTGATCGCCGACGGCCAGGCATGATCGGAGCATGACCGGCATCCGACTCGAGAACGTCGGCGTCGTCGCGGGCGCCGTCGAGGTGCTGGTGGATGTCTCGCTGCACCTCGACGCCCGCACGGTCGCCGTCATCGGGGCGAACGGCTCGGGCAAGTCGACGTTCGCCCGGCTCGTGGGAGGCCTCGGGGCCGCGACATCCGGCTCACTCGACGTGCTCGGACTCGATCCCCGGCGCGACGCCGCCGAGTTGCGACGCCGGGTGGCGTTCGTGTTCTCGAACCCGGACGCGCAGATCGTCATGCCCACCGTGCGCGAGGACGTCGAGTTCTCGCTGCGTTCGCTGCGTCTCCCGCGCGCCGAGGCTGCGGAACGGGTCGATGCGGCACTCGACCGGTTCGGGCTGGCGCCGCTCGCCGACCGCGCGGCGCACGAGCTCTCGAGCGGTCAGAAGCAGCTGCTCGCCGTGTGCGGCGCGTTCGTGCGGCGGCCCGACCTGGTGATCGCCGACGAGCCGACGGGAATGCTCGACGCCCGCAACGCGCGTCGCGTCGCCGACCACCTCTTCGAGGCGGCCGGGCATCGGCTGCTGCTCGTCACGCACGACCTCGCGCTCGCCGCGCGCTGCGAGACGGCCGTGCTCTTTGACGGAGGGCGCCTGATCGAGGTCGGGCCTCCCGCCGAGGTCATCGCCCGCTACGACGCGATCGTGGCGGATGCCCCGTGCTGAGCCTCTACGTCGACGGTGACGGCCTGCTGCACCGCGCCCGGCCGGGCGTCAAGATCGTGCTGGTGCTCGTGGTGGTGCTGGCGATCTCGCTGCTTCCGACGGCGTGGTGGGCGCTCGCGCCCGCGGTGCTGGCGCCGGTCGCCCTGTTCCTCATCGGCGGACTCGGGATGCCGCAGCTCGGCCGCCAGCTCTGGGCGCTGCGGTGGCTCGCGGTCGTGAGCCTGATCGGACAGGTCATCTTCCTCGGCATCGAGCCCGCGGTCATCAACACCGTGCGCGTGCTCGCGGCGGTGGCGGCGGCATCCGTACTCGCACTCACGACCCGCGTGACGGCGCTGCTCGGCGCGCTCGAGGTGGGGCTCGCGCCGCTGCGGTTCGTGCGGATCGATCCCGAGCGGACGGCGCTGCTGCTCGTCGTCACCTTCGCGACCATCCCCGTGCTGGCCTCCCTCGCCGGCGAGGTGCGCGAGACGCTGCGCGCCCGCGGTGCTCGGGCGACGCCCCGCGCCTTCACCGTGCCGTACGTGGTGCTCGCGCTGCAGCACGCCGACCGGCTCGGCGAGGCGCTTGCGGCCCGCGGGGTCGGCTGACCGGTGACGTCACGACGACGGGGGCCCCGAGACCGGGACCCCCGCCGTCCTGACCGTGCTCAGCCGTCGGCTCCCGCCGGCGTCGTGGTCACCGCGGTTCCCTCGAGCTTGTTCGCCGCTTCGGCGTAGCTGTTGGTGAACGTGTCGGAGATCGTGACCTTCGACGTGTCGACGCCGATCAGCTTCTCCATCGCGAAGATCGTCTTCGGGCCACCGGCGGGCATGATTCCGTCGGGAAGGAATTGCCCCTTGTCGGTCGTGAGGCCGGCGATGTACTGGTCCTTCGTGATGGTGCTGTTCTGCACGAAGTCGGCAGGCAGCGCGTTGGCGATGTCCGTCGCGGTGTGGGTGTCGATCCAGTGCATCGTCGCGACGAGCGCGTCGACGACCTTCTGCGTCTCGTCCTGGTGGGCGGCGACCCAGTCGGCGCGGCCGAGCAGGCCCGCCGCCGGCCACGCACCGCCGAGCGCCTTCTGGGCGCCGGCCGTCGTCGCGAGGTCGATCGCGGTCGAGGCGAGGTTCTTCGACTCGAGTGCGCCGACGGTCGGCTGGGTCGTCATCACGCAGTCCGCCGAGCCTCGCTGGATCGCCGCGATGGCCGTGGAGCCTGCGCCGACCGCGAGGGTCGTGTAGTCGTTGTGGGCGACTCCGGCCTGGGCGGCGATGAACTGGGTGAGCTCGTCGGTGCCCGACCCGAGGTCGGTGACGCCGAGGGTCTTGCCCTTGAAGTCGGCCGCGGAGGTGACGCCGCTCTTCGAGCTGCACATCTCACGCTCACCGGGCGCGCCCGACAGCTGCACCACGTTGATGACGTTCTTGCCCTTCGACTGGAAGTCGACGGTGTGGATGTACCACGCGCCGGCGAAGTCGACCTGGCCGGAGGCCATGGCGTCCTCGGCGCCGACGCCGCCTTGCTGCTCGGTGGACAGCTCGACGTTCACGCCGTACTTCTGGTAGAAGCCGAGGCTCTGCGCGAGCTGGTAGGGGAGGTAGATCTGCTTGTCGATGCCGCCGACCATGATTTTCACGGTCGGGAGGTCGGTCGATCCGGCGCTCGCGGTGGTTGATCCGCTGCCGGCGCAGCCGGCGAGCGAGAGGGTCGCGAGGCCGACGGCGGCCATGGCGAGCAGTGCGCGTTTCTTCATTGAAATGCCTTTCTGTGGATGTGATGCAGGGCGGGCCCGGGAGCACGCCGCAGGGTGTCGACGGGGTCGACGATCAGGGGGCGGATGCCGCGGTCAGATGCTCTGCGCCTCGGACCGCACGGGGGGACGCCACTTGAGCACCGCATGCTCGAGCAGCGTGATGAGGTACTCGGCCACGAGGGTGAACACGGCGATGATCGCCATGCAGGCGAACACGGTGTTCGGGTCGAAGTTGCCCTGGGCCTGGCTGATGATCAGGCCGATGCCCTTCTGCGCCCCGAGCACCTCCGCGACGAGGGCGCCGATGATGGCGAACCCGAACGCGGTGTGCAGGCTCGCGATGATCCAGGTCATCGCCGACGGGATGGTGACGTGCCGCGCGACCTGCAGCGGGGTCGCCCCGAGCACGCGCACGTTGGAGACGAGGTTCTGGTCGACCTCGCGCACGCCCTGGAACGCATTGAAGAACACCGCGAAGAAGACGAGCACCGCCGCCAGCAGCACCTTCGGGAAGATCCCGAGGCCGAACGCGACGATGAAGATCGAGCCGAGAACGATGCGGGGGATCGAGTTGAGCACCTTGATGTACGGGCCGAACACCGCCGACAGGTAGCGGTTCGTCCCCAGCAGGATGCCGAGGATGACGCCCACGACGGTGCCCAGCGCGAAGCCGTAGAGGGCTTCCTGCACCGTGACCCAGAGGTTCTCCCAGATCGAGCCGAACGCCGTTCCGACGGTGAACAGCCGCACCAGGCTGTCCCAGATGCCGCTCGGCTGGCCGAAGAAGAACGGATCGACCCAGCCGAGCTCGGTGAACAGCTGCCAGCCGCCGATGACCACGACGGCGAGCAGGATCCGTCCGATCCACACCCAGGCGATGCGGCGGCGCCGGCTGGCGCGCGCGGCGGATTGGATGCTCGTCTCGGATGCGGCGGCGGCGCCCGGCAGGCTCACGGCGGTCATGCCGCATCCGCCGTCCGTGCGTACGCGCGAGTGACCTCGTCGCGCAGCGACTGCCAGATCTGGCCCTGCAGCTCGAGGAACCGCGCCTCGTGGCGGATCTCCTGCACGTCGCCGCGGGGTCGGGGCAGGTCGATGTCGAACACGTCCTTGACGGTGCCGGGACTCGTGGTCATGATCACCACGCGGTCCGCCAGGGCGACGGCCTCATCGAGGTCGTGTGTGATGAACAGCACCGAGGGCCGGTACTCCTCCCACAGCGCCAGCAGCTCGGTCTGCATGATCGCCTTGGTCTGCACGTCGAGGGCGCCGAACGGCTCGTCCATCAGGAGGATGCGCGGGTTGTTGATCAGGGCGGCCGCCATCGCGACGCGCTTGCGCATGCCGCCGGAGAGCTGGTGCGGGTAGCGGTCCTCGAAGCCGGCGAGGCCGACACGTCGGATCCAGTCGCGCGCGAGCACCGTCGCCTGTGCCCGCGGCATGCCCTTGAGCACGGGCCCGATCTTCACGTTGTCGAGCACGGTCTTCCAGGGGAAGAGCGAGTCGGCCTGGAACATGAAGCTGACGCCGTCGGTGATGCCGTCGACCCGCGTGCCGCCGACCGACACGTGCCCGGCGCTCGGCTTGTCGAGACCGGACACCTGTCCGAGGGTCGTCGACTTGCCGCATCCTGTCGGTCCGACGATGGCGCAGAACTGGCCGGGTTCGACGGTGAGCGACACGTCGCGGATCGCGGTGAACGCCTCGCCCTTCGGGGTGAGGAAGCGCTTGGTGAGTCCGACGATGTCGATGCGCGCGCCGTCGTCGCGATGGCCGGGGCCACGCGAGGGGGTGTCGTCCATGGCAAGACCTCTCTGTCTTGGTGAGCGGGAACCTCCGGGGAGGAGTGGACCCATCGTGCGAGAGCGGACGCCGCGTCGTCGCGGTTCTGCGGGTTCGTCTCGTTGTGCCCGTTGCGCGGCTTCTGCGCGTTTCGCGCACCGGTGCGCCTTGCCATCGGTGCGTCGAGGACTCACAATCACTGGGTGCGACGGCGCATGCGGAAGATCTCGAGCCAGATCCTGTTGGCCCAGGTGGTGATCCTCACCGCCTCGATGGCGTTCGGGTTCCTGCTGCTCACGCAGACGGTGCGCGCCAACCTCGATCGCGATTTCGAGGCGCGGGCGGCCGCGATCGCGCAGACGGTCGCGAGCGTGCCGATGGTGCAGCAGTGCATGGTGCCCGGGGCGGCTGCGGCGTGCGCCGGCCAGCTGCAGGAGTACGCGACAGCGACGATGTCCTCGACGGGCGCGTCGTACGTGGTGCTGATCGACATGCAGGGAATCCGACACTCCCACCCCGACCCGTCACTGGTGGGGCAGCGGGTGAGCGAGCCGGTGATGGCTGCGGACGGTCAGGTTCATCTGGGCATCAACTCGGGATCGCAGGGTCTCACCGCGAACGCGCGGGTGCCGCTGTTCAGCCCGGCCGACGTCGTCATTGGCGAGGTGTCGGTGGGCATCCAGGAGAGCTCCGTGTCGAGCGAGCTCGTGCGGGAGCTGCCGTCCTACGGGCTGTGGTTCGCCGTGGCGCTGCTGTTCGGTGCGGTCGCGTCGTGGTTTGTCGCGCGCCGCATGAAGAAGCGCACCTTCGGACTCGAGCTCGATGAGATCGCCCGGCTGCTGCAGGAGCGCGAGGCGACGCTGCACGGCATCCGCGAGGGGGTGCTCGCGCTCGACCCGGCGGGCCGCATTAGCGTCGTGAACGACGCCGCGCGCCGGCTGTTGAATCTTCCGGATGCCGCGGCCGGCCGGCCGCTTGTCGAGGTGGTCGCTGCGGGGGAGCTGCGCGACATCCTCATCGATCCGTCGGTCGGGGTCGATGAACTGTTCGTGACCAGCGAGCTGTGCCTGGTCGTGAACCGCATGCCCGTGGTGCTGCGCGGCAAGCCGCATGGCACGGTCATCACCCTGCGGGACCGCACCGACCTCGAGGGGCTCGCGCGCGAGCTCGACGGGCAGCGCAGTCTGACGGAGTCGCTGCGTGCCCAGCAGCACGAGTTCACCAATCGTCTGCACGCGATTGCGGGCCTGCTCGAGCTCGATCGTCCCGTGGATGCGCTGTCGTACCTCAACGAGCTACGGGGCACGTCGGCCGATTTCGACGAATCCGTGAGGTCGCGCATCGCGGTGCCGCAGATCGTCGGACTGCTGCTCGGCAAGGCCGCCGAGGCGAGCGAGCGCGGCGTCGAGCTCGTCATCGCCCCCGACTCGCACCTCGACGCCGACGCCCGACACGTGCAGGCCCTGACGACCGTGCTCGGCAACATGATCGACAACGCGTTCGACGCGCTGATGCCCGTCGCGGCGCCGCGGTTCGTGGAGGTGCGCATCGTCGAGTCGCCGGTCGCGATCGAGGTCTCGGTGGCCGACAACGGCATCGGCATCCCCGAGTCGGAGCGTCCGCGGGTGTTCGACCGCGGGTTCACCACGAAACGCTCGGCGCACTCCACGCACGGCGGGCTCGGGCTCGCGCTCGTGATGAACGCGGTCACCCGCATCGGGGGCACCGTCGAGGTCGAGGTCGACGGCGGAACGCGCTTCACCGTGACCCTGCCGACCGCAGTGGCTGCGGAGGTGGGCGGATGAGCGAGGCGGTGATCGAGGTCGTGGTCGTCGACGACGACTACCGCGTCGCGACGGTGCACGCGGGGTTCGTCGATCGCGTCCCCGGGTTCCGCGTGGTCGGCATCGCCCACAGCGCCGCCGAGGCGCGGCGCGTGATCGACGAGAAGCGTCCGCATCTCGTGCTGATGGACATCTACCTGCCCGACGGCGACGGCCTCGACGTGGTGCGCGACCTCGCCGCCGAGGCTCACGCGCCGTCGGTGATCGTCGTGTCGGCGGCGAAGGACGTCGAGTCGATCCGCACAGCTCTGCGACTGGGGGCGGTGCACTACATCAGCAAGCCGTTCGGGTTCGCAGCGCTCGTCGAGCGACTCATCGCCTTCCAGCGCACGCTGGGGGAGATCGCGGCGCTTCCCGAGGAGTCGACGCAGGACGACATCGATCGGCTGTTCGGGGCGCTGCGACCGCCCGAGCCGGCCGTCAGGCCGCGGACGCCCTCGATGGCTCCGACCGTGAAGCTCGTGTTCGACCGCATCGCGCACAGCGGCGTCGACGGGGCATCCGCCGCGCAGGTCGCCGCCGAGGCGGGCATCTCACGCGCGACGGCCCAGCGCTACCTCTCGCAACTCGAGCAGTCGGGCCACATCGTGCTCACCCTCCGCTACGGCAGCACCGGGCGGCCCGAGCACGTGTACACGACCCCTGCGGCCCGACTCGTGCGCTGAGCTCAGTCGTCCTGCTCGGTCGGGCGCAGCAGCAACTCGTTGATCGTCTGGTGGCGCGGACGCGTCACGATGTACGAGATCGCGTCCGCGACATCCTGCGCCTGGAGCGGCTGCATCGCCGACAGGCGCTGCTGCTGCACCTCGCGGATCTCGGGACGCAGGTGGTCGCGCAGCTCGGTCGCGACGGCACCAGGCTCGACGACGCCGACCCGCAGGTGGCGGCGGCTGAACTCCTGCCGGAACGACTCGCTGAAGGCGCCCACGCCGTGCTTGGTGAGGTTGTAGACGCCGGAGCCGCGCTTGACCTGGCGGCCCGCTGTCGACGAGATGTTGACGAGGTCCGCGACCCGGCGGGGTTCGCTCTCGGCGGCCGCGAGCAGGTGGGGGAGGGCCGCCTCGGTCACCGACAGCAGTGCGGTGAGGTTGAGGTCGATCATGCGGTCCCACTCGTCGATCGGCGCGTGCTCGACCGGCCCCAGCAGCATCACGCCGGCGTTGTTCACGAGGATGTCGAGTCGTCCGAGCTCGGCGACCGTGCGGGCCACCGCGGCGCGGGCCTGATCGCGGTCGGTGATGTCGGCCTCGATCGCGACGGCCGTGCCCCCGGCCGCGGCGATCTCTTTCGCGAGCGACGCGAGACGGTCGGCGCGGCGGGCGACGAGGGCCACGGCGGCGCCGTCGGCGGCGAGGGTGCGGGCGGTGGCCTCCCCGATTCCGCTGGAGGCTCCGGTGACGAGGGCGACGGTTCCGGTGAGGGTGCTCATACCGCCAGGCTATGCCCGCGGCATCCTCACGCGACGATGCCGGCGCGACGCGCGGCCGCGACCGCCTCGAAGCGGCTGCTCGCGTCGAGCTTGTGCATCGCGGATGACACGTAGGCCTTCACCGTCGCCTCGGTGAGGCCGAGGGCCTCGGCGATCTGGCTGTTGCGGCGGCCGAGCGCGAGCTGGGTGACCATGTCGACCTCGCGGGGCGAGAGTCGCGGGGCGACGAGCTCGGTCGGGGCGGGCAGCAGCAGTCGGCCGATCGCGTCGATGCGCGCCAGCAGCTCGGGGTCCTGCACGACGCGGCTGAGCTCTCGCAGTTCGGCGGCCGCCTCCCGCACCTCCTGGCGTTCCCGCGACGGGGCATCGGCGGCGGCCGAGAGCGCTGCCGCCTGCCGCAGCTCGGTCACCCGGCGCTCCACCTCTGCGGCGACCGTGAACTCCCACGCGAGGTTCTGCGCGGCCGACACGGTGCGGCGCACGATGTCGCCGCCGAACTGTGTGGCGACGCGCTCGCCGACGTAGAGCACAGCCCGCACCCGGTCGCCGACGATCGCCGGCACGGCCAGCAGCGACACGATCGCCTCGCCGCTGACCTCGCGGTCGTAGTGGTGGGTGATCGCCGTCGAGCGCTCATACTGGGTCGCCGCGACCGGCCTCCGGTCGACCATGGCCTTGCCGCCGACCCCGTGGGCGGGTTCGATGAGCACTCCCGCGAGGGTGTGGCTGTGCGCGCCGACGAACGCGTCGAGACGGGCGCCGCCGGGGGTGGCGTACGCACCGAAGGTGATGCTGGCGCCCGTGTCGCGGCGCAGGGTGCGCAGCGTCGCAAGCAGGGCATCGCGGGGGGCGAGCGGCGACGTCATCGTCTCCACATCACTACCTCCTTTGGACGGTAGTCGAGCGCGTCGGTGCATTCGTAGCGTTGAAGCTAGCAGGGCCGAACCCCGGGTTTCGCTATGAGTATCCGCTCACGCCGATGTGAACGGATGCCCCGTGGCCCCGGTCCTGCGGGTCTATCCACAACACAAAGGAGTGTTCATCGTGAGCAACCAGACCGACATCATCTCGCGCCCGACGTTCGTCGCCGGTGTCGCCGACCCAGGCGCTCTCGGCCTCGCCGCGTTCGCCCTCACGACGTTCGTGCTGAGCGTCGCCAACGCGGGGTGGATCCCCGACGCCGGGGCCGGCGCTCTCGCCCTCGCCCTGTTCTACGGCGGCATCGCCCAGCTGCTCGCCGGCATGTGGGAGTTCGTGAAGGGCAACACGTTCGGCGCCGTCGCGTTCACCTCGTACGGCTCGTTCTGGCTGGCCGTGTGGTTCCTGCTGACGAACGACGCGCTCGCCAAGGCGGCCGGCGCCGACGGACTCGCCGTCTTCTTCCTGGCGTGGACGATCTTCACCTTCTACATGACCATCGGCGCCATCAAGGCGAGCCGCATCGTGCTGCTGGTGTTCATCGCCCTGCTGATCACGTTCGTGCTCCTCACGATCGGCGCGTTCAGCGGCAGCGCGACCGCGACCAACATCGGCGGCGTCGTCGGTCTCGTGACCGCCGTGCTCGCCTGGTACGGCTCCGCGGCATCCGTCATCAACTCGACCTGGGGACGCACCGTCCTCCCGATCGGCGCCCCGAAGGCGAGCTGACCGTGTCGACCATCGAGCACGCCTCCGCGATCGAGAACCTCGCGCACGAGAACCGGCGGTTCCCGCCGAGCCCCGAGTTCGCGGCGGCCGCCAACGTGACCGCCGACATCTACCGGGAGGCGGATGCCGACCGGCTCGCCTTCTGGGCGGACAAGGCGGCGCGGCTGGACTGGGCCGAGCCCTGGACCCAGGTGCTCGACTGGAGCGACCCGCCGTTCGCGAAGTGGTTCGTCGGGGGCCGGCTGAACGTGGCGGTGAACTGCCTCGACCGCCACGTGGCGGCCGGCCTCGGCGACCGGGTCGCCTATCACTTCGAGGGCGAGCCGGGCGACACCCGCACCATCACCTACCGCGAGCTCACCGAGCGGGTCTGCCAGGCGGCGAACACGCTCACCGCGCTCGGCGTGCAGGAGGGCGACCGGGTCGCGATCTACATGCCGATGATCCCCGAGACGATCATCGCGATGCTGGCCTGCGCCCGCATCGGGGCACCGCACACCGTGGTGTTCGGCGGCTTCTCGGCCGAGGCGCTGCGCACGCGCATCCTCGACTGCGACGCCCGGGTCGTTATCACCGCTGACGGCGGCTACCGCAAGGGCTCTGCGGTGGCGTTGAAGCCGGCGGTCGATGAGGCGCTGACCGGATGCCCCGACGTGAGGTCCGTGCTGATGGTGCGCCGCACCGGACAGGATGTGTCCGTCACCGAGGGTCGCGACCTGTGGTGGCATGAGAGCGTCGACCGCGCCAGCACGTCGCACGATGCGCAGGCGTTCGATGCGGAGCATCCGCTCTATGTCATGTACACCTCGGGCACGACCGGCAAGCCGAAGGGCATCCTGCACACGAGCGGCGGGTACCTCACCGGGTGCTCGTTCACCCACTGGGAGACCTTCGACCTCAAGCCCGAGACCGACGTCTACTGGACGGCGGCCGACATCGGGTGGGTGACCGGCCACAGCTACATCGTCTACGGTCCGCTGTCGAATGCGACGACCTCGGTGCTCTACGAGGGCACACCCGACACGCCCCACCAGGGGCGCTGGTGGGAGATCGTGCAGAAGTACGGCGTCACGACGCTGTACTGCGCGCCGACGGCGATCCGCACGTTCATGAAGTGGGGTCACCAGATCCCCGAGGGGTACGACCTGTCGAGCCTGAAGCTCATCGGGTCGGTGGGTGAGCCCATCAACCCCGAGGCGTACATGTGGTACCGCGAGCACATCGGCGGCAACCGGGTGCCCGTGATCGACACGTGGTGGCAGACCGAGACGGGCTCGATCATGATCAGCCCGCTCCCGGGCATCACAGCCGGCAAGCCCGGCGCGGCCATGAGCGCGATGCCGGGCATCGGCGTCGACGTGGTCGACGAGCAGGGCGAGTCCGTCGGCAACGGCCAGGGTGGCTACCTGGTGCTGACCGAGCCGTGGCCGTCGATGCTGCGCACGATCTGGGGCGACCCGGAGCGGTTCAAGGAGACCTACTGGTCGCGGTTCCCCGGTCGCTACTTCGCCGGCGACGGGGCCAAGCGCGACGAGGACGGCGACCTCTGGCTGCTGGGTCGCGTCGACGACGTGATGAACGTGTCGGGGCACCGCCTCTCGACGACCGAGATCGAGTCGGCACTCGTGTCGAACCCGAAGGTCGCCGAGGCGGCCGTGGTGGGGGTCGACGACCCCGTGACCGGTCAGGCGGTCGCTGCGTTCGTGATCCTGCGCAAGGAGGCCGGAGACGGAGGTGACCACGTGACCCGTGAGCTGCGAGAGCACGTGGCCAAGGAGATCGGCAAGATCGCGCAGCCCCGTCAGATCATGGTCGTCGCCGAGCTGCCCAAGACGCGCTCGGGCAAGATCATGCGTCGCCTCCTGCGTGACGTCGCCGAGAACCGGCCGGTGGGTGATGTGACCACCCTCGCCGACTCGGGCGTCATGGACGCGATCAAGACCGGCATGCAGTCAGGTGCTCACGACGACTGATCCGGCCTGACGCGCAGGGGCCGGCTTCGCGGATGCCGCGGGGCCGGCCTTTGCGCGTGCGGTCACGCCGCCCGCGCCAAAAGCAAAACCCCCGCCATATAGAAGCTAGGCGAGGGTTTCTGGGACCGTTGTAACGACGGTCCGTGTGGCTCCGACGGGCGTCGATCCCGTGACCTCACGATTTTCAGTTGTATCCGCGGGGTTCGTGGGTGCTCACGAGCGCTCGTTCGCCGCGTGGTTCCGCGGAAGTTGTGCTCGTTGGTGATGGCTAGTGCTGGGTGGTGTCAGCCCGGTTCCCGGCCCGGGACCGGCCCGGGCTCACTCATCGACGGCGCTGTAATCCCGGCATGCCAGGAAGTCGGCCTCGTTC
Organism: Microbacterium sp. 4NA327F11; assembly: GCF_005503465.1. Lineage (NCBI taxonomy): Bacteria > Bacillati > Actinomycetota > Actinomycetes > Micrococcales > Microbacteriaceae > Microbacterium > Microbacterium sp. 4NA327F11. Next base: position 67,971 of record NZ_SCOB01000001.1, on the reverse strand, counting down.
AAGAAGTGACAGAAGGGAAGGTGACGCGGCGGTGTTTGGCGGAGGAAGTCGGCGAACCAGAGAGGCTTCGCTCCGCTCCAGGTCGCGATCTCTAGCTTGGAGAGGTGCCGACGGAAGACAAGCTCGAGCGCCGGTAGGAGGTCAGTGTCACCGCTGAAGACGATTGCAACGTCGAATGCTCCATCCAGAGCGCCCTCGGTGAGACCGACCGCGAGCGCGACGTCAATGCCCTTCTCGCGCGCCGTGAATGTGCCGTCGTCCCAGAAGTCATACTTGAGGTCTCGTCGCACGACATGGACGCGATCGTCTTCGGACCACGCATCTGCCTGGAGGTCGTTGGAACTCGCCGGCTTCGGCTGATGTTGGGGAACGGGCCTCCCCCGAAACACCCAAACGTCGGTGAGCTCGCCGTCGAAGCGCCGCCTCGCGACGAGCGTTTCCGCGACTTTGAGCGGATCAAGCACCGTCTCATACTTTGGCTGCCCGACTCCACCGAACCGCCCGTGCCCGGTTCGGTGGGCGTTTTCATAGTCGATGAAGACTGCTACGCGATCAACCATGACCCACCTTTGGTAAAAAAAGCCCCACCAATCCGCGAGGACGGTGGGGAGCAATGGACCAGTTCTATCAGACGAACCTGTGAGCGCGTCAAGTGCGGTTCCGAGAGTGAGTGCCGGGTGAAGGTGTGAATCGGCCTGACTTTCGTTCCTATCGGGAGCCTTGTCCTGTGATGTATCAGGACTTCCGTGACCGAAGTCCTGATACATCACAATCCTTACTTGAAGAACGGAACGAAAGTCAGGCCGATTCAGAGATCGTGTCGGAAGCACCTGCGATGCTTCGGTCCCAAACTGCGCTGTAGCCTACGTCGCGGGAACCGACCCGAATGCTGAACTCCGCCGAGGGTGCTTCGAGTCGAGCCGCAGTTCAACGAGTCGCAGTGCGTCCAGAGTCAGTGTCGTCGCCACCGAGAGTGCCGCCTGCGTCCAGTTCATCGACGCCGAAACACGTGCGCGCAGCACTCCGTCTTTCGACTCGCCCAAGATCTCCAGTGCCGAGTAGCGTGTGGCGCGACTTGCTGACGGGTGACTCAAGCCGCTTATGATCCGCCAGATACTAGCGGCGTAGTTTCCCGGCACGTCGCCCGCGCTCCCGACCGCGCGGACGATGCTCGCGTAACCGGGGAGACCCTTACTCACCCCGGTCCATGGAATGTGACGGTCTAGGCAGATCCCCCGGATCTCCGCGCGAGCCTTCGCGTCTCCAAGTTTGAACGCGTCGTCGCCACGTTTCAGTAGCGACAGCTCGACGCCGGCGTGCAGCGCTGCCGCCTTCATCGCTTCGGCATGAAGATCGCGGTCCTCATTAAGGTCAGCGATTCTCGCGCTGAAGGAACGGCGCAGTCGCTCGGCCTGGTCGTCTGGCTCCGCTATCCACTTGGCCAGCGCCGAGGCTTCGATTGCTGAGCGAAGGACCGGGTAGTGGCCGTACATCGGCACGACAAGTTCGCCGTCCTCGTGCAGCATGCCGCGAACGACGCGGAGGTTGTCCGCGGACATTCCGAGCATGGCGTTCAGCTGATGGCTGACCTGCATCCACTTCGACGCGGCGTCATCGGAGCCGAGTTGCGACCACGGCGCCGGCGTGCGTTCGCTGATCGCGGCGTGCCGATCGAGAACTGTGTCGACGTACGAGAGTCTCTGCGCCATCTCGGAGGCGATCCGAGCCTCGTCGGCGTCCGTGATGGGTTGTCTCGTTGCGCGCACGCGGACAGCTTCACACGGGGCTCGGACATGCGACTTAGGACGACGACCGGCCCCAGACCGGCCCAAGTCTTCGACGAGGCCCGCGAATCGGCATCCGTCCGAGCCGTTTCGACTCGCTTCGCTCGCTCAACGACCGGGAAATCGTAGCCTCTCGCGTGCGCACAAAAACCGAACCTGATCAGGGAAAAGCAAAACCCCCGCCATGTAGAAGCTAGGCGAGGGTTTCTGGGACCGTTGTAACGACGGTCCGTGTGGCTCCGACGGGCGTCGATCCCGTGACCTCACGATTTTCAGTCGTGCGCTCTACCAACTGAGCTACAGAGCCGCGCGGCATGTCTGCCGCGTCCTAGACGAAGGGCCCTCTGCTAAGAAAGGGCCCGTCGCTCGGAGCGACCCTGACGGGACTTGAACCCGCGACCTCCGCCGTGACAGGGCGGCACGCTAACCAACTGCGCTACAGGGCCATGCTTGTTAAGTTGTGTGCCGGTGAGTGTGACCCCAACGGGATTCGAACCCGTGCTACCGCCGTGAAAGGGCGGCGTCCTAGGCCGCTAAACGATGGGGCCGGGCGAAACTCGACATCCCGAGGGATTCGGCGGTCACGCTTGCCGACGCTCAAGCATACGCAAACGAAGGCCGTTGCGCCAAACCGAGCGATCATGCGATTCGTGGCGGCCCCGCGTGGGCTCCCGCAGCCTCCTGCTCCGCCCCGCAGAATGACGAAGGCGTGCGGTCAACCTTCAACCTGTGCTTGATTCGTTCGTGAAGGTGACGCACGTTATTAGTGATGCAGATGTGACTCGAGCACCGAAGGGATGCCTCGTGACCGACGACACCACTCAGGTGGACCACACCGACGAGTGCGATTGCGCGCCCTCCGCGCGTGAGCAGCGCGCGCTGTGGCCCGACGTGAGCCGTCGCGCGCTCTTCGGTGCGGGGGCACTCGGCATCGTCGCCGTCGGCGCGGTCGCGTCCGGGTTCTCGACTCCCGCCTTCGCCGCCGACTACCCCAGCTGGGCCGACGTGCAGGCGGCGAAGAACAACGAGGCCGCGAAGCAGTCCGAGATCACGAAGATCAACGGCCTCATCTCGCAGCTGAACACGCAGGTCACGCAGACGCAGGCGGCCGCCGATCAGGCGTCGCAGGTCTTCTACACCGCGCAGCAGGCGTTCTTTGACGCGAGCCAGAAGGCCGCCGACATCCAGGATCAGGCCGACAAGCAGTCCGCCGCCGCCCTCGAGGCGGCGAACCAGGCCGGTCGCCTGGCAGCGCAGCTCTACCGCTCCGGTGGCGACAACGCGTCGCTGCAGATCTTCTTCGCCGGATCCGCCGCGGGGGCCAACGATCTCCTCGCCCGCCTCGGCACGATGGACCGCCTGCTGCAGCGCAACAACGACGTCTACACGAACGCGGTCACCGCGCAGAACCTCGCACAGTCGCTCAGCGACCAGGCCAAGGTGCAGGCCGATGAGCGCGACAAGCTCCAGCAGCAGGCCAATGACGCGATGACCGCGGCGCAGAACGCCGCCCAGGCGGCGCAGGCCGCCCTCGCGAACCAGCAGAGCCACCTGCAGGACCTCCAGGCCCAGCTGCAGGCGCTGCAGGATCAGACCGCCAAGACCGTCGCCGACTACCAGGCCGGGGTCGAAGCCGCACGCAAGGCCGCCGAGGCGGCGGCCGCGGCGGCAGCGGCAGCCGCCGCGAAGGCCGCCCAGGAGGCCGCGCAGGGCGGCGGCGGTGGCGGAGGCGGCGGCGCCTCGTCGAGCGGGTGGGCCCGCCCCGCGAACGGGCCGATGACCTCGCCCTACGGCCCCCGCTACGCCCAGTGCGGTCCGTCGTACTGCGCCAGCAGCTTCCACTACGGTCTCGACATCGCCAACGGCACGTGCGGCTTCCCGATCTTCGCGGCCAGCGCCGGCACGGTCGTCTACGCCGGCCCCAACGGCGGCTACGGCAACTACGTCAAGATCGACCACGGCGGCGGCATCGGCACGGGGTACGCGCACATGCAGAACGGCGGCATCCTCGTGTCCTACGGCCAGCAGGTCTCGGCCGGCCAGGTCATCGGGCGCGGCGGCGAGACCGGCAACGCGTTCGGATGCCACCTTCACTTCGAGTTCTACGTCAACGGATCGCCGAAGAACCCGCAGCCCCTCATGGCGCAGCGCGGCATCAACATCTAGTCGACACGGCGAAGGGGGCGGATGCCGCGGCATCCGCCCCCTTCGTCATCGGGGTGAGGGCGCTCAGTGCCCTTCGGCCTCGAAGCGCGCGAACGCCTCGGAGACGAGCCGCTCGGCCTCGGCCGCATCGGCCCACTCGTCGACCTTGACCCACTTGCCGGGCTCGAGGTCCTTGTAGTGCTCGAAGAAGTGGGTGATCTCCTTCTGCGTGTACTCCGGGATGTCGGCGACGTCCTGGATGTGCGCCCAGCGGGGGTCCTTGGCGAGCACGGCCACGACCTTGTCGTCGCCGCCGGCCTCGTCGCTCATCTTCAGCACGCCGACCGGGCGCACCTTGGCGCCGACGCCGGGTGCGAGCTCCTGGTCGAGCAGCAGCAGCACGTCGAGCGGGTCGCCGTCCTCGCCGAGCGTGTTCTCGAAGAACCCGTAGTTCGCCGGGTAGCCGAACACCGTGTAGAGGATGCGGTCGAGGAACACCCGGCCGGTCTCGTGGTCGACCTCGTACTTCACGCGGCTGCCGCGCGGGATCTCGATGACGGCGTCGTATGCGCCCATGTGCGTGCTCCTTAGATCAGGGGCTGGGATGCCGCCCCTCAGCCTAGTGCGGCGGCCTCGGCGACACCGGGGGCGGGCGTCACGAGCCGTGGGCTGCGCTCGCGCGCCGCGTTCGCGCCGCCCTACGGTAAAGGCATGCCCGCACTGGATCCCGCCGTCGCCGAGGTGCGCCTCGCGGTGCGCACGGCACTCTCGGGTGTGGAGGCGACGTCGGTCGTCGTGGCGCTCTCGGGCGGACCCGACTCCCTCGCCCTCGCCGCCGCGACCGCGTTCGAGGCGCCGAAGCTCGGCCTCGCCGCGACCGCGGTGATCGTCGACCACGCGCTGCAGCCGGGGTCGGATGCCGCCGCCTCCCGCGCCGCCGATCAGGCGCGTGCGCTCGGGCTCGCCGCCCGCATCGTGCGGGTCGAGGTGACCGCAGCGGGTGACGGGCCGGAGGCGGCCGCGCGCTCCGCGCGCTACCGCGCGCTCACCGGGGCCGCGGCCGACCTCGGCGCGGCGGCCGTGCTCCTCGGACACACACTCGACGACCAGGCCGAGACCGTGCTGCTGGGCCTCGCCCGCGGAGCGGGCGCCACGAGCCTCGCCGGCATGGCCGCCGTGCGACGGGACGAGGCATCCGGGGTTCTGCTGGTGCGGCCGCTGCTCGCGGTGCGCCGCGCGACCACTCTCGCCGCGTGCGCAGCGGCGGGCCTCGAGCCCTGGCACGATCCGCAGAACGCCGACCCCGCATTCGCACGGGTGCGAGTGAGGGAGCTGGTGCTGCCCGTGCTCGAGCGCGAGCTCGGCCCGGGCGTCGCCGAGGCCCTCGCCCGCACCGCCGACCAGTTGCGCGAGGACACGGCCGCCTTCGACGAGATGATCGACGAGACCATCGAGGACATCGTCGAGCACGCCGAAGCGGGCATCTCCGTCTCGGTCGGCGCGCTCGCCGCGAACCCTCCGGCGCTGCGCCACCGCATCATCCGCCACGTCGTGGCGAGCGAGTTCGGTCAGAGCCTCACCCGCACGCAGACCCTCGAGGTCGCCCGCCTCGTCACCGACTGGGCAGGGCAGGGACCCCTCGACCTGCCCGGCTGCCGGGCTCGCCGCGTCGGCGCCCGCATCGAGTTCACCGCCGCAGGGCCCCCCTCCTAGACTCGACCCATGCGCGCCGTCGACCTCGCCTCCGACCTCGAGACCGTTCTCGCGACCGAGGAGGAGATCCGCGCGAAGCTCGACGAGATCGCCACTCAGGTGGCGGTCGACTACGACGGCAAGGAGCTCGTGCTTGTCGGCGTGCTCAAGGGCGCCGTCATGGTGATGGCCGACTTCGCCCGGGCGCTGCCGATGCTCGTGCCCATGGACTGGATGGCCGTCTCCTCATACGGCGCCGGCACCAAATCGAGCGGCGTCGTGCAGATCCGCAAAGACCTCGACACCGACATCCACGACAAGCACGTGCTGATCGTCGAGGACATCATCGACTCCGGCCTCACCCTCAGCTGGCTGCTCGAGAACTTCGCCGCCCGCGGCGCCGCATCCGTCGAGGTCTTCGCCCTGTTCCGCAAGCCGGATGCCGCGAAGGTGCACGTCGACTGCCGCTACGTCGGCTTCGAGATCCCGAACGAGTTCGTCGTCGGCTACGGACTCGACTACGCCGAGAAGTACCGAAACCTGCGTGACGTCGCGGTTCTCGCCCCCCACGTCTACGCCTGACGCGTCGCCGGGCGGCCGGGCCGCGGCATCCGGATTCGCCCAGTTCGCCGTGGGCGAATGCACAGACCCGCCATAGTGGGCGAGCGCTAACCTGAGGGAACCGTTCACGAGGCGGAACGTCGACGAAAGGCGCTCGGGCGCAGGCTCGAATCATGGACTTCAAGAAGATCACCCGCAATCCGATCATCTACGTGCTGCTGATCGGTCTGCTGCTCATCATCGGGTTCTCCCTCATCTCGAGCCTCGGCGGAGCCAAGCAGATCTCGACGCAGGAGGGTCTCAACCTCCTCAAGGGCGGAACAGTCAGCAAGGTGGTCAACACTGACGGCGACCAGCGCGTCGACCTCACCCTCTCGACCCCCTACAACGGCTCGAGCGACGTGCAGTTCTACTACGTGAACGCCCGCGCGACCGACGTGGTCAACGCGATCGACGCGGCCAACCCCTCGGGCGGCTACAACGACGTCGTGCCGCGCACCACCTGGGTCGACAGCCTGCTCTCCCTCGCCGTGCCGGTCATCCTCCTCGGTCTCGTGTTCTGGCTGCTGCTGTCGATGTCGCAGGGCGGCGGCAGCAAGATCATGCAGTTCGGCAAGTCGCGAGCGAAGCTCGTCACCAAGGAGACCCCGACGGTCACCTTCGACGACGTCGCCGGCTCCGACGAGGCGATCGAGGAGCTGCAGGAGATCAAGGACTTCCTGAAGGACCCGACGAAGTTCCAGGCGCTCGGCGCCCGCATCCCGAAGGGCGTGCTGCTGTACGGCCCTCCCGGAACCGGCAAGACCCTGCTCGCCCGCGCCGTCGCCGGCGAGGCGGGCGTGCCGTTCTACTCGATCTCGGGCTCGGACTTCGTCGAGATGTTCGTCGGCGTCGGCGCGAGCCGCGTGCGCGACCTGTTCAACCAGGCCAAGGAGAGCGCGCCCGCCATCATCTTCATCGATGAGATCGACGCGGTCGGACGCCATCGCGGCGCCGGACTCGGCGGCGGGCACGACGAGCGCGAGCAGACGCTCAACCAGATGCTCGTCGAGATGGACGGCTTCGACCCGAAGGCCAACGTCATCGTCATCGCGGCGACCAACCGTCCCGACATCCTCGACCCGGCCCTGCTGCGACCCGGCCGCTTCGACCGCCAGATCGGCGTCGACGCCCCCGACCTGAAGGGCCGCAAGAAGATCCTCGAGGTGCACGGGCGCGGGAAGCCCCTCTCCGACAGCGTCGACCTCGAGGTCATCGCCCGCAAGACCCCCGGGTTCACCGGTGCCGACCTCGCCAACGTGCTCAATGAGGCGGCGCTGCTGACGGCCCGCTCGAACGCGCAGCTCATCGACATGCGCGCCCTCGATGAGGCCATCGACCGCGTGATCGCCGGACCTCAGCGCCGCACGCGCGTGATGAAGGACAAGGAGAAGCTCATCACCGCGTACCACGAGGGCGGCCACGCCCTCGCCGCGGCGGCGATGAACCACACCGACCCCGTCACGAAGGTCACGATCCTCCCGCGCGGCAAGGCGCTCGGCTACACGATGGTGCTGCCGCTCGACGACAAGTACTCGATCACCCGCAACGAGCTGCAGGACCAGCTCACCTACGCGATGGGCGGTCGTGTGGCCGAGGAGATCGTGTTCCACGACCCGACCACGGGCGCCTCGAACGACATCGAGAAGGCCACCGGCATCGCCCGCAAGATGGTCACCGAATACGGCATGACCACCGATGTCGGCCCCGTGAAGCTCGGCTCCAGCTCGGGTGAGATGTTCCTCGGACGCGACATGGGTCACGGCCGCGACTACTCCGACGAGCTCGCCGAGCGCGTCGATGTACAGGTGCGCGACCTCATCGAACAGGCCCACAACGAGGCCTACCAGGTGATCAACGACAACCGCGACGTGCTCGACAAGCTCGCCCTCGCGCTCCTCGAGAAGGAGACGCTCGACCACCTCGAGCTCGCCGAGATCTTCAAGGACGTGCGCAAGCTGCCCGAGCGCCCCCAGTGGCTCTCGAGCACGAAGCGCCCGGTCTCGGCGCTGCCGCCGGTCGACGTGCCGCGCCGTCGCGAGCAGGAGGGCGTCGCCGCCCAGACCGAGGCCGCCGACGAGGGGGCTGCAGCGAAGAAGGCTCCGCGCCAGCGTCCGACCGGACAGGTCCGCCCCGCGACCGCGTAGGCTCGGCGCATGGCCGTCGACCGTGCACGTGTCGCCGCGCTCGTGAGGGAGCTCCTCGAGGCGATCGGCGAGAACCCCGACCGACCCGGACTCCGGCAGACGCCTGAACGGGTGGCCGACGCCTACGGTGAGTTCTTCGCCGGGGTCGACGCCGATCCCGCGGCAGCTCTCTCCCGCACCATCTCGATCAGCCGTGGCCCCGCGCCCGACACGCTGCCGAGCGGCGCCGTCATGCTGCGCGACATCGACTTCCGTTCGGTCTGCGAGCACCACCTGCTGCCGTTCCGCGGCCGAGCGCACCTGGCCTACCTCCCCGGCGAGAAGGTCGTGGGCCTCGGTGCTCTCCCGCGCGTGGTCGAGGTGCTGTCGGCCCGCCCGCAGGTGCAGGAGCGCCTCGGCGAGCAGATCGCCGACACCATCGCCGACGGGCTCGACGCCCGTGGGGTGCTCGTCGTGCTCGACGCGGTGCACGGCTGCGTCACCTCCCGCGGCGAACGGCAGCCCGACGCGTCCACCGTCACGATCGCCGCACGCGGAGATCTCGCTGAGCCCGCCGCCCGCGCCGAGCTCATCGCCCTGATCGGAGCGAACCGCTGATGGGATGCCTCGTCATGGGCATCGTGAACGCGACCCCCGACTCGTTCAGCGACGGCGGTCGCTACCTCGACCCCGACCTCGCCGTCGCCCACGGGCTGAGGCTGCGCGAGCTCGGCGCCGACATCCTCGACATCGGCGGCGAGTCGACACGGCCCGGTGCCGTGCGCGTCACCCCCGAGATCGAGCAGGAGCGGGTGCTGCCGGTCGTGCACGCGCTCGCCGCCGCAGGAGCCGTCGTGAGCATCGACACCATGAACGCCTCGACCGCGGTCGCGGCCGTCGCCGCCGGTGCGCGCATCGTCAACGACGTGTCGGGCGGTCTCGCCGACCCCGATCTGCTCGCGGCCGTCGCCGCCACCGGTGCCGACGTGGCGCTCGGGCACTGGCGCGGCCACTCCGACGACATGTACGCGGAGGCCCAGTACGACGACATCGAACGCGAGGTCGCCGCAGAGCTCGTCGGACGGGTCGAGGCGGCGGCCGCGGCGGGCATCAACCCGGCCCGTGTCATCCTCGATCCGGGGCTCGGCTTCGCCAAGCGCGGCGACCAGAACTGGCGGGTGCTGCGCGCGCTGCCGCAGCTCGTCGGGCTCGGCCCGCGGCTCCTGGTCGGCGCGAGCCGCAAGGGGTTCCTCGCCGCAGCGCTCGGGGGCGAGGCATCCGAGGCCCGCCGCGACCTCGCCACCGCGGTCACCAGCGTGCTCGCCGCCGACGCCGGAGCCTGGGCGGTGCGCGTGCACGACGTCGTCGCCACCCGCGACGCGCTCACCATCGCCCGCGCCTGGCAGGAAGGGAAGGCATGAACCCGCTCGACGAGATCGCGATCACCGGCATCCGCGCATTCGGACGCCACGGGGTGTTCGCCCATGAGCGCGCCGAAGGGCAGGAGTTCGTCGTCGACGCGGCGCTCTACATCGACGGTGCGGTCGTGCAGCGCGCCGCGGTCACCGACGACGTCACCGACACGGTGCACTACGGCGAGGTGGCGGTGCGCATCGCCGAGATCATCGGCGGCGACCCGGTCAACCTCATCGAGACCCTCGCCGAGCGCATCGCGACCGCCGTGCTCGAGGGGTGGCCGGTGCACATGGTGCGCATCACCGTGCACAAGCCGCAGGCGCCCATCCCGGTGCCGTTCGACGACGTGACCGTCAGCGTCACCCGCGTGCGCATCGAGGGAGCGCTGTGAACCGGCGGCTCGCGCAGGGCGTCGGCGACGAGGCATCCGTCACCGCCGTCGTCGCCCTGGGGTCGAACCTCGGCGACCGCGGCACCACGATCGAGGCCGCCGTCGCCGACCTGCGCACGCTGCCGGGCACGAGCGCGCTCGAGGTCGCTCCCGTGCTCGAGACCGTCGCGCTCACCCTGCACGGGCCGGATGCCTCGGCCCCGCCGTATCTCAACACGGTCGCACTCGTCACCACGACCCTCCGACCCGCCGAGCTGCTCGCCGCCCTCCACGAGATCGAGGCGCGGCACGGGCGGGTGCGTCGCGAGCGCTGGGGCGACCGCACGCTCGATCTCGACCTGATCGCGTACGACGACGTGCACTCCGACGACCCGGCGTTGCTGCTGCCTCACCCGCGCGCCGCCGAGCGCGACTTCGTGCTGCGCCCGTGGCTGGCCGTCGACCCCGACGCGGTGCTGCCCGGGCGCGGTCGCGTCGACGCGCTGCTCGCCGCGCTCGACGACGGGGGCCCCGCGTGAAGCGCACGAGCCCCCTCGCCCTGTTCACCGCGGCGGTGCTCGGCCTGGGTGCCGGGTTCCTCGTCGACCAGCTGCTGACCGCGGGTGGGCGCGCCACCTTCACGCCCGCCATCGGACTGCCGATCCTGCTGGTGCTGCTCGGCCTCGCCGAGATCCTGCTGGCACTGCCGATCCGCCGGGCCACCCGCGCGACGGTCAAGGTCGACATCGACCCGTTCCGGGCGGTGCGCATCGCGGTGCTCGCGAAGGCCTCCTCACTCGTCGGTGCGGTCGTCGCCGGGTTCGCGCTCGGACTGCTGCTGTTCGTGTCGACCCGCCCGGCCACCCCCGACTCCGGCGCGCTGCTGCCGATCATCCTCACCGCGGCGGCGGGCGTCGCGCTGGTGGTCACCGCCCTCGTCGCCGAACACCTGTGCACCCTGCGGAAGGACGACGATGACGACGACTCCGGACCCGGCGCTCCCGCGATCGAGCCGCACCGTCATTGAGCCGGGCCTCGACGCCGAGGTGCTCGATAGGGGCACTTTCGCGCCGGTCGGTGCGCCGCGCCGCGGCTGGCTGACAGGCACGGATGCCGCGGATCCCGCACCGTGGCATCGGCTTGCGCGGCCCTACCTCAGGACCGAGCTGATCGAGCTCGCGCTGTGGACCGTTGCGGTGGTGGGGGCATCCGTTGTTCTCGGCATCTGGACGGGCGCGTGGTGGCCGTATCCCGTGGGCGGTGTGCTCGTCGTCGTGCTGGTCGTGTGGGCGGCGATCCTGCCGCGACGCCTGCGGTCGTGGGGCTACCGCCTGCGCGCCGATGACATCGTCGTGCGGCGGGGCATCCTGCTGCAGCGCGAGCTCGCTGTGCCCTACGGGCGGCTGCAGCTCGTCGACATCGCCCACGGTCCGCTCGACCGGGCGTTCGGCATCGCGCAGGTGAAGCTCGTCAGCGCCGCCTCGACCGGCAGCGTCGTGCTGCCGGGGCTGCGGCAGGAGGCCGCCGAGCTGCTGCGCGACGCGCTGATCGAGCTCGCCGAGCAGCGCCGGACACCGCTGTGAGCGATCCCGTCGAGGCGGCCGACCAGGGCGGTGCGGTCGAGGGGGTGTCCGCCGGCGCTCACGGCGTCCCGCGCCCCGACCCGGCGGCAGCGCTCTCGGGATCGGTGCTCACGGATGGCGCGTGGCACCGGCTGCACCCGCTGACGCCCGTGTTCCGCGGCGGGCTGGTCGTCGTGGTCGTCGCGGGCGTGCTCATCGCGAACCTGCGCGAGCGCCTGCTCGCGTTCGTGGTGCCGATGTTCGCGCCGGGGCCGCATCCGCCGGCCGACGACCCGCGGGATCCCGTCGACTACGTGTTCGCCCACAATCTGGTCGTCCTCGTGCTGCTCGGCGCGATCGTCGTCGCGCTGCTGCTCGTCGGGCTGTTCGCGCTGTCGTGGCGTTTCCACACGTTCCGGGTCACGGCCGCCGATGTCGAGGTGCGCCGGGGCGTGCTGTTCCGCTCGCACCGCCGTGCCCCACTCGACCGCGTGCAGGGCGTGAACCTCACCCGCCCGCTCGTCGCGCGCCTGGTCGGCATGGCGAAGCTCGAGGTGATGGGCGCCGGCCTCGACTCGAACGTGGAGCTGTCGTACCTGTCGACGCGGTCGGCCGAGGCGGTGCGCCGCGACATCCTGCGCCTCGCCTCGGGCGTGCGGGCCGAGACGGATGCTGCGGGCCCCGGCCCGCACGCCGGCCGCCTGGCCTCGGCGCGCGCGGCCGTGGGCGACGGTCTGACGGGTCTGGTCTTCGGGGCGGAGCCCGCGCCCGACCGCAGCGAGTCGGTCGTGCACGTCACACCGCTGCGCCTCATCGGGGCGCAGGTGCTCAGCGACGACACGGTGTGGTGGCTGATCGGGTCGACAGCGGTGATCGTGGCGGGCGCGCTGTGGTTCCCGCCGGGGCTGTTCCTCGCACTGCCGTTCATCCTCGGCTACGGCGGATATGCCGCGCGGCACGTGGTGCGGGCGCTGCGCTACGCGATCGTGCCGACGCCCCACGGCGTGCGGGTGACGTACGGCGTCCTGACCACCGTGACCGAGACGATTCCACCGGGGCGCGTGCACGCGGTCGCGATCTCGCAGTCGGTGCTGTGGCGCGGAACGGGCTGGTGGACGGTCACCGTTACCCGCATCTCGGGCACCCGCCACGGCGAGCAGCGCGCCGAGGAGTTCGCGCGGGTGATGCCGGTGGGCACCCTCGACGATGCGAAGCGCGTGGTCGCCCTGCTGCTGCCGTGGCTGAGCGCGCACGAGCTCGACACGATGACGGATGCCGCGCACGCCCGCGCCGCCGGCGGCTTCACGACGACCCCTCGGCGCGCCCGACTGCTGCGCCCGCTCGCGTGGCGGCGCAACGGGTTCGCGCTCGGTTCCCGCGTGGTGACCTTCCGCCGCGGTTTCCTCGCCCGCTCGGCGGCGCTGTTCCCGCTCGGTCGTGCGCAGGGGGTCGAGCTCGCACAGGGGCCGATCGACCGCGCGTTCGGTGTCGCGCGGGTGCGGGTGGTGACGGTGCGCGGGCACGTGCGCACGCGGCTCGGCGCGATCGACGCGGATGCCGCGGCATCCCTCGCCGGTGACGTCGCCGCCCGCGCGGCGGCACCTGATACGGTGGCGGCCGCGACAGAGCGGGAGGAGTCGCACGCATGAGCACGGCACGGGACGGACGCCTGGGCGTCGGGATCATCGGCGCGGGCCGGGTCGGCCCCGTGATCGGTGCGGCGCTCGGTGGGGCGGGTCACGCGGTGATCGGCATCACGGCGGGCTCCGACCCCGACCGGGTCGACGCGGTGCTGCCCGGGGTTCCCGTGCTTGAGACGCAGGACGTGGTGCGCCGGGCCGAGCTCGTGGTGATCGCGGTGCCGCACGAGGAGCTGCCCGGCCTCGTCGCGGGACTCGCCGAGGTCGGCGCCTGGCAGCCCGGCCAGCTCGTGCTGCACACGGACCCCGCCTACGGCATCGAGGTGCTCACTCCCGCGGCGCGGTCGGGGGCGATCCCGCTGGCTGTGCACCCGGCGATCTCGTTCAGCGGCACCTCGATAGACCTGAAGCAGCTCGCGGCCGCGTACGCGGCGGTGACGGCGCCGGCGGCCGTGCTGCCGATCGCCCAGGCGCTCGCCGTCGAGATCGGCTGCGAACCCGTGGTCGTCTCGGAGGCCGACCGGCCCGCCTACGCGGAGGCCATCGCCACCGCGACCGCGTTCTCCGATTCGATCGTGCGGCAGGCGACCGGGCTGCTCAGCGCCGTCGGCGTCGAGAGCCCGGGTCGATACCTGTCGGCACTCGTCCGCTCGACCATCGACCAGGCGCTGATCGACCGCACCCCGACCCTCGAGGTGCGAGGCGACGCCGGTGACGAGCACAACGACGCCCCGGTCGACGCCGATCGCGACTGACCCGTGCGCGACATCGAGCTCGCCGCGATCGAGGGTGGCACCCTGATACGCCGGGTGGGCCGTGCCCGCGAGACGGTCGAGGTGGCCCCGTTCGAGATCGGGGTGTTCGCCGTCACCGAGGAGGAGCTCGCCGAGCTTCTCGGGATCCCTTCCCGGCATCCGCGCCGGCCCGCGGTCGAGGTGAGCTGGCAGCGGGCGGTGCGCTGGTGCAATGCGGCGTCGGAGTGGGAGGGGCTCGACCCCGCCTACCGGATCGACGGCGACGAGGTGCGGTGGGACGGCACCGCCGACGGCTACCGGCTTCCGACCGAGACCGAGTGGGAGTACGCGTGCCGTGCGGGGTCTCCGGCGGCGCAGTACGGCCCGCTCGCCGAGGTCGCGTACACCGCCGCCGACGGCTTGCGCGCCCCCGCGGACGTCGGCGGGAGGCATCCGAATCTCCACGGGCTGTTCGACACCCTCGGCAACGTGTGGGAGTGGTGCTGGGATCCGTTCGACCCGGAGGACCCGAGCGCGGGGCGCGTGTTCCGCGGTGGCGGGTTCACCGACGGGGCGCTGAACGTGCGCGCGGACGTGCGTCGCGGCGCCCGCGCGAGCGCGGCGTTCGACGATGTCGGGTTCCGTGCGGCGCGGGGCCCGGGGCCCGCCCCCGAGGGGCGCGGCCGCCGCCGATAGACTTGGCGGCGACTTTCCGAGGAGCCCCCGTCATGACCGAGCAGCACGCTCAGCCCGCGCCCGCCGATGAGTTCGACGACGATGTCTTCGAGCAGAAGGCGGTGCGTCTCGCCAAGCGTGAGCGGCTCATCGCCGAACGAGCGGATGCCGCGGGCGGCGCCTATCCCGTCACGGTTCCGGTGACCGACACCATCCCCGCGCTGCGCGCCCGCTTCGGCGAGCTCGAGCCCGACACGCAGACGGGCGTGGTCGCGGGTGTCGCGGGCCGCGTGGTCTTCAGCCGCAACACCGGCAAGCTCTGCTTCGCGTCGCTGCAGTCGGGCGACGGTAGCCGCATCCAGGCGATGGTGTCGCTGGCCTCGGTCGGCGAGGATGCGCTGCAGCGCTGGAAGGAGCTCGTCGATCTCGGCGATCACGTCTTCGTCTCGGGCGAGATCATCTCCAGCCGCCGCGGTGAACTGTCGATCATGGTCGCCGACTGGGCGATCGCCGCGAAGGCGCTGCTGCCGCTGCCGAACCTGCACTCCGAGCTGAGCGAGGAGACCCGCGTGCGGTCGCGCTTCCTCGACCTCATCGTGCGCGACCAGGCCCGCCACACCGTGCGCGCCCGCTCGACAGTGAATGCCAGCCTGCGGCAGACCTTCTCGGCGCACGAGTTCATCGAGGTCGAGACCCCGATGCTGCAGGTGCAGCACGGCGGCGCGAGCGCCCGCCCGTTCGTGACGCACTCGAACGCGTTCGACACCGAGCTCTACCTGCGCATCGCGCCCGAGCTCTTCCTCAAGCGCGCCGTCGTCGGCGGGCTCGACCGGGTGTTCGAGATCAACCGCAACTTCCGCAACGAGGGCGCCGACTCGACCCACAGCCCCGAGTTCGCGATGCTCGAGGCCTACCAGTCCTACACCGACTACAACGGCATCGCCGACCTCACCCAGGAGCTCATCCAGAACGCGGCCGTCGCCGTGGCGGGCTCCACCACGGTCACCTGGGCCGACGGCACCGTCTACGACCTCGGCGGCGAGTGGGACCGCATCTCGATGTACGACTCGCTGTCGGCCGCCGCGGGTCGCGAGGTCACCCCCGCGACGTCGCTCGACGACCTGCGCGCGATCGGTGCCGCCACCGGTGTCGACGCTCCCGCGCACGAGACGCACGGCAAATGGGTCGAGGAGCTGTGGGAGCACTTCGTGAAGGGCGGGCTCACCCGGCCGACCTTCGTGATGGACTTCCCGCTCGACACCAGCCCCCTCGTGCGCGAGCACCGGTCGATCGCCGGGGTCGTCGAGAAGTGGGATCTGTACGTGCGCGGCTTCGAGCTCGCGACGGGATACTCCGAGCTCATCGACCCGGTCATCCAGCGGGAGCGGTTCGTCGAGCAGGCGAAGCTCGCCGCCCGCGGCGACGATGAGGCGATGCGCATCGACGAGGAGTTCCTGCGGGCGATGGAGCACGGCATGCCCCCGATGGGCGGCATGGGCATGGGCATCGACCGTCTGCTGATGGCGATCACCGGTCTCGGCATCCGCGAGACGATCCTCTTCCCGCTCGTCAAGTAACCGGCTCCTGGGCCGCGAGGGCGCGTTCGGCGCGCCCGCGGAACGCCCAGTCGGGCAGGTGCCCGGCGGCCACGAAGCGCCCGACGATGTCGGCGAGTCCGTGGGATGCCTCGTGCTCCCGCGCCGCGCGCACGTAGCTGTCGGCGTGGCTCGAGCGCCCGAGCGCCCACGACAGCCACGCGCAGGTCGCGAGCGCGCCGGCGCGGTGCGCGGGCGGCGCGGCGGCCGCCGCCCGGCGGGCCACCGCCAGCGCCCGCAGCAGCCGCGGCGGATCGGGGCGCGGTCCCTCACCCCACATGCGCCGGGCGAGCGACATCGGATAGGCCACGTCCGCCTCCCAGTCGAGCTGCGCGCGCACGGCCTGGTCGCCGCGGTCGACGCCGTCGCACCAGGTCAGCAGGCCCACGTCTCGCAGCGCCGGACGATCCAGCGCCCACACGAGCGCTGCGGTGGCCGTGGCATCCTGGTCGTCGTCGGCGAGCATCCGCTCGAAGAAGGCGGGCACATCGTCGCGCAGCGCAACGGGAACGGCCATCGGTCGGCCGAGCTCGTGTCGCACGGCGTCGACGAATGGCGGTTCGAGGTCGGGCGGAACTGCGTCGGCGGCGAGGCCGCCCTCGTACGCACCCGTCATCACCTCGGCGCGCGCTCCGCCGACAGACGGGTCGCCGTAGCGGCCCCAGCGCCGGGCACCGACCCACAGCGCGTCGTGCACGGGCAGGCCCGCGGCATCCATGCGCTGCTCGATCGCCCGCACGAGCGGGCGGCGCGGCGCGTCCCGCGTCGCCTCGTCCGCGTAGATCACGATCGCCGCGGCCGTCGCCCCCTCGATGCGGCACAGCAGCCCGACGAGGGTCGCGGCGAACGCCCGTTCACCGGCGCGTCCCGCGCCGGGCAGGTCGAGCCGCATCAGACCCATCGTGCGCCGCCCGGTGAACGGCACCGCGACCACGCTCCGCGCGGGCATGATGCCGGCCAGTCGCGGCACGAAGGAGAGGAACTGCGCCGCACCCGCGGCCCGCACGATCTCGGTCATCTCCCGACCCTCGCGGGGTGCGCCGAGGGGCGGGCGCCGCGGGCGCGGATTGTGCAGAGCGGGCCGGATGCCGCGGCATCCGGCCGGTTCGGGAGGAGGCGGCGTTCTCCCAACCGGCGCGCGTACGATGACCCCGTGGACAACTACTGGCTCGCCATCGTCTGGTCGATCGGCCCGACCATCGTGGTGTCCTTCATCTTCTTCGTCATCCTGCGGGGGATCGTGCGCATGGACCGCACCGAGCGCAAGGTCTACGCGCGCATCGAGGCGGAGGAGCGCGCGAAGCGCGGCCTGCCGCCGGTCACCCCCGCCGACAGCTGAGCTCCCGTCCCGCCGGGTAGCCGGCTCGCCGCCGCGTCATGACGGCGGAGCTGTCGCCGCCGCCCACTACGCTGGTGCCACTGGGAGGGCCTGATGACGTTCATCTTCGACCCGACATGGTGGGTCGTGCTGACGTTCCTCGTCGACCTCACCGTGCGCGTCACCGCGATCATCGTCGTCCCGCGCAACCGCCGCCCCACCGCGGCCATGGCGTGGCTGCTCGCGATCTACTTCATCCCGATCGTCGGCGTGCTGCTGTTCCTGCTCATCGGCAACCCGCGCCTGCCGCGCAAGCGCCGCCGCAAGCAGCAGGCGATCAACGACTACATCCGCGAGCAGAGCACCGGTCTCGACTTCGGCCGCACCCGACCCGACCCGCCCGAGTGGATGCGCGCGGTCGTGCGGCTCAACCGCAACCTCGGCGCCCTGCCGATCTCGGGCGGCAACGCGGCCCGCCTCACCTCCGACTACCAGACGAGCCTCGACGAGATGGCGGCGGAGATCCGCACGGCCGAGAAGTTCGTGCACGTCGAGTTCTACATCTTCCAGTCGGATGCCTCGACCGAGAACTTCTTCGCGGCGCTCGAAGAGGCGCGCTCCCGGGGCGTGGTCGTGCGGGCGCTGCTGGACCACTGGGCCAACCGCGGCAAGCCCTACTACCGCCGCACCCTGCGCCGCCTCACCGAGATGGGTGCGATCTGGCATCTGATGCTCGAGGTCAAGCCGCTGAAGGGCAAGTACCAGCGGCCCGATCTGCGCAACCACCGCAAGCTCCTCGTCGTCGACGGGCGGGTCGCCTACACGGGATCGCAGAACGTGACCGACTCGACCTACAACCTGCGCAAGAACATCCGTCGGGGCCTCCACTGGGTCGACCTGATGGTGCGGGTCGAGGGGCCGGCCGTGGCATCCATCGACGCCGTGTTCCTCAGCGACTGGTACTCCGAGACCGACGAGGTGCTCGCCGACTACCTCGAGCTCGACGGGCTCACCCTCAGCGACGCCGGCACCCTCGACTGCCAGGTGGTGCCGTCGGGGCCGGGGTTCGAGTTCCAGAACAACCTCAAGATGTTCCTCGCACTGCTGTTCGCGGCGCGCGAGCGCATCATCATCGTCAGCCCCTACTTCGTGCCCGACGAGTCGTTGCTGCTGGCCATCACCACCGCCTGTCAGCGCGGCGTACACGTGGAGCTCTTCGTCTCCGAAGAGGGCGACCAGGCGATGGTGTACCACGCGCAGCGCAGCTATTACGAGGCGCTGCTGCGCGCGGGCGTGCAGATCTGGATGTACCGCAAACCCTTCATCCTCCACTCCAAGTCGCTCACGATCGACGACGAGGTCGCGGTCATCGGATCGAGCAACATGGACATGCGCTCGTTCGGTCTGAACCTCGAGATCTCCCTGCTCGTGCGGGGCGAGGAGTTCGTCACCGACCTCCGCGCGGTCGAGGACATGTACCGCGATCTCAGCCGTGAGCTCACCCTCGAGGAATGGATGCGGCAGCCCCTGCGCTCCACCGTGCTCGACAACCTCGCGCGCCTCACCTCGGCGCTGCAGTAGCTCCCGGGCACTCTCCGCCGCGAGCGAACAAACGGCCGCGGCATCCGCCCCGTCGTTACCCTCGTTGTACAGCGCCAGAAGTGCGCCGGAGGAGTCAACGATGTTCGAGAGATTCACCGACCGAGCCCGTCGTGTGGTTGTGCTCGCCCAGGAAGAGGCGAAGATGCTCAACCACAACTACATCGGCACAGAGCACATCCTGCTGGGCCTCATCCACGAGGGCGAGGGCGTCGCCGCCAAGGCCCTCGAGTCGCTCGGCATCTCGCTCGACGCCGTGCGCGAGCAGGTGCAGGACATCATCGGCCAGGGTCAGCAGCAGCCGACGGGGCACATCCCGTTCACGCCGCGCGCCAAGAAGGTGCTCGAGCTGTCGCTGCGCGAGGCGTTGCAGCTCGGCCACAACTACATCGGCACCGAGCACATCCTCCTCGGCCTGATCCGCGAGGGTGAGGGTGTCGCCGCGCAGGTGCTCGTCAAGCTCGGCGCCGACCTGAACAAGGTGCGCCAGCAGGTCATCCAGCTGCTCAGCGGCTACCAGGGCAAGGAGCCCGCGGCCGTCTCGGGCGCCGCCAACGAGTCCCAGGCCGCCGCCCAGGGCGGATCGGCCGTGCTCGACCAGTTCGGCCGCAACCTCACCCAGGCCGCGCGCGACAACAAGCTCGACCCGGTCATCGGGCGCGAGAAGGAGATCGAGCGCGTCATGCAGATCCTGTCGCGCCGCTCCAAGAACAACCCCGTGCTGATCGGTGAGCCCGGCGTCGGCAAGACCGCTGTCGTCGAGGGCCTCGCCCAGGCGATCGTCAAGGGCGTCGTGCCCGAGACGCTGAAGGACAAGCAGGTCTACTCGCTCGACCTCGGCTCCCTCATCGCCGGGTCCCGATACCGCGGCGACTTCGAGGAGCGCCTGAAGAAGGTCACCAAGGAGATCCGCACCCGCGGCGACATCATCGTCTTCATCGACGAGATCCACACGCTGGTCGGAGCGGGAGCCGCCGAGGGTGCGATCGACGCGGCATCCATTCTGAAGCCGTTGCTCGCCCGCGGCGAGCTGCAGACGATCGGTGCGACGACTCTCGACGAGTACCGCAAGCACTTCGAGAAGGATGCCGCGCTCGAGCGCCGCTTCCAGCCGATCCAGGTCGCCGAGCCGAGCCTGCCCCACGCGATCAACATCCTGAAGGGCCTGCGCGACCGCTACGAGGCGCACCACAAGGTGCAGATCACCGACGGCGCGATCGTCGCGGCGGCCAACCTCGCCGACCGCTACATCAGCGACCGCTTCCTGCCCGACAAGGCGATCGACCTGATCGACGAGGCGGGGGCGCGCCTGCGCCTGTCGATCCTGTCGAGCCCGCCCGAGCTGCGCGAGTTCGACGACAAGATCGCCAAGGTCCGTGAGGACAAGGAGCAGGCCAGCGAGGACCAGGACTTCGAGCGCGCCGCGGCCCTCCGCGACGAGGAGAAGTCGCTGCTCGCCGAGCGCCTGCGTCTCGAGAAGCAGTGGAAGAACGGGGATGTCGCCACCACCGCCGTCGTCGATGAGGGACTCATCGCCGAGGTGCTGGCCCAGGCGACCGGCATCCCGGTCTTCAAGCTGACCGAGGAGGAGTCGAGCCGTCTCGTCTTCATGGAGAAGGCGCTGCACCAGCGCGTCATCGGCCAGGAGGAGGCGATCGCGGCCCTCGCGAAGACGATCCGTCGTCAGCGCGCCGGCCTGAAGGACCCCAAGCGTCCGTCGGGATCGTTCATCTTCGCCGGGCCCACCGGTGTCGGCAAGACCGAGCTGGCCAAGGCGCTCGCCGAGTTCCTGTTCGACGACGAGGGCGCCCTGATCTCGCTCGACATGAGCGAGTTCGGTGAGAAGCACACCGTCTCGCGGCTGTTCGGTGCCCCTCCCGGCTTCGTCGGCTTCGAGGAGGGCGGCCAGCTCACCGAGAAGGTGCGCCGCAAGCCGTTCTCGGTGGTGCTGTTCGACGAGATCGAGAAGGCGCACCCCGACATCTTCAACTCGCTGCTGCAGATCCTCGAAGAGGGTCGTCTCACCGACGGTCAGGGGCGCGTGGTCGACTTCAAGAACACCGTGATCATCATGACGACGAACCTCGGCTCGTCGGCGATCGCCGGTGGCCCGGTGGGCTTCCAGGTCGAGGGCAACAGCCAGACGACCTACGAGCGCATGAAGGGCAAGGTCGACGAGGAGCTCAAGCGGCACTTCAAGCCCGAGTTCCTCAACCGCGTCGACGACATCATCGTGTTCCCGCAGCTCAACAAGGACGAGCTGCGCCAGATCGTGGGGCTGTTCACCAAGCGTCTCGGCGAGCGTCTGCTCGACCGCGACATGACGGTGGAGCTCACCGACGCGGCCAAGGACAAGCTGATCGAGATCGGCTTCGACCCGACGCTGGGCGCCCGTCCGCTGCGTCGTGCGATGCAGCGTGAGATCGAGGACCGCCTCAGCGAGCAGATCCTGCACGGCGAGCTCGTCTCCGGCGATCACGTGACGGTCGACGCCCCGAACGGCGAGTTCGTGTTCGAGCACAAGGCCCGCGGCGAGAAGGTTGCGGTCGGTGTGGGTGCGGCCGGCGAGATCGCGGCGACGCCGGAGATCGCGGCGACCGCCGACTGACCGAACGACACGAAGGGGGCGGATGCCGCGGCATCCGCCCCCTTCGTCGTGTCGGGGCGCCGGAGGTGGTCGGCCGTTCGCATCGAGCGAGACGAGCCTCACATGGGGGCTCAGCCCTTCGCGGCCGCCTTCATGGCCTTCTTGTGCTCGCGCACCTTCGCGAGCGTCTCCGGCGAGACGATGTCGGCGACGGAGCGCAGCGACCCCTCCTCGCCGTAGGGAGTGGATGCCTCACGCCACCCCGCGCCCATGAACCCGTACTGCTTGCCGAGCAGCGCGAGGAAGATCTTCGCCTTCTGCTCGCCGAACCCGGGGAGGGTGCGCAGGCGCCGCAGCACCTCGGCGCCGTCGGGGTCGTCACGGGTCCAGAGGGCAGACGCATCGCCGCCCCAGTCGCGGGATACGATGCCGCACAGCTCCTGCACGCGGGCCGCCATCGAACCGGGGAAGCGGTGCACGGCCGGCGCCTGACGGAACGCCGCCAGGAACTCCTCCGGGTCGTACCCGGCGAGGGCCGCGGCATCCAGGGTGCCGACCCGGTCGACGATCTTGCGGGGCCCGGCGAACGCCGTCTCCATCGCGATCTGCTGGTCGAGGAGCATGCCGATCAGCAGGGCCAGCGGCTGCTCGGTGAGGAGGGTGTCGGCGGCGGCGTCGCCGGTGAGATGCAGACTCACGCGAGCTTCGCCTCGTCGTCGATCGCGGTTGCCTCGGCGGCCGGGACGATGCCGAACAGCGCCTCGAGTCCGGCGACGTAGTCGTCGGCGTGGCCGGCATCGGCCAGCTCATGGGCGCGGATCGTCGGGGTGTGCAGCAGCACGCCCACGAGATGGCGCAACGACTGCTCGGCGCGGCCGTCATCTCCGCGTGCGCGGGCCCGGGCGATCTCGGCCTCGAGCAGCTCGAACACGTGAGCGCGCAGCGCGACCACCGCGGGGGTCACGCTGCGCCGTTCGCCGGCCACCGTGAAGCGGCGGGCGGCGTCCTGCACGAGCGCGCGAGCGGTGTCGGTGGCCTGCAGCTCCTCGAGAGGGGCGTGCAGCCGGATCGTCTCGAGGTCGAGCAGGTCGGTGTCGGCCAGCTGCGCGACGGCCGGGTCGACATTGCGGGGCAAGCCGAGGTCGATCACCATGCGCCGCGTGGTGCGCTCGTGCGCGACGGGGCACGCGGGGGCCGTGGCATCCACGACCTCGGCACCGAGCACCGCCGGGGTGACGACGTATCCCTCGGCACTCGTGCAGGTGATCACGAGATCCGCACTGCGGGCGCGCACGGCGAGGTCGGACGTGTGCGCGATGCCGTGCTTGAGCGCGAAGCGCTCGGCGCGACCGGAGGGGGAGAAGACGGTGATGCGCTCGGCGCCTTGATCGCGCAGGGCCGCGAGCGTCGCGGCCGCGTAGGCGCCCGTGCCGACCAGCAGCACGTCGAGCGCCGACCAGTCGGCGATGCGGCTGTCGGCGAGCTCGAGTCCGAGCCGCACGAGGGAGCGTCCGGCGCGGCCGATCGCGGTGCCGTTCTTTACGTCGCGCTGTGTCTCGCTGGCGCGCTGGAACAGCCGCTCGAGCTCGGTCGACGTGGTGCCGTCGCGGTGCGCGTCGGCCAGGGCGCGGCGCACCTGCCCGGCGATCTCGCCCTCGCCGACGACCACCGACTCGAGCCCCGAGGCGACCGAGAACAGATGCTCGGCGACGCCGTCGCCGGTGTAGAGCTCATACGCCCCGTCGAGCTCGTGCGCGGCGACGCCCGTGGCGGCCTCGACGGCGAGCAGCGCTGCCTCGACACCCAGAGCGGATGCCGCGGTCACCGGCTCGTCCATGTCGACGTAGGCCTCGAACCGATTGCAGGTGGCGACGACCACAGCCCCCTGCACGCACTCGCTGTGCTCGGCGATCGACCGGGCGACGCTGCCGGTGTGGACGCTGAGCCTCTCCAGGAGGTCGAACGACGCGGTCTTGTGACTCGCGCTCAGGCACAGCAGCACCCGGCAAGTCTACGACCGCTCCCAGGCGGGGTATGGGCGGTGATGGGAAACTGTCAGGATGACCCGCCCCGCCGCCGCCACCGATCCCGCCGCTGTCGCGGGGCCTGCGGCATCCGCTCTCGTCCGCGCGATCACCGGAGAGCGCACCGATCGGCTGCCCGTCTGGTTCATGCGCCAGGCCGGCCGCTCACTTCCCGAGTACCGCGAGCTGCGCGTCGGCACCCGCATGCTCGACGCCTGCCTCACCCCCGACCTCGCCGCCGAGATCACCCTGCAGCCGGTGCGTCGCCACGGCGTCGATGCCGGCATCTTCTTCAGCGACATCGTGGTGCCGCTGAAGCTCGCGGGCGTGGACGTCGAGATCGAGCCGGGTCGCGGCCCCGTGTTCGCCTCGCCCGTACGCACCGCCGCCGACGTCGACCGGCTCACGGCCATCGAACCCGCCGCGGTCGCGGCAGCCGCCACTCCGGTCGCCGAGGCGGTGCGCATCGTCACCACGGAGCTCGGTGACACCCCGCTGATCGGCTTCGCGGGCGCCCCCTTCACGCTCGCCGCCTACCTCGTCGAGGGCGGCCCGTCGAAGGAGCACCTGCGCGCCCGCGCCATGATGCACGCCGACCCGACCTCGTGGCATCGGCTGGCCGGGTGGCTCGCCGAGGTCTCGGCGGCGTTCCTCGGCGTGCAGATCGCCGCCGGGGCGTCGGCCGTGCAGCTGTTCGACTCGTGGGCCGGGTCGCTCTCCCGCAGCGACTACACGACGTTCATCGCCCCTCATTCGCGCCGGGCGCTCGAGGGGGCGGGCGTGCCGCGCATCCACTTCGGTGTCGGCACCGGCCACCTTCTCGCCGACATGCGGCTCGGCGGCATCGCGGACACCGTGGGTGTCGACTGGCGTACCCCGCTCGACGAGGCCGTCGAGGTGCTCGGCACGGATGTCTCGGTGCAGGGCAACATCGACCCGGCCCTGCTCCAGGCACCGTGGGCGGTCGTCGAGGCGCACGTGCGCGAGGTCGTCGCGCGCGGTCGAGCGGCGCGCGCCCACGTGCTGAACCTCGGCCACGGCGTTCCCCCCGAGACCGACCCGACCGTGCTGACCCGCATCGTCGAGCTCGCGCACGAGATCGGCGGGATCGAGTGACGGAGCACGTCGCCGGCATCGCGGATGCCGCGGCGCGCTCCCGTGTGGTCGTCGTCGGCGGCGGCGCGAGCGGCCTCGTCGCCGCCATGGAATGCGCCAAGGTCGGCATCGCCGTGACGGTGCTCGAGGCGTCGTCGCACACGGGCGGAGTGCTGCGTACCCGCGACGTCGCCGGCCTGCCCCTCGACGTCGGTGCCGAGAGCTTCGCCACCCGCGGAGGTCACGTACGTCAGCTCATCGACGACCTCGGGCTGTCGGGAGAGGTCGTCGACCCTCGTCCCGGCGGCGCGTGGATCGCCGGGATCCCCGGAGTGGGTGCGGCGCCGATCCCGAAGGGTGGGCTGCTGGGGATCCCCGCGAACCCGTGGGACGAGTCGGTGCGCCGCGTGATCGGGTGGGGCGGCGCCTGGCGCGCCTACCTCGACCGCCTGCGGCCGCCGCTCACGATCGGCCACGACCGCAGCCTCGGGCACCTCGTGCGCACCCGTATGGGTGCGAAGGTGCTCGATCGTCTCGTCGCACCCGTGACGAGCGGCGTCTACTCGTCGCATCCCGATGACATCGACGTGGATCTCGCCGCGCCCGGCCTCAACACGGCCCTCACCCGAACCGGGTCGCTGAGCGGAGCGGTCGCGGAGCTCGTCGGAGGGCGCACGACGTCGCCCGGGGCAGCGGTCGGCGGCCTGGTGGGCGGGATGGGCCGTCTCGCCGACGCGCTCGTCGCGCGCCTGCGCGAGCTCGGCGTCGAGGTGCGCACCGACGCGACCGTCGCGAGCATCGAGCACGGTGAGAGCGCAGACACCTTCCGGGTGGTCGTCGACGGCGACGACGCCGAGACGCTCACCGCGGACGCCGTGATCCTCGCGGTCGGCGAGCACGAGTCCCGCCGCCTCGCCGCCCCCCTCGTCCCGACCCTCGCGCCCGAGGTGTCAGGCTCGGCCCCCGTGGTCGAAGTCATCACCCTCGTCGTCGACGCCCCCGCCCTCGACGCCGCCCCCCGCGGCACCGGCGTGCTCACCGTCCCCGGGTCGCACGCCGCCAAGGCGCTCACGCACTCCACCGCGAAGTGGCCCTGGGTCTCCGACGCGGCGGGCCCCGGCGTGCACGTGATCCGGCTGTCGTTCGGCGCGCAGGATGAGGCACCCGCGACCGAGAACCTCAGCGATGAGGATGCCGCGGCCCTCGCGCTGTCCGAGGCATCCGCTCTGCTCGGGGTGCCGCTCACCCCCGACGCGCTGCGGGGGTCGGACCGGCAGCGCTACGTGCAGGCGCAGCCGGGCTCGGTGCTCGGACGCCCGGAGCGGGTGGCCGCGGCCCGGGCGGCGATCCAGGCCGTGCCGCGCCTCGGTGTGGTGGGCGCGTGGGTTGCCGGAACCGGGCTCGCGCAGGTGGTTCCCGACGCCAAGGCCGAGGCGGACCGGGTGCGTCGCCAGGTGCTGTGGGGTCCGACCGGGGAGCCGCCGGCTACTCCGTGAGAGCCGATCGGCCCCGTGTGGCGCCCGCGCTGTCAAGTGGATGCCGGAAACGGAATACAGCGATAGCCTGGGGTCATCCCAGCACTGCAAGAACCGTGAATCGAGCGTGAGGAGATCCCCATGAGGGGCAAGGTTGGACTCGTCATCGGACTGGCCGCGGGCTACGTGCTCGGCACCCGTGCCGGACGCGAGCGCTACGAGCAGATCAAGGCACAGGCTCTCAAGGTGTGGGAGCTCGATCCCGTGCAGGCGCAGGTCGCGCGTGCCGAGGCGTTCGGCAAGTCGGCGCTCGCCGCGCTGCCCAAGGCCGCATGGAACGGGGTCGTGAAGGTCGGGAAGGCCGTCACCTCGTCGTCCACGTCGACCCCCGGTCAGAAGCTCGACGCCGCGGTGAAGGCGGCCAAGGACTCCGCGAAGGATGTCGCAGACGCCGCGGAGACGTCGGCGAAGGCCGCGACCACGGCGGCCAAGCGGACGACCGCGGCGAAGAGCACGACGACCCGCAGTACGTCGTCGCGCGCCAAGAAGCCCGCCACCGAGGAGTGAGATGACCACGCCCCGCGGGTTCCGCGACCTGAACGACGAGAGCCTGTTCACGCTCGTCGGCGAGCTTCCCCAGCTCATCCGCAACCTGATCGTCGCCGAGCTGAACGCCGTCAAGACCTGGCTCGGCTCGCTCGCCAAGAACGCCGGGTTCGGCGCCGTGTGGGTGATCGCGGCGCTCTTCGTGCTCTTCTGGTCGATCCCGGTGTTCGCCGCCTTCGTCATCGCGGGCCTCTCGTCGTGGTGGCCCGTGTGGCTCTCGGCGCTGGTGGTGTTCGGAGCGATGCTCGTGATCACCGCGGTGCTCGCGCTGCTCGGGTTCCTGAGATTCCGGCGCATCGGCAAGGGCAACCCCGTGTCATCCATCGCCGCAGACGTCCGCGCCGTGAAGGAGGCCGCCGATGACTGAGCAGGTTCCCGTGCCCCGAACCGCCGTGCCGCTCGGCATCGACGACCCGGTCGAGGCCGCCCGAGCCGAGTTGAAGGCGGCCCTGGCCGCCATCGAGCACAAGGTGAACGTGCCGCGCAGGTTCGAGAAGGCGACGGAGGCGCGCATCTCGCGCTATCGCGACTTCGCACGCAAGAACCCCGCGGGTGCGATCGCCGCGACCGTGGCCGCGGCCGCCGCCATCGGCGGCGTCGTCTGGCTCGCCGTCCGGACGTACGTGCGCTGAATCTCCGGGCTTTCGCACGGTCGCCGTGGTTTGACCTCGCGTCCGGGCGGGGGAGACTGGAGCCATGACGATCGACCAGTCCGACGCCGTCGCGTCCGACACGCAGTACACCCTGTGGGCGGTCCTCGCCCGCGACCCGCACAACGCCGTCACCGAGCTGGACGACACCGAGCTCGCGGAGCTCGTCTCGCACATCGAGGCCGGCGGCACGACCGTGCGCGGCTTCTACGACGTGAGCGGGCTTCGCGCCGACGCCGACCTGATGATCTGGCTGCACGGCCCCTCGGCCGAGGACCTGCAGCGCGACTTGCGGCGCCTCCGCCGCTCCGAGCTGCTGCGTCCGCTGGTGCCGGTCTGGAACGCGATGGGCGTGCACCGGGACGCCGAGTTCAACAAGGCCCACGTGCCCGGGTTCCTGCGCGGCATCGCCGCGAAGGACTGGCTGTGCCTCTACCCCTTCGTGCGCAGCTACGAGTGGTACCTGCTTCCCGAGGCGGAGCGCCGCGAGATGCTCGTCGAGCACGGCCGCAAGGGCGCCGCGTTCCGAGGGGTCACCGCGAACACGGTCGCCAGCTTCGCTCTCGGCGACTACGAGTGGCTGCTGCCCATGGAGTCCGATGTGCTCAGCGACCTCACCGACATGATGCGAGACCTCCGCTACACCGAAGCGCGCCGCCATGTGCGAGAAGAGGTGCCGTTCTACACCGGGCGGCG
Organism: Microbacterium sp. 4NA327F11; assembly: GCF_005503465.1. NCBI lineage: Bacteria > Bacillati > Actinomycetota > Actinomycetes > Micrococcales > Microbacteriaceae > Microbacterium > Microbacterium sp. 4NA327F11. Next base: position 39,582 of record NZ_SCOB01000001.1, on the reverse strand, counting down.
CATCCCGACCTCGGCCATCCCCGAGGTGCTCGCGTGATGTCGGCGCACGCGTGAGCGACGCTCCGATCCGCCTCGGCACGCGCCGCAGCGCCCTGGCGACCGCACAGTCGCAGCAGGTCGCCGACGCGCTCGCCGCGGCATCCGGCCGGCCCGTCGAGCTCGTTCTCATCACCTCCGAAGGGGATGTCTCGCGGGCCTCGCTGTCGGAGCTCGGTGGTCGCGGCGTCTTCGCGACCCGGCTGCGGGAGGCGCTGCTGGCCGGCGAGTGCGACGTTCTCGTGCACTCGCTGAAGGACCTCCCGACCGCGCCCGCCCCCGGCCTCGTGATCGCCGCCACACCGCCGCGCGAGGATCCCCGCGACGTTGTCGTCACCCGCACGGGAGTGCCGCTGCACGAGCTCGCGCCCGGTTCGGTCGTCGGGACGGGCTCCCCCCGCCGCATCGCCCAGGTGCGCCGCCGCAACCCGTGGGTCGAGGTTCGCGACATCCGCGGGAACATCGACTCGCGCATCGGTCGGGTGCGCCTCGGCGAACTCGATGCCGTGATCCTCGCCGCGGCGGGGCTCGCCCGACTCGGCGGGTCGCTCCATGATCTGCACCTCGAGCCGCTCGGACTGGCGGAGTGGCCGACCGCGCCCGGGCAGGGTGTCCTCGCGGTTGAGATCCGCGAGGACGCGTCCGCCGACCTCGCCGATGCCGTCGCGGCGCTCGACGATCGTCGGGCCCGCGTGGAGATCACCGCGGAGCGCGCCGTGCTCGCCGGTCTCGACTCCGGATGCCAGGCGCCGGTCGGCGTGCACGCCGAGTTCGACGGCCATGAACTGCGAGTGCGCACAGTGGTCTACGCCCCCGGCGGGGGCGACCGCATCGGGGACGACCGGGCGATTCCCCTGATCAGCGGGTATGCTGGCGAGAAGGGCAGCGGCGATGGTGCAGATGCTGCCGATCGCGCGGATCCCGTGGCGCGCGCCGAGCGCACCGGTACCGTGATCGCGCGAGACCTCCTCGATCGCGGGGCCGCCGGCCTCGCCACCTGAAAGCGTCCCCATGCACGAAGATCCCGCGCGGACAGAAGCCGCCAAGCCCCTGACGGGCTGGCGCGTTCTCGTCCCCCGCGGGGGACCGTGGGGCGACGGCGTCGCTGCCACGCTGCGATCGCAGGGCGCTGTTCCCGTCGTCGCGCCGCTCATCAACTTCGCGCCCACCAACGATCAGGCGACCCTTGAGCAGGCGCTGCGCGATCTCGCCGACGGCGCGTTCGACTGGCTCACGATGACGAGCGCCACCACGGTCGATGTGCTCGTCGCCTATCGCGCAGAGATCCCCGCCCGCACCAAGGTCGCCGCCGTCGGTGAGACGACCGCCGCCGCGCTCCAGGCCGTCGGCTACCGGGTCGACCTCGTGCCCGACCGCGACAACTCGGCCGCCGGAATGGCCGCCCAGCTCATCGGGCTCGAGCCGGAGCCCCGCGACATCCTCACCCTCCGCAGCGAGATCGCGAAGCCCGTGCTCACCTCGAAGCTCATCGAGGCGGGGCACCGCGTGCGCAGCGTCGTCGCGTACCGCACCGTCGGCGTGCCGGTCACGGAGCGCATCCTGCGCGACGTCGAGAACGGGCGCATCAACGCGATCCTGGTGACGAGCGGCTCGGTCGCCGAGCAGGTGCACGAGCAGTTCCCGCACATCCCCGATGCGACCGTCATCGCCGCGATCGGTCCGCGCACCGCGACCGATGCCCGCAAGGTGGGCCTCGACGTCGATGTCGTCGCCCCCCGCCAGACCGTCGACGCGCTGATCGAGGCGGTGTCGCACCTGGTGCTGCCGCACGCAGCCGACGAGTTCCAGCCGTGAGCTTCCCCACCCACCGACTGCGCCGCCTGCGCCAGTCGCCCGCCGTGCGCCGCCTCGCCCGCGAGACGACGTTGGTGCCGTCGCAGCTTGTGCTGCCGCTGTTCGTGCGCGAAGGCATTGCCGAGCCGCAGCCGATCGGCTCGATGCCGGGGGTCGTGCAGCACTCGCTCGACTCACTGCGGCGGGCGGCGACGGATGCCGCGGCCGCCGGTCTCGGTGGCGTGATGCTGTTCGGCGTGCCCGCCGTGCGCGATGCGCTCGGCTCGGGTGCGGACGACGAGCGCGGCATCCTGAACGTCGCGACCGCCGCGGTCGCCGCGGAGGTCGGGGATGCGCTCGTCGTGCAGACCGACCTGTGTCTCGACGAGTTCACCGACCACGGCCACTGCGGCGTGCTCGCCGCAGACGGGTCGGTCGACAACGATGCGACCCTCGAGCGCTACGCGGCGATGGGTCTTGCGCAGGCGCGGGCGGGGTCGGCGATGCTGGGCCTGTCGGGCATGATGGACGGCCAGGTCGCGCACGTGCGCGCTGCGCTCGACGCGGAGGGCTTCACCGACACCCTGCTGCTGGCCTACTCGGCCAAGTACGCGGGGGCGTTCTACGGACCGTTCCGCGAGGCGGTCGACTCGCAGCTCACCGGCGACCGCCGCACCTACCAGCTCGACCCGGCGAACGCGCGCGAGGGTGTGCGGGAGGCGATCGTCGACGCCGAGGAGGGCGCCGACGTCGTCATGGTCAAGCCCGCGCTGCCCTACCTCGACGTGCTCGCCGAGGTGCGTGCCTCGGTCGATGTGCCGGTGTGGGCCTACCAGGTGTCGGGCGAGTACGCGATGATCGAGGCCGCCGCCGCGCACGGCTGGATCGACCGTCGTGGCGCGATCTCCGAGTCGCTGCTGTCGATCCGGCGCGCCGGTGCCGACGCGGTGCTGTCGTACTGGGCGCTCGAGGCGGCCGGCTGGCTGCGCGAGTCCCTCTGATCCATCCGGGAGGTGCGGTGTCCGACCGCAACGACGATCTGTTCACGCGCGCCCGCGGCGTCATCCCCGGCGGGGTGAACTCTCCGGTGCGGGCCTACGGCTCGGTGGGCGGTGCGCCCCGGTTCGTCTCGTCGGCGGCGGGGCCGCGGGTGACGGATGCCGCGGCCACCCCCTATGTCGACCTCGTCGCGTCGTGGGGTCCGGCGCTGCTCGGCCACGCGCATCCCGAGGTCGTCGAGGCGGTGCGGGAGGCCGCGACCCGGGGTCTCTCGTTCGGCGCGCCGACGGAGGCCGAAGTCGAGCTCGCCGAGCTCATCGCCGCTCGCGTGCGGGTCGGCGAGGCGGCTCCCGTCGAGCGGGTGCGACTGGTGTCGACCGGCACCGAGGCGACCATGACGGCGATCCGGCTCGCCCGCGGGGTCACCGGCCGCGACCTGCTGGTGAAGTTCGCGGGGCACTACCACGGCCACTCCGACGGCCTGCTCGCCGCCGCCGGGTCCGGTGTCGCGACGCTCGCGCTGCCGGGGAGCGCGGGCGTGCCTGCACCGATCGCCGCGCAGACCCTCGTGATCGACTACAACGACCTCGACGCCGTGCGCGAGGTGTTCGCCGTGCACGGCGACCGCATCGCCGCCGTGATCGTCGAGGCGGCGGCCGCGAACATGGGCGTCGTCGCGCCCCTGCCCGGTTTCAACGCCGCCCTCGCCGACATCGCCCACGCGCACGGCGCGCTCCTCATCCTCGACGAGGTGCTCACCGGATTCCGCGTGCACCCCGCCGGCTTCTGGGGCCTGCAGCAGGCCGCCGGCGAGCATTACCTCCCCGACATCATCACGTTCGGCAAGGTCATCGGCGGCGGCATGCCACTCGCCGCCCTCGGCGGCCGGGCCGACGTCCTCGACGCGCTCGCGCCTGTCGGCCCCGTCTACCAGGCGGGAACGCTGAGCGGCAATCCGCTCTCGGTGGCCGCGGGGCTCGCGACCCTGCGCCTTGCGACGCCCGCCGTCTACGCGAAGGTGGATGCCGCGGCATCCGTCGTCGCGACCGCCCTCGCCGACGCTCTCGCCGCCGAGGGCGTGGTGCACGCCGTGCCGAGCGCGGGATCGCTGTTCGGCGTCGCGTTCCTGCCCGAGGCACCGCGGTCGTACGCCCACGCCCTCACCCAGGAGGCGTGGCGCTACCCCGCGTTCTTCCACGCCATGCTCGACGCCGGGGTGGCGCTGCCGCCGAGCGTCTACGAGGCCTGGTTCCTCACCGCGGCGCACGACGACGACGCGCTCGCCGTGATCACGGCGGCGCTTCCGGGCGCGGCGCGCGCCGCGGCATCCGCGCAGGCCCCCGCGTGACCCGGGTCGTCGTGCTCGCCGGCGGGGTCGGCGGCTCGAAGTTCACCCTCGGTGTGCGCGAGGCGCTCGCCCGTCGCGGCGATCCCGCGGCGACCGTCGTCGTGAACACCGGCGACGATCTGTGGCTGAGCGGCGTGCGCCTGCAGCCCGACATCGACTCGGTGCTCTATGCGCTCGGCGGCCAGAACGACACCGTCCGCGGGTGGGGACGCGCCGGCGACACCGAGCGGGTCAACGCCGAGCTGCAGGCGTGGGGCGCGGGCTGGCCGTGGTTCACGCTCGGCGACCTCGATCTCGGCACCCACCTCGCGCGCACCGGATGGCTGCGCGACGGTCTCTCCGTCACCGAGGTCGTCGCCCGTCTGTCGGCCCGCTGGCCGCTGGGCGTGACCCTGCTGCCGATGACAGACAGCGAGGCCGACACGTGGGTGCGGCTCGAGTCGGGCGAGGTGCTGCACTTCCAGGAGTGGTGGACCCGGCACCGCGCGACCCTCGCCCCCCGCGCATTCGAGAATCCCGGGCTGGTCGGCGCCGTTCCCGCACCCGGCGTCGTCGAGGCGATCGCCGCCGCCGACGTCGTGCTGCTCGCGCCGTCGAACCCGGTCGTCTCGATCGGCCCGATCCTCGCCGTTCCCGGGGTGCGGGACGCCCTCGCCGCGACATCCGCTCGGGTCGTCGGCATCTCGCCGATCATCGGCGGTGCGGTCGTGCGCGGCATGGCCGACGTGTGCCTCACCGCGATCGGCGTCGACACCGCGGCCGACGCGGTGGCCGCCCACTACGGCAGTCGCACCGCCGGCGGCGTGCTCGACGCGTGGCTGCTCGCCGAGGAGGACGCGGCGCTCGCGCCGGCCGTCGCCGCGGTCGGGATCACCCCGGTCGTCGCGCCGCTGTGGATGACGGATGTCGCGGCCTCGGCCGCGATCGCCGACGCCGCGCTCGCCGCGGCCGCCCGCTGAACCCCGCTCGCCGCGAGACGAGCGCCGGAGTTGATCGGCCGCGGCAGGTCGCGTGCCACGCAGCTCAGGCGTGCCATAAGTCCGGAGTTGTGCCTGTTGAGTGGCTCGGATGCAGCGCGCCGCCCCGACTTTCCGGAGTTACGGTCACCCACACGGACGCGATCGGTAGGTGGTGACGGGCGGGCTGACGCGAGCTCGTGGCAGTGCGCTCAGAACGAGCACACGCGTGGCAACGGAACCGCCGATGCTCCCCTACCAGTTGGTGGCGCTCGAACGCCGACCGGCCTCGTGAACGATGAGTGCTTCGATGTCGATCGGCTCGGTCGGCGCAAGAGTGATGCTCGTCCACTCCGGGTCGGTGACGGGGCTCACGCCGCGAACCGTTGCTGACGATCGGCGAGGCGAGCCTGGTGCCGTCTCATTGCGGCGAGGTCGCTCCATCCGCCGAAACCGATGAGACGCATGCGCGGCGCGAGGGTGACGCGCTGGACGGATGCGCGTGTGAGGTAGGCGGTCATGGGGTTCTCCTTCGCGTCTAGAGTATGAGTAACGTAGTAAGTGGTCAAAGTTGTGAAATGCCATTGACCTGTAACATCAACATGGTGTTCAATAACTCAGAGCAAAATTGCCCGCTGAGTCGAAGGGGAACAGAATGACCACCGTCGAGATGGCCGAGTCCCGTGTTGACGAGGCGACGTGGCATCACGTCGATGAATCGTTCTGGTCAGGCAGTCGCTCTGGCGAGTTCTTCGGGACGATCGAACTCGTGGATTGCCGATATCGCGCATCTGGTGAGTTCGGCCAATCGCTGGGAGACCACGCGACATTCGTTCTCGCGGTCGCTGCAATCGATGCTGCTCGCGTACGAGACGACATCGATGCCTGAAACGATCGTGCGCCACGAGGGCGAGCATCTCTACGCTGACGAGCCATCGAGCCAGGCCGGGCGGGAACTGAGTGCGGCCATTCTTCGCTACCGCCGAGCGGAGCAGATGCAGGAAGCTCGTGCGCTCGAGACATCCGGGCTCTCGCACACGGACCTCAAGGCACTTCGATACCTCGTGCAGGCCTCGCGGGACGAGCGCATGGTGAGTCCGAAGGATCTCACGATCATGCTCGGTACGTCCGGGGCCAACGTGACGAACATCGTCGACAGGCTGGTGTCAAAGGGGTACACGGCGCGAGAGGACCACCCCTCGGACCGGCGCGCGCACTACATCGTGCCGACCACTGCCGGTATGGCACACGTTGATCACGCCATCGCGCGACACCATGCCGCGATCGTCGCCGCCATCGACACTCTGACGGCCGAGCAAGCGCGGACGGCGACCGTGGTGATCGACCGGATCGTCGACCTGATCAGTCGCGTCGACGGCTGACGCTTCCCGTTCGGCCCGGGTGGCGCGGCGCCGTGACTCAGCCGGCGTCGCCGCTTGGAGGCACGGACACGACCCGTCCCGACACGGTGGCGGCACCGAGTTCCGTGATCTCCCAGTCGAGGCCGCGCGCGAGGAGGAGCGTGCCCGCTCCCGCCTCGGCCGGCGCAGGGGGGGTGTAGAGCGCCGGGGTGCCCGCGGGAATGGTGAGGTGCAGCATCGTGGGTCCCGTCGGGACGGTCTCCCGGGTGAGGAACGTCCCGACCAGGAACGTGGGCTCGTGCACGCGCGCGCCCGGGGCGGCGCCCGCCGGAAGTGCGTCGGCGTCGTAGGGAAGGGCGACCACGACCGTCTCGGGCGCGGGGCGCACCCGAACGGCACCGTCGAGGGCGGCGATACGGGCGTCGATCTCCGGGGTCGACGGGGCGACCCCGCGCAGCACGGCGTCGATCTGCTCGCGCGTGACGGCGGTGCGAGCGACCTCCGGCGACGCCGCACGGCCACGGGCTGCACCGCCGCGCGAGTTCCGGTCGGGCCGAGGGGGGTTGAGCGCGTCCGAGACGGCGGCCGTATTCGGGAACGTGACGATATCCGTGCCGACTGCCCCGGAGCGCTCCGGACCGGCGGTACCCACGAGCGAGTCGAACAGCTCGTGTGCCGGGATGCCATTGGCCGCGCCGTCAGCGAGGATCCGCCACCAATGATCGGAGTGGATGTTGACGTAATCCTCGTCGTCGTAACCCGCCAGAAGGACGAGCACGCCGCCGGCCGGATCGGCCGACGTGACGAGGTAGCCGCGAAGGTCGTCGCCGCGACGAACAGGGGCCGCGATCACCGGGTCGTCGGAATGATGCGCGTACGTCGGTGGTCCGCTGACGACGCGGAAGTGGACGTCGTCGTCTTTCCAGCTCATTTCACCACCTCCGCGTAGACGTGCCATTGGCCGTTGACGAGCTCCGATGAGGTCGCCCTCCACTCTAGGCCGCGCCCGAGAAGAAGCTCTCGCTCCGATCCGCCGAACTGCGACATCTCCTCGACCCATCCCGCGGGTGTGCCCGGGGGCACGGTGAGGTGAAGGATCGCGTCCTTGTCGGCGAAGCTCTGCGCGGGTCCGCCGAGGGAGGTCGAGAGGAACGAATCCTCGGTCAGCGTGTTGCCGGCGGCGGCCTTGGGTGTGAAGGGCCAATGCGAGACGCCCGTTCCGCGTGTCACTTCGATCGTCTCGGTCAGCGGTCGGCGGGCGAGCGTCTCGTCGATCGCGCGGATGTGACCCTCGAGCTCGGCCGGATACGGCGGGCCCTTGCGCAGCGCGCCGTTGATCTCGGCGTAGGTGATCCCGCTCGGTCCGGGTGCTTCGCGGGTGTAATCGAACACCGCCTCCCGCTGAGCCGGGGTCAGCTCGTCGGACAAACCGGCCCAGGCCTGCCGACCGTACGCGACAGCCTCGTCGTCGTCGGCGAAGCGGCGCACGGATGTCAGGCTCACCGCGTCCCCCTCGCGACCCAGCACCCGGCTCACGGCGCTCCTGCCGCCCTTCAGCACCGAGGCGAACAGCTCGTCGGCGTGGGAGAGCAGCGACCGAAGCTTCTCCAGCAGCGTCGCGAGGGTCTTGATCGAGCGGAGCAGCGCGGTGAGCTTCGAGCCGATCTTCGCGGTCCACGAGGCGACGCGCGTCGCGACCTGTTCGACGATCCACGGGGTCGCCAGCCCCACGGTGACCACCGCCTCCGCGGCCCAGGAGATCGCGGAGCCGACGAGCTGCGACAGCACGTCCCGCACGATGTCGTGCACGACCTGAACGATGGTGGCGGCGACCTGCAGCCCCGTCGCCATGGCGCCCGCCCACGTCGCCGCGCCGTGCAGGTGCTGCGCGGCATCCGTCTGGAACCTCCGGTAGGCGTCCATCGCCTCGCCCGCCAGCTCGTCGAGGTCGCCCAACACTCGGGTCAGCTCGTCCCCGGACTGCTGCAGCTGCGACTGGATGTTCGTCCACGTCGCCGCGAACGCCTGCACCTCTCCGGCGTCGCCGGTCAGGTCGTTGAACCAGCCCTTCAGCGGCTCGAAGTGATCGATGAGCCAGCCGAGTCCGGCGGCGATGAGCGACCCGAGCGGATCCGACACCGTCGCGACCGTGTCGACCGCCGTCGAGAACGCAGCCATTCCCCCCTCGACCCAGTTGCCCGATTCGATCGCCGAGACGAGCTGCGACCCCGAGTCCAACAGGCCCGCGCCGCTGAACGCGGTCGCGGTCTCGACCCTCGTCGCGACCAGCGGGTTGTCGGTCATGGATGCCTCACCCCAGCGCCTTCTCGATCGACTGCACCGCACGCACCACGTCGTCCTCGAAGTCGGCCATGTCGGTGGCCACCCCGCGCACCTCCCGGGCGCTCCGGGTCAGCATCCCCTCCGCGGCGGCGATCGCGGAACCGGCCATGGTCGCCGCGAGCGTGGCCGGTGGCACGAGGAAGGCGCAGAGCACTCCGAATGCGCCGCCGCCCATGTTCGTCGCGCGGCTCGCGTCGGCGGCCACCCGCACGTCGGCGGCCACCTGATCGACGCGCGCGGCGTGCGAGGAGATGAGGTCCGCGTCGATCGCGATGCGTTCAGCCATCGTGCCGCCCTCAGATGGCGATCGTCGTGTCGGCCGGCGGCGCCGGGCGGTCGAGCTCGCCCCGCAGGTGGGCGACGGTGGGTGAATCGGCGCCGAAGGCCTCGCTCGCCAGCTCCAGAGCCTTCTCGCCGGCCTGCCGCTGCGCCTCGTTCGCGGTGTGCACGATGAGCCGGCCGAGGTCGCGCGACGGCAGATGGGATGCCGCGTCGGTGAGCTCTACGGCGGCGAGGCGGCCCGAGGCATCCACCGTGACGGTGACCTCGCGTCGCGGTGACGTCGCGACCCCGCGCACGGCGTCGATCTGCCGCCTCAGCTCCGCCGCCCGCTCGGCGCGCTCCTGCGCGTCGGCGATCTGCTGCTCGACCGTCGCGATGGCCAGATCCGCATCGAGATCGGCGGAGAAGAAGTCACTCACGCGCGTCAGGTTACGACCGGGGTCGGGTGGGTGACGGGTCTTGTCCACAGGCGGGCGAGGCGCCGCCCGAGGCCGGGTCGGCGTCTGTCAGCGCACCATCCAGGCGAGCAGTGATCGCAGCGCGTCGGCTCCGTCGGCACCGATCTCGGGGTGCCGCGCCACGACGTCGTCCACCTCCCTGGCGACCCAGTCCGGGACGTCCCTCGTGGGGGAGTCGAGGGCGACGGTGTCGAGCTCGGTCACGATCGCGACGGTGCGGCGCCGCAGCTCGAGGTCGGTGATGCGCTCGGGATGTCGGCCGATACCCGTCGCGGTCGCGCCCCAGACGTAGGCGCGCAGCCCGTCGTCGACGGTGTCGACGACGGGCTGCGCGAAGGTCATGGGCGCGGGGATCTCAGTGCGTCGCGTCGTCGCGCCGTGCCACCGGCCGCGCCGTCATGCTGCGGTGCCGTGCCGTCGCGACGCGGAACGCGAAGCCCACGGCGACGCACGCGAGGAAGCTCCAGACGACGAAGGTCAGGACACGCGCTGCGCTGGTGCCGTCGAACAGGAGGTTGGCGGCGACCATCGCGATGATCGCGACGACCACGAGGGCGCCCAGGGCGTAGGGGATGGTGGCGCGAATGACGGGTCCGGTCATCGAAGTCTCCATGCGTCGTTGCGGGAGGTGCTCGGTGGGCCCATAGTAGGGGCGTCGTCGGCCGGCGCCAAGCATCTTGTGCACGACGTCGCCGTCGTGCCATGAGATTCAGCCGGCGGCGACCAGGACGGCGTGTGTGCGGGGACCGACTCCGAGGGTCGCGGCGACAGCCAGCTGGGCGGCGGTGTCGACGTCGCGGCGGAGGGTTGAGGCATCCGAAACCGGCAGCACCGCGCACCCGAGGGCCACATGGCGAGCGAACGAGCCGTCGCCGAACGCACTCGCCCACGGCACCCCCGCGCCCGCGGTGACGAGCGTCGATCCGGTGCCCTCCGCGTCGGCGACGACGGCGCGGTCGACGGATGCCGCGGCCGCCAGCGCCGCGTCGAGATCGCCTGAGCGCAGCGCCGGCAGGTCGCCGAGGAGCGCCGCGCGGTGGGCGGTGGCGGCGGCCGCCACGCCGCGTGCGATCGCGGCATCCAACCCCCGTGCCTCGCCCTCATCGATCACGCGCACGCGGCCGGACGCCGCCGACGCGCGAAGCTCCGCGTCGTCGGTCACCACGATCACCTCGGCGACCCGGTGCGCCGCGGCGGCCGCGGCGATCGTGTCGAGTGCGATCGCGCGGGCGAGGGCGGCGCGGTCGGCGACGCGCAGGCGCGACTTGCCCACCGACGTCGGCTTCACGGGCACGACGACGGTGAACAGCGGCGGCGGGGCGGCGGTCACGCTCCGAAACGGGCGCGCAGGCGCGGCAGGATCTCGGTGCCGTAGGTGCGCAGGAAGGTCTCCTGGTCGAAGCCCGGGTCGTGGAACACGAGGTGACGGAAGCCGAGCTCGGCGTAGCGGGAGATCTGCTCGACGTGCTCGTCGGGGTCGGTCGACACGATGAAGCGCGAGGCGGCCCGTTCGATCGGCAGCTCGGCGGCGCGGCGCTGCATCTCGATCGGGTCGTGCACGTCGCGCTTCTCCTCGGGGGAGAGCGCGAGCGGTGCCCAGAAGCGGGTCTTCTCGAGCGCGGTCTCGCGGTCGTCGGCGAGCGACACCTTCACCTCGATGAGGGTGTCGACGTGGTCGTCGCTGCGGCCGGCCTTCGTGATGCCCTCTTCGAGCGCGGGCAGCAGGGTGTCGACGTAGAGGGCCGGGTCCTTGCCGCTCGTGGTGATGAAGCCGTCGGCGATGCGGCCCGCGAGCTTCGTGGCGGCGGGACCGGCGGCGCCGATGTAGATCGGCACGAGCTCGTCGGGACGGTCGTAGACGGTGGCTTCGGTCACCGAGTAGAACTGCCCGTCGAACGTGACGCGCTCGCCCGACCACAGCTCGCGGATGAGCGTGATCGACTCCTTGAGGCGCTGGAAGCGCTCGGGCGGCTCGGGCCAGTCGAGGCCGAGGGTCACCTCGTTGAGCGCCTCGCCGGTGCCGACGCCGAGCACGATGCGGCCAGGGTTCAGCAGCCCCAGCGTCGCGAACGCCTGCGCGATGACCGCCGGGTGGTAGCGGAACGTGGGGGTGAGCACCGAGGTGCCCAGCAGCACCCGCGAGGTGCGGGCCCCCACGGCGCCGAGCCACGGGATCGCCGCCGGGGCGTGGCCGCCCTCGTGCATCCACGGCTGGAAGTGGTCGCTGATGAACACCGAGTCGAAGCCGACCTCTTCGGCGAGCACGGCGAAGTCGGCGAGCTGGCCGGGGCCGAACTGCTCGGCAGAGGCCTTGTAGCCGAGGCGCAGGGGAATGGTCATGATGCTCCCATCGTGGACGTGTCGGAGTCGGGGGTCGAGTCGATGACGGATGCCGCACCGTCGCCGGCGGCGCCGACGAGCTCGTGCGGCGGCTCGAACTCGGCGCCGGTCGCGCCGTCGAGCACGCGCCGGAACGCGTCGACGGGCGCCGGCCACAGCAGCGTCAGGCGGCCAGACCGCGGATCGACGTACCAGTTGCGGCATCCGCCGGTCAGCCACGGCGTCGCGGCGGCGGCGGCGTCGATCGCGGCGGTGTAGGCGGTCTCGGCCTCGGGGCGCACCCGCCGCACGGCAGGGTGCTCGCGCAGGGCGCGGGCGGCGTACCGGGCCTGCTGCTCGGCCATGAGCACCGAGGAGTTGTGCCCGAGCGAGGCGTTCGGGCCGTTGAGCACGAACAGGTTCGGGAAGCCGGTGACCACCGTCGAGGCGAACGAGGTCATGCCGGTCGCCCAGTGAGCCGCAAGGGTGCCGTGCTCACCGGTGACGAGCTCGGCATAGGGCTGCTCGGCGGCGGCGAAACCGGTCGCCAGCACGATGACGTCGGCCTCCATGCGTCGTCCGCTCGCGGCGGTCAGCGTCGTGCCCGAGACCTCGGTGAGCGCCGACGGCTCGAGGTCGACGAGACCCGACGCGATCGACGGGTAGAAGTCGTCCGAGAGCAGCACACGGGTGCAGCCGAACGCGTACGCCGGCGTCAGCGCCGCCCGCAGCGTCTCGTCGGGCACCTGCGCGGCGAGGTGGTCGAGGGCGGTCGCGTGGGCGCGCGCGGATGCCGCGGCATCCCCCGACCGCGACGCGAAGCGTTCCTCCCCTTCGCGGTAGAGCGCGTCGTACGCGGCCTGCACCGCGTCGGGGTCGGCATCGAGGGCCGCCCGCTCGTCGGCGTCGTAGGTGCGCCCGCCGCGCGGGACGATCCATGCGGGCGTGCGCTGGAAGAGGGTCACCCGGGCGCCGCGTCTCGCGATCTCGGGGGCGAGCTGCACGGCGCTCGCGCCGGAGCCGATGACCGCGACGCGGGCTCCGGTGAGGTCGACGTCGTCGCGCCAGCGGGCCGAGTGGAAGATCGGCCCGGGGAAGCTCGCGAGTCCCTCGATCTCGGGGATGCGCGGCTCGGTCAGCCGGCCGCACGCGAGCACGAGGGCGTCCGCCTCGAGCTGCGCCGGCGAGGCGCCGCCGGTCGAGACCCGCCACAGCGACGCGCCCGCGTCCCAGGTCGCGGCCGTCATCGGGGTGTCGTAGCGCAGGGCGTCGCCGAGCTCGGCGGCGACCCGCTCGAGGTAGGTGCGGATCTCCTCACCCGGCGCGAACTCGCGCGTCCACGCGCCGCTCAGGTGCGAGCGCAGCTGGTAGAGCCGCGACGGCACGTCGCACGCGATGCCGGGATAGACGTTGTCCCGCCACGTACCGCCGGCGCTCGCCGCCCGCTCGATGACGGTGACGTCATGCCCCTCGTCGCGCAGCGCGAACGCGGCGGCGAGCCCCGAGAAGCCCGCGCCGACGATGAGCACCCGCGTCGCCGTCACCGGGCCGCCTTCCGCTCGGCGTCGGGCTCGCGGTAGTCGGTCGTTCGCTGCCGGAACGGTCGCAGCAGCGACGCGGCGAGCCGCGCGGCCTCGGGGATCGGCAGCTCGAGCCCCTGCTCGACGCCGGCATCGGGGCGCACGCGTCCGTCCAGCAGGGTGCCGCCGAGGTCGTCACCGCCCGAGCGCAGCAGCACGGCGGTCGCCGCGATCCCGAGCCGCGTCCAGGGCACCTGTACGTGGGGGATACTGCCCGTCAGCAGCAGGCGCGATACCGCGACCATCGCGCGGTGCTCGTCGATCGGGGCGCGGCCGGCGACGAGCGGCACGCCGCCGAGCGGGGTGGGAAGCGGGATCGGCACGAACTCGGTGAAGCCGCCGCCGCTGCCGGCGGCCGCGGCATCCGCCTGCAGCTCACGCAGGCGACGCAGATGCGCGACGCGCTCGCCGGCGGTCTCGACGTGGCCGTAGAACAGCACCGACGTCGAGCGGAAGCCGTGCGCGTGCGCGGCGCGGATGCCCGTCTCCCACCGGTCGATCTCGAGGTCGCCGTCGAACGCCGCCCGTCGCACCCGCTCGCTCAGCACCTTGACGCCGGTGCCGGGCACGCTGCGCACGCCCGCGTCCCGGAGCGCCGCCAGGGCACCGTCGAGACCGAGCCCGCCGCGGTCGGCGAGATCCCAGACGTCCTGCGGGCGGTAGGCGTGCAGGTGCAGGCGGGGCGCCGTCTCGTGCACGGTGCGGGCGATGTCGAGATAGGCGCGGGGATCTTCGGATGCCGCCACCCGCCCCTGCACGCAGATCTCCGTCGCGCCGAGGTCCCACGCGTCGGTGGTGATCGCCGCGACGTCGTCGAGCGTGAACGTGCCGGGCTCGCCGGTCGCGACCGCCCGGAACCCGGTGGAGGTGAGATTGCGGTTCACGACGATGCTGACCGTCTCGCCGACCGTATAGCGCCGCACGTCGTCGGCGGTCGCGGTGAGGGTGTCGAGGCCGGACCCGGTCGCGGTCAGCAGGCGCACCCAGTCGCCGTCGTCGAGGTCTCCGGGGGCGGACGCCGCGGCCTCCGCGAGTCGGGCGAGGTCGCCGCCGCTGCGCCGCGATGCCGCCGGGGCGCCGCCGCGGCGGAGTGCGGGCGCCGCGTCACCGGCGAGCCCCGAGTCGGGGTCGGCGAGCCTCGCGACCGCGGGTCGGAGATCGGGGTCGATCCAGCCGTCGGGATCGCGCACGAACTCGGGGTGCGCGGTGAGCCGCTCGCGCAGGGTGAAGCCGAGCTCGGCGGTGCGACGGGCGAGGTCGTCGAGGTGCGGCCAGGGGCGCTCGGGGTTGACGTGGTCGGCGGTGAGCGGCGACACCCCGCCCCAGTCGTCGGCGCCGGCGCGCACGAGCAGCTCGAACTCCGTCTCGTCCGACAGGTTCGGCGGCACCTGCACGCGCATGCGCGGCCCGAGCACGAGGCGCGCGGTCGCGACCGCCGCGACGTACTCGAGCAGGGACGCGTCGGGCGCGGCCCGCATCGCGGTGCGCGGCTTCGCGCGGAAGTTCTGCACGATCACCTCCTGCACGTGACCGTGGCGGCGGTGCGCATCGCGGAGCGCGATGAGCGACTCCGCCCGATCGTGCACGGTCTCACCGATGCCGACGAGGATGCCCGTCGTGAACGGCACCCGCTCGCGGCCGGCGTCCTCGATCACCGCCAGTCGCACGTCGGGGTCCTTGTCGGGCGAACCGTAGTGCACCTGCCCGGGCTCCTCGAACAGCCGGCGCGAGGTCGTCTCGAGCATCATCCCCATCGAGGGGGCGGTGGGGCGCAGCATCCGCAGCTCGTCCGCCGACATCACGCCGGGGTTCGCGTGGGCGAGCAGCCCGGTCTCGGCGGTGATGAGCCGAGCCATCGCGGCGACGTAGTCGAGCGTCGAGGTGTAGCCGTGCTCGTCGAGCCAGGCGCGCGCCTCGGGCCAGCGGTCCTCCGGGCGGTCGCCGAGGGTCAGCAGGGCCTCTTTGCAGCCGACGGCGGCGCCCTGGCGGGCGACGGTGAGCACCTGCTCGGGCGTCATGTAGACGGGCTTGCGCAGCAGTCGCAGCTGTGAGGGGGTGTCGACGAAGATGCAGTAGTGGCAGCGGTCGCGGCAGAGGGTCGTGAGCGGGATGAACACCTTGCGCGAGTAGGTGATGACGCCCGGGCGGCCCGCTGCGGTGAGCCCCTCGTCGCGCAGAGCGGATGCCGCGGCCAGCAGCGCCTCGAGATCGTCGCCGACGGCACCCAGCAGCGCTTCGGCGTCGGCGACGTCGAGGTCGCGGCCCGCGCGGGCGGCGGCGATCGCCTCGGGGATGCGCACGGCGGACGCCGGCGCCGGATGATCGGCCAGACTCACCGGTTCAGTCTTCCACCCGCAGAAGGCGTCGGGGTTGTCGGATCGTTGCCGGGATGTAAGCAAACGCCGCCGCGGCCGCCGCGGTGCCCTGGCAGACTAGGCGCATGGTGACCCTGCTGCTCGACTCGGCTCAGCTCGAGATCGTGCTGTCGGGCGCCGAGCGGCTCACGGCATTCCGCAAGCGGAATATCGTCGTCGAACGCTCGTCGATCACCCGGGCTCAGCTCACCGACGACCCGTGGACGTGGCTGCGGGGCACCCGCGGGCGCTCGACCTACGTGCCGGGCGTCACCGCCGCGGGAACGTGGCGCACCGGCGTCGGTGACGACTTCGCCGTCATCCGGGCGAAGCGCCCCGGTGTGGTCATCGACCTCGACGAGTCGGCGGAGTTCTCGCGCATCATCCTCACCACGCGGCACGGCGTGGCACTGCTGCGCGCCCTGCGGCTCGACGGCGGCGACGAGCCGACGGATGTCGCCGAGCTCGCGCCCGACGCCGACTGACGCGCCCGCTCAGGCGACGTCGCGTCGCCAGCTGAAGATGTGGCCGAGCAGGAGCAGCGCGAATGCGTAGGCGGCCAGCACGATGGCCGCCGCGTACCAGGTGAGCGGGTCGGGAGACGCTCCGCCCTGACCGAGCGTCAGCACGGACGAGCCGACCAGCTGGTCGGCTGCCGCGCCGGGCAGGAAGCGCCCGACATCCTGCAGCCACGAGACGAACATCGTGCCGAGGCGCAGCAGCGGCTCGATGAACTGGGTGAACGCGAGCACGACGACGATCGCGGCGACCTGGTTGCGGATGAGCGTGCCGAGGCCCAGGCCCACCCAGGTCCACAGCACGAACACGAGCAGGATGCGTCCGACAAGCGCCCAGGTGTCGGACGAGCCGAGACCGGTAGGCAGACCGTGGGCGGCGAGCAGACCCGCGATCGGTCCGACGGTCACGAGAAGCGCGAGCACGCCGTATAGCAGTCCGAGGGTCGTCGAGGCCAGCAGCTTCGCCCACAGCACAGTGCCGCGCGCGGGGGTCGCCAGGAACGTCGGCGTGAGCGTCTTATGGCGGAACTCGCCGGTGACGATCAGCGTGCCGATCAGCAGCGGGAAGACGTAGCCGATCGACGAGGCCAGGCTGTACAGCGTCGCCGGAACCTCACTGCTCGACTCGCTGAGCGCACTGCCCGTGCTCGATGAGGACAGGACGAATCCGAGGAACGTGGACACGAACCCGACGTAGACGACGAGCACGATCGCGAGGATCCACCAGATCGCGGTGGAGTAGAGCTTCGTCAGCTCGGATCGGGTGGCACGGGCGAGGCTCATCGCTGCTCGCTTTCGTCGTGGCGGTCGGTATCGGATGCGGCGGGCTCCGCGTCATCCGGGTGCTCCCCGGTCGCATCGCTCCCGGCGGCGACCGGGACGTCGGCGAGGTCGCCGACCTCTGCCGGACGCTCGACCTCTTCCGCCCCCTCTGTCGCGCCCTCGATCTCCGTCGTGCTCGAGCCGTCGGCCACACCTGCCGCGGATGTCACATCGGGTGCGGCCGACGCGGTGGTGGCCGGCTCATCGGGTGCGGCGGCGTCCGCCGCGGGGGCGAGGATGCCGGCGGCGGACGCATGCACGCGGTCGCCGGAGACCAGCTCGAGGAACGCCTCTTCGATATTCGGCCCGCGGCGCACGAGCGACGACAGGGCGACACCGGCCGCCGCGGCGGCTGCGCCGACCTCGACGGCATCGGCGTGGAGAACCGTGAAGCCCGTGCGCAGGAGGTCGTAGGTGAAGCCGCCCGCGGTGAGGGCTGCCGCGAGGGCGGCGCGGTCGGGGGCATCCACCACCGTCGACACCTCGTCGGGGCCGACGATGTCCTCGATGGCACCCTGGTAGACCAGTCGCCCCTTGGCGACGATGAGCAGGGCGTCGGCTGTCTGCTGCACCTCGGAGAGCAGGTGCGATGACATGAGCACCGTACGACCCTCGCGGGCCAGATGCTGCAGCAGCGTGCGCATCCACTTGATGCCCTCGGGGTCGAGGCCGTTCGTCGGCTCGTCGAGGATCAGCACTCCGGGGTCGCCCAGCAGGGCGTAGGCGAGACCCAGGCGCTGCCGCATGCCCAGTGAATAGCCGCCGACCTTGCGGCCCGCGGCATCCGACATGCCGACGAGCGCCAGCACCTCGTCGACGCGGGAGGTGGGGATTCCCGCCGCCTGGGCGTAGACCTTCAGATGGTTCGCGCCCGAGCGACCCGGGTGGAAGGAGGATGCCTCGAGCACCGCGCCGACGCTGCGCAGCGGATCGGTCAGCTCACCGTAGAGGCGTCCGCCGATGCGGGCGGTGCCCGATGTCGGGCGTACGAGACCGAGCAGCATGCGCAGGGTCGTGGTCTTGCCCGCCCCGTTCGGGCCGAGGAAGCCGGTCACCACGCCGGGCTCGACGCGCGCGGTCAGGCCCGCGACCGCATCGACGCGGCCGAAGCTCTTGCGCAGGTCGGTGAATTCGAGCACCTGGCCGTCCGGCATCGGCTCCTCCTCGGTCCGTGGTGGTTCCATCTTGGCGGACAACCGCCGATCGACCCGGGATTTGCGCCGTCATCGGGCGGTAACGTTGCCCCGTGACCGACGTGCACCCCACCGATGCCGGCGTCGTGGTGCGCACCGAGCACTCGCTCGGCCGCCTCACCCTCGACCGCCCTGCGGCGATCAACGCGCTCGACGTGCACATGATCCGTGCCCTCCGGGCGGCGCTCGACGCCTGGCGGGGTGACGCCGACATCGACACCGTGCTGCTCGACGGCGCCGGTGATCGCGGCCTCTGCGCGGGCGGCGACGTTCGCGCCCTCTACGCCTCGATCGTCGCGGGCAGGGCCGACGAGGTGGGGGTGTTCTTCCGGGAGGAGTACGCCCTCAACGCCGCGATCGACGAATACCCCGCCCCCATCGTCGCCTTCGCCGACGGCATCACCATGGGCGGCGGCATCGGTCTCGCCGGCCACGCCGCCGTGCGCATCGTCACCGAGCGATCCCGGCTCGCGATGCCCGAGACCCGCATCGGATTCACCCCCGACGTCGGCGGCAGCTACCTGCTGTCCCGCGCACCCGGCCGGCTCGGCGAATACCTCGCCCTCACCGGCGACACGATGAGCGCCTCCGATGCGATCCACGCGGGCTTCGCCGACCACTTCGTCCCCTCCGCGCACCTCGACGCGATCCGCGACGCCCTCGTCACGCGGGCAGACCCCTCCGGACCCGCCGAGCTCGTGCTGCTGTTCGACGAGACGCCCGAGGCATCCGAGCTCGCCGCGAAACAGCCCTGGATCGACGCGACCTTCGACGCCGACACGGTGCCCGGCATCATCGCGAAGCTGCGCGCCGTCGGAGAGCCCGAGGCATCCGCCCTCGCCGACCGGCTCACCCACGCGGCGCCCACTGCTCTCGCCGTCACGCTCGAGGCGGTGCGCCGGGCGCGGGAGCTGCCGACGCTGCGCGCCGTGCTCGAGCAGGAGTACCGCCTCGTGCTCTGGTTCGCACACACCCAGCCCGACATGGTCGAGGGCATCCGTGCCCAGCTGGTCGACAAGGACCGCGATCCGCAC
The DNA here is from genome assembly GCF_005503465.1 of Microbacterium sp. 4NA327F11. Taxonomy (NCBI): domain Bacteria; kingdom Bacillati; phylum Actinomycetota; class Actinomycetes; order Micrococcales; family Microbacteriaceae; genus Microbacterium; species Microbacterium sp. 4NA327F11. The sequence goes on along the minus strand of NZ_SCOB01000001.1, from coordinate 20,185 downwards.
TGGAACCCCGCCACCCACGACGGCGTCACGCCCGACACGATCGCCGCCGCATTCTCGTACGAACCGGCCGTGCCGCTCTGGTCATGAGTACGCGCCCGCACCGTCGCGCCTACTCGATCGGCATCGCGTTCGACTGGTTCTTCTTCGTCTTCGCGGGGGTCGCGGCCGTGTGGCTCGCCGTGCTGAGCGCCGAGGAGTCGCTGCGACTCGGCTGGTGGGGCATCGCCGGCGGCATCGTGTTCTGGGCGCTGCTGGCCTACCTCGTGCTGCCGCGGCTGCACCGCATCCTCACCACGATCTACGTGCCCGACTACTTCATCGGACGCACCCGCACGAGCGACGGCCTGCTCGGAGACCCGGTCAACCTCGCGCTGCGCGGGGACGGCGACGCGATCGAACGAGCCCTGACCGCGGCCGGATGGACGAAGGCCGACCCGGTGACGCTTCGCTCCTCGTGGCGCATCGTCGCGTCGACCCTCACGCGACGCAGCTACGGTGAGGCGCCGGTCAGTCCCCTGTTCCTCTTCGGTCGCCAGCAGGACTTCGCCTACCAGCAGGAGGTCGACGGCAACCCCGCCCAGCGTCACCACGTGCGGTTCTGGCGCTGCCCCGACGGCTGGCTGCTGCCCGGTGGTGCGCGGGTCGACTGGCTCGCCGCAGGCACCTTCGACACCTCGGTCGGGCTCTCGCTGTTCACGCTGCAGATCACCCACCGGATCGACGCCGACACCGACATCGAACGCGATCACATCGTCGCCACCCTCACCCGGGCGCATCCCGAGATCCGCGTCGATGTGCTCGCCGACTTCTCGACGGGCTACCACTCACGCAACGGCGGCGGCGACACCATCCGCACCGACGGGAACCTGCCGATCATCGACGTCACGCGGGTGGCGGCATGAGCGAGACGCCCCACAAGCGCGCCGCCTTCGAGGCCCCCGCCCGCCTCGCGCAGCCGACGCCGTACGACCCCGGGATGCCGCGGCCCGGCGCGACGGTCGCCGGCGCCCTGCTCGTGCTGCTGCGCGCCATCGGCGGCATCGTGGTGCTCGTGTCGCTCGTGCTCGACTGGCCCGTGGTGCTCGCCACCCTCGAAGGCGCGTCGGATGCGGGCAGCCTCGCCGCCGAGAGCGGCGTGCTTCTGACGGTCGCTCTCGTCAGCGGCGGCTTCTTCGTCGTCGTCGACCTCGTGCTCGCCCTGTTCATCTATCTCGGGCGCAACTGGGCGCGGGTGCTCGTGCTCATCGTCTCGACGATCTCCATCGTGTCCGCGTTCGTGTCGTGGTGGGCCCAGGGACAGCAGCTGACCCTCGACGGCTCGCTCACGACGCTCGCCCTCGACATCCTCGTCCTGCTCGCCCTGTCGTCCCGCGCGGCGGCCGCCTACGCCCGCCGGACGGAGCGCCGATGACCGATCCCTTCGCCGGCCCCCTGGGGGCGTCTCCCTACGAGGTGCTCGGCGTCGCGGCATCCGCCACCGACGACGAGCTGCGGCGCGCCTACCGCGCCCGGATGCGCGAGACCCATCCCGACACCGGCGGCGACGCCGCCGTGTTCATCCGGGTGCAGCGCGCCTGGGAGCTGATCGGCACCCCCGAGGCGCGCGCCGTCTTCGACCGCGGCCGCTCGTTCTCCTCCGACGATGAGACGGATGCCACCGCTTCGCGTTCCACGCAGACGCGCCCCGACACGCGTCCCCGCGCCCGAGCGTTCGGCCAGCCGGGCGGGTGGCGACGGGAGCGGTACCTCACCCTCATCCGGGAGTGGGTCGGGCGCGGGGCGGAGATCGCCGACCCCTACGCCGCCGACCTCGTGCGGGCGGCGCCCCGCGACATCCGGCACCTGCTGGCGGACGCGCTCGCCGAGGAGGCCACCGCACGCATCGTCGCCGACCTCGGCATGGGCTACACCGTGTGGCACGACGTGGCCGCCGACAAGCGCGGCGTCGACCCCGACGCGAAGCTCGACCACATCGTGCTGGGTCCGAGCGGGCTGTACGGGCTGCTCTCCGAGGACTTCGGCGACCCGATCGGGCTGCGGCGCGGGGAGATCGTCGGGGCGCACATCGCGGGTGCTCCCATCACCGAGCTGATAGGCCGCATCCGCACGGTCGCGCGGCAGGCGGGGGTGCGCTTCACCGGCGCGATCGTGGTCGTCCCCGACGATCAGGTCGCGCAGGCGATCACCGAGCTCGGCAAGGTGCGCGGACTGCTCGTGGTGGTCACGACCCGCAGCGCGCTCGCGACGGTGCTGCGCCGGGGGGTGACCGGTGCCCGTCCGATCGGCGGCACCGAGGTGTTCGACGTGCGCTCGCGCCTGCAGCAGCGCGTCGAGTTCGTCTGACGGCGCGCCGGCTCAGCGGGCGCCGAGCAGCTGCAGGGGGTGCGTGAGTCGCCACCACGGCGACGGGTCGACGAGGGGCGCGCTGAGCGTGACTTTCGCCGTCGAGGTGTTCAGCGGTCCGTTCGCCGTCACCGTTCCCACGGTGTCACCGGCATCGCGCGCCGCACCGAGGTCGAACTGCGCCGCGACCGACGGGATCGAGCCGTTCCAGCCGAGCACCGACAGATCGCCGGACGTGACGAGCGAGGTCGTGGCGCCCCACACGGTGGTGACCGTTGCGACGGTCGTGCCGGACGTCAGCGCGGGGGAGGCGACCACGTCGGCCTGGAGCTCTGTGAGCAGGGCGCGGGCCGCGGCATCCCGATTCGCGTGGGAGGTCTGCTCGAGGGCCGCGGCGTACAGGCGCACCGTCACCCCGTCGATCGTGACGTCCTTCGCGACCAGCAGGCTGTACGCGCGCAACGAGCCGGTCTTGATACCCACCACCCCGGCGTCGGCGAGGAGGTCGTTCGTGTTCTCGACCACGCCGGCGCCCGGCAGCGTGACCGACGTCTGGCGCACGATGTCCGCGATGGTCGGGTTGGCCATCGCCAGCTCGCCGAGCTGGATCAGCGCGCTCGGGGTCGCCGTGTTCGCCGGGTTGATGCCGGTGGGCTCCTTCAGCGTGATGCCGGAGATGCTGTGCGCGGTGAGGAACGCCGTGGCGGCGGTCGCGAACGCGTCGTTCGACGGCCAGTACTGCGAGGCGAGCTTGGCGACGTAGTTGCCGGCCGACCCGATGAGGATGCCCTGCAGGAGCTGGTACTGGGTGAGGGAGCTCCCCACCGGCACCGCGAGCGCCGACTCGCCGCTCGCGAGGTACGACTGATACGTGCGGCGGTCGGCTGACGTGAACGTGTAGGAGGGGCCCTGGTCGGAGCTGGAGACCGGGCTCTTCTCCAGGATCATGAGCGAGGTGACGACCTTCGAGATGCTCGCGATCTCCTGCGGGGTCGAGGTCGACGCGAGCCCGGAGCCGATGCCCTGCACGCCCACCGCTCCGGCGCCGACCGCGGGCCACGGGACCGCCGCGGCCGTGGCCGCCGCTCCCGTGAGCGTCGCCGGAGTGACGGTCGGGGGGATCGCGCTGAGGGGCCAGACGAGCGCGGCGATCACATACGCCGCCACGGCGGCCACGGCCGTCACGATCGGCGCGATGACGGCGACCTTCGGCCGGCGGCGGCGTCGGCGGGGTGCCGCGATGAGGTCGACGTCACCCACGGGCGCCTCGGTGACCGGCGCGGAGCCGATGGTGAGCTCTCGCCCGCGGGTACGTGCAGCCACCTGCGCCGGCGAGACCCAGGCGAGCGCCTCGATGTGCGGTTCCTCGACGATGACCGGCACGATGCTGGGAACGGCGAGCCCGTCGCGCGGGACGGTGGGCAGCGCGGTGGCCTCGGGGGCGAGCGGCCCGTCGAGAAGGATCGGGATGTCGCCGGTCTCGGCGGTCGCGACCTCGATCTCGCCGGTGGAGCCCTGCTGGCGTCGAGCGCGCCGAGAACCGGGCGGCGGAGTCGAGGTCATCCCACGAAAATAGCGCGTCCGCGTGGCTATACTCGCGATGTCAACCACGGGAGTCCGGTGTGCCGGGCTGAGAGGAAGCGGATCGCGCTTCGACCGTCGAACCTGATCTGGGTCATGCCAGCGCAGGAAGGGAGTATTTCGTGCATTCCACCATTGCATCCACCACCGGTGTGCGTCTGCGTTGGCGGGTCGTCGACATCGTCGTGGCCAGCGTCATCGGCGTCGCGGCGGGCGTCGTCTTCTGGGCCTGGGGACAGGCGTGGACCCCGCTGAGCACCGCACTGGCGTTCCTGCCGGGTCTTGAGGGACTTCTCGCCGGCGGCTGGCTGTTCGCCGGCGTGCTGGGCGGTCTCGTGATCCGCAAGCCCGGCGCCGCGCTCTATGCCGAGGTCGTCGCCGCCGTCGTCTCGATGGCGGTCGGCACCCAGTGGGGCTACACCGTCCTGATCTGGGGCATCGTGCAGGGCATCGGAGCGGAGCTCGCGTTCGCGATCGTGCGCTACCGCCGCTGGAACCTGTCGGTCGCTCTCTTCTCCGGCGCGCTCGCGGGAGTCGCGGTCGCGTTCATGGACACGACGTTCTCGTCGGTCGCCGCCTACGACCTGGGCCCCCGCACGATCTACGCCGTCTCGGCGGTGATCTCGGGCATCGTGCTGGCCGGACTCGTGTCGTGGCTGATCGTGCGCGGCCTCGCCGCGACCGGTGCCCTCGACCGGTTCGCCGCCGGACGCGAGGTGCGCGGCACCGCCTCCGACGCGTGAGCGCTGCGGCCGTCCGCGCCCGGGGGTGGGGCTGGCGCCACGCCGGACGCGGACGGTTCGCCGTCGACGGGCTCGACCTCGACATCGCCCCTGGCGAACGGGTGCTGCTGCTGGGCGCGAGCGGCGCCGGCAAGAGCACGCTGCTGCGCGGCCTCGCGGGTGTCCTCGGCGGCGACGAGGACGGCGAGGAGCGCGGCGAACTGACCGTCGGCGACCGGCCGGCATCACGCGCCCGCGGCGTCGCCGGTCTCGTGCTGCAGGACCCCGACAGTCAGGTCGTGCTCGCCCGGGTGGGCGACGACGTCGCGTTCGGCTGCGAGAACCTGGGGGTCGCTGCCGACGAGATCTGGCCGCGCGTCGGCGACGCGCTCGACGCGGTCGGGCTGCGCGTGGGGCTCGAGCACGCGACATCCGCTCTCTCGGGTGGCCAGAAGCAGCGTCTCGCGCTGGCGGGGGCGCTCGCGATGCGCCCGGGATTGCTGCTCCTCGACGAGCCGACCGCGAACCTCGATCCCGCCGGCGTCGTCGAGGTGCGCGAGGCGGTGATCGCCGCGGTCGCCGCGACGGGGGCGACCCTGGTCGTCGTCGAGCATCGCGTCGACGTGTGGGCGGCGCACGTCGACCGGGTCGTCGTGCTGGCGGCCGGCGGTGGCGTGCTCGCCGACGGCGCGCCCGACACGGTGTTCCGCACCCATGGCGACGTGCTCGCCGAGGCCGGGGTGTGGGTTCCCGGGCGGCATCCCCATCCGGCGCTGACCGCGGCGGCGGATGCCGCGTCCCCCGCGCTGCTGTCGACGCGCGGCCTCGCCGTGGGTCGGCGTCCGTTCGGGGCGCGCGAGGCGGTCGTGGCGGCGTCGGGCATCGCGCTCGCCGCCCGGGCCGGACGCGTGCTGGCCGTGACCGGCCCGAACGGCATCGGCAAGTCGACGCTGGCGCTGACCGTCGCGGGGCTGCTCGCCCCCGCGGCCGGTGCCGTGGTGGCCTCCGACGAGCTGCGCGCCGCGGGCCGGGCGACGATCGGCCCCGATCCGCTGCGTTGGCGCTCGCGGGAGCTGCTCACCCGCATCGGCACCGTCTTCCAGAGCCCCGACCACCAGCTCGCCGCCCGCACCGTGCGCGGTGAGCTCGAGATCGGCCCGCGCGCCCTGCGGCTGCCCCCGGCAGAGGTCGCCGCCCGCGTGGACCCGCTGCTGGAGGAGATGGGGATGTCGCGTCTCGCGGCCGTGAACCCGTTCACCCTCTCCGGCGGCGAGAAGCGGCGGCTCACGGTCGCCGCCGCCCTCGCGACCCGCCCCCGCGTGCTCGTCCTCGACGAGCCGACCTTCGGGCAGGACGCCCGCACCTGGGAGCAGCTCGTGCGGCTGCTCGGCGACCTGCGTGCCGCGGGCACCGCGATCGTCACCGTCACCCACGACGAGGCCCTCGTCGCGCAGCTCGCCGACGATGTGGTGGCGCTCGGGGCCGCGGCATCCGCCCCCGGAGGTGTCGGATGAGCCTCGCCGCCCTCGACGAGCGCACCGGGGTGCTCGGCCGTCGCAACGCCCTCGCGAAGCTCGTCGCCGCGACCGTCGTCGGGGTGCCGCTGCTGCTGTCGATCGATCCGGTGTCGGCCGCGGTGGCGCTCGCCGCCGTGCTCGTGCTGCTGCCGTTCGCCCGACTGTCGGCGCGCGGCCTGTGGCTGCGGCTGTGGCCGATCGTGGTGTCGGCCCTGATCGCCGCGGCCGCCACGGTGCTGTACGGTCGCGCCGGCGGCGAGACCTACCTGCAGTGGGGACTCGTGCACGTCTCCGACGGGTCGCTGCTGCTGGCGGCCGCCATCGCATTGCGCGTGCTCGCGATCGCGGTGCCGAGTGTCGTGCTGTTCGCGACCACCGACCCCACCGATCTCGCCGACGCGCTCGCCCAGCTCACGAAGTTTCCGGCCCGGTTCGTCATCGGCGCGCTCGCGGGCATGCGGCTCGTGGGCCTGCTCATCGACGACTGGAACGAGCTCGCCCGTGCACGTCGCGCGAGAGGGATCGCCGACAACGGGCGGGTGCGCCGCTTCCTCGGTCAGGCGTTCGCGGTGTTCGTGCTGGCGATCCGGCGGGGTTCCGATCTCGCGACGGCGATGGAGGCGCGCGGCTTCGACGCGCCCGTCACCCGCACGTGGGCGCGCACGTCGCGGCTGACGGCGGGCGACGCGGTGCTGGTGCTGCTGGGGCTCGCGGTGGCCGCGGCATCCGTCGGCATCGCCCTCGCCACCGGATCGTGGCGGTTCGTTCTGACCCTCTGAGCCGTCAGGGGGCGTCGACGGTCGCCGAGAGCCGCCGCGCGACGGTCTCCTCCACGACGAGATCGGTGATGATCCCGGCGCGCAGTGCGCCGCGCAGTGCGTCGAGCTTCGACTCGCTCGACACGACGCACAGGCGATGCGGGATGCGCTTGACGGCTTCGAAGTCGGGGCCGCTCGAGCGACCGTTCAGAGGGATGCCGTCGGGGGTGCCGTCGCCGCGGTAGAACACCGTCGCGCAGTCGCCCACCACGTCGTAGCGCGCGAGGGTGTGCATGTCGTCGGCGGTGAAGTAGCCGCCGGCGTAGACGTGGGAGGGGACGTCGGCCTTGGGGGAGCCGAGGCCGAACACGAACAGCCCGACCCGCGCCTGCACGTCGAGCACGGAGCGCACCGAGCGCTCCCGCCACATCGCCTGCTTGGTCATGGGGTCGTCGAAGAGGGCGGGAACGGGGAAGTAGTGCACCCGCGCATCGAACGCGCGCCCGAAGCGGTCCAGGATCTCCCCGGCGTAGCCGATGCCGGATGTCTCGACGTTCGCCGCCCCGTTCATCTGCACGACGTGGCTGTTGTGCAGCGCCTTCCGCGGCAGGTTGCGGGCGATGGCTGAGAGGGTGGCGCCCCAGGCGGCGCCGATGACCATGTTCGAGTCGGCCATCATCGCGAGGATCCGCGCCGCCGACATCGCGGTGCGTTCGAGCCGCTCGGCCTCGGTCACGCGTGGCCGGGTGGGCACGACGTGCACGGTGACGCCATAGCGCTCGCCGAGCCGCTGGGTCAGGTGGCTCGCCGCCTCCTGTGGGGAGTGCACGGTGATCTCGACGAGTCCGCTCTCGCGCGCGTACGCGAGCAGGCGCGAGATGGAGGAGCGCGAGATCTTCATCTCGTTCGCGATCGCGTCCATGTTGCGGTCCTGCAGGTAATAGAGCTGTGCGGCCCGCAGGGCGTCGCGCGAGCGCGTGGCGTTCGCATCCTCTGACATTGCGACCATCCTCTTCGCACGAATGTGCAGTCGATTCCCCGGGATGCACATTCTTGCACTTTGGTTGCACGAACGTGCGAACGGGTCCACTCTGAGGGTGTCTGTCAATGAGGAGTTTCACCGTGAGCGTGTCAGAGCCGACCCCCCTACGTTCGTCCGTCGCCGCCCTTCGCGAGCGCCCTACGGCAGACGTGCTCATCATCGGTGGCGGGATCAACGGTCTCGCCACGTTCCGCGACCTGGCCCTGCAGGGCGTGGATGTCGCGCTCGTCGAGCGTGGCGACTTCGTCTCGGGTGCCTCGTCCGCATCGAGCCACATGGTGCACGGTGGCGTGCGTTACCTCGAGAACGGCGAGTTCCGCCTCGTGAAGGAGGCCGTCACCGAGCGCAACCGCCTGCTGAAGACCGCGCCCCACTACGTGCGGCCGCTGCAGACCACCATCCCGATCTTCCGCACCTTCGCGGGCATCCTCTCCGCCCCCTTCCGTCTGCTCGTCACGCACGGCACCGGCAAGCCCAGCGAGCGCGGCGCCCTGCTGATCAAGGTCGGGCTCATGATCTACGATACCTTCTCCCGCGACGGCGGTACGGTGCCACGTCACCGCTTCGCCCGCCGCGCGTCGTCGCTGCGCGAGTTCCCCGACATGAACCCCGACGTCGCCTACACCGCGACCTACTACGACGCTTCGATGCACGACCCCGAGCGTCTGGCGTACGACGTGCTGCAGGACGGCCGTGAGGTCGGCGGCGACCGTGCACGGGCGGCGAACTATCTCGAAGCCGCCGCCTCCGACGGCTCGTCGGTCGTGCTGCGCGACACCGTCTCGGGCGAGCGCTTCTCCTTCACCGCCAAGGTCATCGTCAACACGAGCGGCCCCTGGACCGACCTCACCAACGACGCCCTCGGCACCCCGACCCGCTTCATGGGAGGGACGAAGGGCTCGCACATCGTGCTCGACAACCCCGAGCTGCTCGCCGCCACCCGGGGCAACGAGATCTTCTTCGAGCACTCCGACGGCCGCATCGTGCTGATCTACCCGCTCAAGGACCGCGTGATGGTCGGCACCACCGACATCAACGCAGACCCGAGCAAGCCCGTCGTGTGCACCGACGACGAGGTGGACTACTTCTTCGACCTCGTCGGTCACGTCTTCCCCGGCATCGCGGTCGACCGCTCGCAGATCGTCTACACGTTCTCGGGCATCCGCCCGCTCCCGCGTCACGACGACCTCGCCCCCGGCTTCGTCTCCCGTGACTACCGCATCGAGAGGGGCGCCCTGGGCGGCACCCCGGTGCTCAGCCTCGTCGGCGGCAAGTGGACGACCTTCCGTGCGCTCTCCGAGCACGTGAGCACGGATGTCACCACCATCCTCGGCGTCACGCGCACCGCCTCCACCGCCACCCTGCAGATCGGCGGCGGCAAGGGCTATCCCCGCTCCGACGGACAGCGCCGCTCGTGGATCATCGACCACGCGGCAGGGCACGACGCGGCCTTCGTCGACCGCATGCTCGAGCGCTACGGCACCAAGGCCGCGCCGCTGCTCGCGGCACTTCCGGTCGGCGAGGCCGACCTGGGTCAGGTTCCCGGCTACACCGCTTCCGAGCTCGCGCACCTCGCGGCATCCGAAGACGTGGTCAGCCTTCTCGATCTGCTGCTGCGCCGCACCTCGATCGCGTTCGTCGGGGGTCTCACCCTCGCCGCGCTCGACGAGATCGGCCGCAGCATCCAGGAGTCGATGCACTGGAGCGACGAGGAGGTGCAGTCGCAGGTCGCCGAGACCGTGCGCACGCTCTCCGAGGCCCACCGCATCGACGTCACCCGATCAGGCGTCGCCTTCCACGCCGCCTGACACCAGCTCCGGTGCGACCTGACACCGGCGGACACATCACTCAGGTCACTCATAGAGCCGGGCCGGCGCCGTCGAGGCAGAGGCGTCGTGCCGGAGAAAACGAAAGGTCAACGTCGACATGTCATCAGTCAACCTGGGGTTGTACTTCCTCTCCGAGGTGGTGGGCACGGGGATGCTCATCCTGCTCGGTTGCGGTGTCGTCGCCAACGTCATCCTGGCGAAGAACAAGGGCTTCGGTGGCGGCACGCTCATGATCAACTGGGGCTGGGGCCTCGCGGTGTTCGCGGGTGTGCTCGTCTCGGCGTACTCCGGTGCGCAGCTGAACCCGGCCGTCTCGTTCGGTCTGCTCATCGCCGGCAAGATCGACGGTGCAGAGTTCGGCACCGCCGTCGGCGGCCAGTTCCTCGGTGCGTTCATCGGTGCGGTGCTCACCTGGCTCGCCTACCGCGACCACTTCGATGCCGAGCCCGACCCGGCGGCGAAGCTCGGAGTCTTCTCGACCGGCCCCGCGATCCGCTCGTACTTCTGGAACCTGGTCACCGAGATCATCGCCACCTTCGTGCTGGTCTTCGTGATCTTCGCCTTCGCCGACTACGGCGACATCCAGATCGGCGTCCCCGGTGGCCTCGGCCCGCTGACGGCCGTTCCGGTCGCCCTCCTCGTGGTCGGCATCGGCGCCTCGCTCGGCGGCCCGACCGGGTACGCCATCAACCCCGCCCGTGACCTCGGCCCCCGCATCGCGCACGCGCTGCTGCCGATCAAGGGCAAGGGCTCGAGCGACTGGGCCTACTCGTGGGTCCCGGTCGTCGGACCGCTCATCGGTGGTGCCATCGCCGCCGTCGCGGCCCCCGTGCTCCTGCACCTCGGCCACTGATCCGACACCATCCTTCGAACAGACAAGGAAGTCACCACAACATGAGCACCTACGTCATCGCGATCGACCAGGGGACCACCTCCTCGCGCGCGATCATCTTCGACAAGGCCGGCAGCATCATCGCCACCGGTCAGAAGGAGCACGAGCAGATCTTCCCCAGGGCGGGATGGGTCGAGCACAACCCCGTCGAGATCTGGCAGAACGTGCAGGAGGTCATCGGCATCGCGCTCGCGAAGGCCGACCTGACCCGTCACGACATCGCCGCCGTCGGCATCACCAACCAGCGCGAGACCGCCGTCGTGTGGGACAAGAACACCGGTGAGCCCGTCTACAACGCGATCGTGTGGCAGGACACCCGCACGCAGTCGATCGTCGACGAGCTGGCGAAGGGCGACACCGAGCGCTACAAGGAGATCGTCGGCCTGCCGCTGGCGACCTACTTCTCGGGCACGAAGATCAAGTGGATCCTCGACAACGTCGAGGGTGCACGCGAGCGCGCCGAGGCGGGCGACCTCCTCTTCGGCACGACCGACACCTGGGTGCTCTGGAACATCACCGGCGGCCCCGAGGGCGGCGTGCACGCGACCGACGTCACCAACGCCAGCCGCACGCTGTTCATGGACCTGAAGACGCTGTCGTGGCGCGAGGACATCCTCGCCGACTTCGGCGTGCCGCTGTCGATGCTGCCGGAGATCCGTTCGTCCTCCGAGGTGTACGGCACGGTCGAGGACTCGTCGCTGCTGCGCGAGACCCCGGTCTCGGGCATCCTCGGCGACCAGCAGGCCGCGACCTTCGGCCAGGCGGCGTTCGATCCGGGTGAGAGCAAGAACACCTACGGCACGGGCAACTTCCTCATCTTCCAGACGGGCGAGGAGATCGTCCACTCGAAGAACGGCCTGCTCACGACCCTCGGCTACAAGCTCGGCGACCAGCCCGCGCACTACGCGCTCGAGGGATCGATCGCCGTCACCGGGTCGCTCATCCAGTGGCTGCGCGACAACCTGGGCCTCATCTCCAGCGCTCCCGAGGTGGAGGAGCTGGCGAAGTCGGTCGAGGACAACGGCGGGGTCTACTTCGTGCCGGCATTCTCGGGTCTGTTCGCGCCGTACTGGCGTCCGGACGCCCGCGGTGCGCTGGTGGGTCTGACCCGCTACGTCAACAAGGGTCACATCGCCCGCGCGGCGCTGGAGGCCACGGCCTTCCAGACCCGCGAGGTGCTCGATGCGGTCAACGCCGACTCCGGTGTGGACCTGACCGAGCTGAAGGTCGACGGCGGCATGATCGCGAACAACACGCTCATGCAGTTCCAGGCCGACATCCTCGGTGTGCCGGTGGTGCGTCCGGTCGTGGCCGAGACCACCGCGCTCGGTGCCGCCTATGCGGCCGGCCTCGCGGTCGGCTTCTGGTCGAACCTCGACGACCTGCGCGCCAACTGGCAGGAGGACCGTCGCTGGGAGCCGAAGCTCGACGCCGACGAGCGCGACCGTCAGCTGCGTCTGTGGAAGAAGGCCGTCACCAAGTCGATGGACTGGGTCGACGCCGACGTGCGCTGAGCGCACACCTGACCGCGGGGCGCGGGCGGCTTCGGCCGCCCGCGCCCTCGTCGTTCCCGCGGCATCCGGCATGAAACTCGGTCCCACGCTGGTCGAGACTCGATCCCGCGACTAGGCTGACGACGGATGCCGCGGGCCCTCGCCCGCGCGGTTCGAAGGAGAGCACATGGACATCACCGGAGCGAGCGCGCTCGTCACCGGCGGCGCGAGCGGCCTGGGCTTCGCCACGGCGCAGCGCCTCACCCAGCTCGGCGCCACGGTCACGATCGTCGACCTGCCCTCGTCCCCGGGCGCGGAGCGCGCCGCGGAGCTCGGCGGGTCGTTCGCCCCCGCCGACGTCACCGATCCCGAGGCGGTCGCCGCCGCGGTGCAGACGGCCGTCGCGGCCGGCCCGCTGCGCGTCGTCGTCAACTGCGCGGGCATCGCCCCGCCTGCCAAGGTGCTCGAGCGCGACGGCACCCCGAGCCCGCTGGCGGAGTTCGAGCGCATCATCCGTGTCAACCTCATCGGCACGTACAACGTCATCGCACAGGCGTCGGCGGCGATCGCCGCGAGCGAGCCCACCGAGTCCGGCGACCGCGGCGTCATCGTCAACACGGCGAGCGTCGCGGCCTTCGACGGGCAGATCGGCCAGCCCGCCTATTCGGCGTCGAAGGGCGGCGTGCACGCCATGACCCTCCCGATCGCCCGCGAGCTCGCCCGCTACGGCATCCGCGTGGCGACGATCGCGCCGGGCATCATGGAGACCCCGATGCTCGCCGGTCTGCCGCAACCCGCGCAGGACTCGCTCGGCCAGCAGGTGCCGTACCCGCAGCGCCTCGGCAAGCCCGCGGAGTACGCGTCGCTCGTCGCCGAGATCGTGCGCAACGGCTACCTCAACGGCGAGACGATCCGTCTCGACGGCGCGATCCGGATGGCACCGCGATGAGCGACCCGTTGCTCTACACCGTCGAGGACGGCCTCGCGCGGCTCACCCTCAACCGCCCCGAGCGGCTCAACGCGTTCGATGACGCCCTGGCGTACGCCTGGGCCGACGCGACCGCCGACGCGACCGCGCGCCCCGATGTGAAGGCGATCGTGGTGGATGCCGCGGGTCCGGCGTTCTGCGCCGGCGGCGACGTGCTCGCCATGGCGTCGGGCATCGGCTCGGCCCGCGCGCTCGAGGACCTCGCGTACGTGATCTCGCGCGGCATCCTCTCACTCACCGAGTCGAGCGTGCCCGTGGTCGCCGCGGCGCACGGCACGACGGCGGGCGGCGGGCTCGGCATCCTGCTCGCCAGCGACTACGCGATCGTCGGCCAGAACTCGAAGATCGGCAGCCGCTACGCCAGCATGGGCCTCACCCCCGATCTGTCGGTCACGGCGCAGCTCGCCCGCGCCGTGGGGGAGCGTCGCGCGCTGCAGCTCGTGCTGCAGGAGCGGCTGCTGCCCGCCGAGGAAGCCCTCGACTGGGGGCTCGTCGCCGAAGTCGTCGAGCCCGACCGCGTGCAGGCGCGCGCGGTCGAGGTGGCCCGCGAGTGGATCGCGGGAGCCGCCGGCGCGTATGGCCAGGCCAAGCGTCTCGTGCGTGCGGGCACGCGGCGGCCGTTCGCCGATGCCGTCGCCGACGAGGCCGCGTCGATCGGCGCCGCCTTCGACACCCCCGAGGCGCAGGCGCGCATCGCCGCGTTCGCCGCGGCGGCAACCCGGCGCTGACGCCCCATCACTCGACGAGGAGAGACATGACCGAGGCATCCCTTGCAGGCAAGACCATCCTGATGTCCGGCGGCAGCCGCGGCATCGGCCTGGCGATCGCTCTGCGCGCGGCGCGCGACGGCGCGAACATCGCGCTGATCGCGAAGACCGACACCCCGCACCCGAAGCTCGCGGGCACTGTGCACACCGCGGCCGCCGCGATCGAGGCGGCGGGCGGACGCGCCCTGCCGATCGTCGGCGACGTGCGCAACGAGGACGACATCACCGAGGCGGTGCTGAAGACCCAGGGTGAGTTCGGCGGCATCGACATCGTCGTCAACAATGCGAGCGTGATCGACCTGTCGGGCTCGCTCGACCTCGCGACCAAGAAGTACGACCTGATGCAGGGGGTGAACGTGCGCGGCACGTTCCTGCTGTCGCGGGCCGCGCTTCCCGTGCTCAAGGACGCGCCGAACCCGCACATCCTGTCGCTGTCGCCGCCGCTGAACCTCTCGTCGAAGTGGCTCGGCGCGCACACCGGGTACACGCTCGCGAAGTACGGGATGACGATGGTCACCCTCGGGCTCGCCGCGGAGTTCGCCTCGTCGGGCATCGCGGCGAACACGCTGTGGCCCCGCACGACGATCGCGACCGCCGCGGTGCAGTTCGCGCTCGGCGGTGACCGCATGATGAAGGTCAGCCGCACCCCGGAGATCTACGCCGACGCCGCCTACGAGGTGCTGCTGCAGCCGTCGCGCGAGTACACCGGGCAGACCCTCATCGTCGAGGACGTGCTCGAGGACGCCGGCATCACCGACTTCTCGGCCTACGCTGCGGTGCCCGGAACCCCCGACAGCGACCTGTTCCCCGACATCTTCCTCGACTGATCGCCGCCGACGGTCGCCCCCGCGCGGGGCGGCCGCCGGCGATCGGATGCCGCCTGACCGGCGGACTCAGACGAGCCCGTGGCGGGCGAACGCGGCGTACACGCCGCCGTCGTCGACGCTCGCGGTGATCTCATCGGCGGCGGCCTTGACCGCGGCATCCGCGTTGCCCATCGCGATCCCGACGCCGGCGACACCCAGCATCTCGATGTCGTTCGACCCGTCGCCGATCGCGATCGTGCGCTCGAGCGGCACACCGAGGCGCTCGGCGAGCTCGACGATGCTCGCCCCCTTGTCGATGCCGGGGTAGGTGACCTCGCCGCCGGCCTCGCCGAGGTAGGGCACGGTGCCGGTGATCACGTGGAAGCGGTCACCGAGTCCGTCGCGCACGGTCGCGTAGGTCGTCGCCTCGACGCCGAAGAACGTCGACTTCGCGATGCCGGTGAGGGGTGCGGCGCCGCTGCGGGAGAAGCGGTCGGCAAGACGGGCGAGGTCGGCGCGCTCGGCCTCGGTGTCGCCGCCCGCCCGCGCGTGCAGGATCGGGCGAATGCGGTCGAACAGCCCCGCGCTCGGGTACACGTTCTCGAACGCCTGCAGCGTGAACTCGACCTCGTGCCGCGAGTAGAACTCGATGAGCTGCTGCACGGCGTCCTCGGGGAGGGTGTGGGAGGCCACCAGCTCGCCCTGGAACTCGGTGAACCCGCCGCCGGCGGAGATGACCCCGTCGAAGCCGATCGCGTGGATGCGATGCGAGATCTCGACCGGCGAACGGCCCGAGCAGATGAGCACGACGTGGCCGTTTCCGCGGGCCGTGTGCACGGCCTCCGCCACGCGCGGCGAGAACCGCTGGTCGTGATCGAGGATGGTCCCGTCGATGTCGAGGAAGACGAGGCGCGATGCGGTCACTGTGGGGCTCCAGGGGGTCGTGCTCCCAGCCTACGGGCGCGGTCAGTGGCCTCCGACGAACAGCAGGGCGACGCCGAGCACGATGATGATGGCGCCGCCGGTCGCCGTCAACGTCTGGATGCGGCGGGGCGAGCGTCCGAACCAGGCGCGCGCCCCGGCGGCCACCAGCGCCCAGACGGCATCCGAGAGCACCGCCATCGCGACGAACACGAGACCGAGCTCGAGCAGCTGCAGCTGCACCGATCCCGCCGCCGGCGCGACGAACTGCGGCAGTACGGCGACGAAGAAGGCGATGGTCTTGGGGTTCGTGACGCCGACGACGAAGCCCTCGCCGAGCTGCCGCCACCGCGACGCGGGCGGGAGGGTCGCGGCATCCGTCGACGCCTGCCGCCGCCGATGACGGATCGCCTGCACGCCGAGGTAGACGAGGTAGGCGGAGCCCGCGATGCGCACCGCGAGGAACAGCGGCGGCGACGAGGCCACGATCGTTCCCACGCCGAACGCGACGAGGACGACGAGAGGAACCTGGCCGAGCGCGCCGCCGAGCACGCTCACGAGGCCGCCGACGCGACCGAGCGCGAGCGAGCGTCCGATGATGAACAGCACCCCGGGGCCCGGCACCACGATGATGACGGCCGCCGCGATGACGAACGCCACGAGGCTGTCGGCGGGAACCACCCGCACAGCGTAATGGCCGCGGCATCCGCCCGACGCCCTACCCTGGAACCATGACCCCCGCAGCCGCAAACGAGCCCGCCGCGACGTCGGGCGTGCGCCAGGTGCGGCCGCGCACCGAGGGCTGGCAGCAGAAGAAGGATGCCACCGGTCGCCCCCTGCTGCAGTTCGCCAGCCCCAAGCGGGGCAAGCCGCCGGTGCACCTCGCCGACCTCACCCCGGCCGAGCGCGTCGTGAAGGCGGTGGAGCTGGGTCTTCCGGGGTTCCGGGCGAAGCAGCTCGAGAAGCACTACTTCGGGCATTACACCTCGGATGCCGCGGCGATGACCGACCTGCCGGCGACCGGCCGCGACGAGCTCGTCGCCGGACTCCTCCCGCCCCTGCTGACCGAGGTGCGACGCCTCGAGACCGACCGCGGCGACACGATCAAGTTCCTGTGGAAGCTGCACGACGGTGCGCTCGTCGAGTCGGTGCTGATGCGGTATCCGGGCCGCATCACCCTGTGCGTGTCGAGTCAGGCCGGGTGCGGCATGAACTGCCCGTTCTGCGCGACCGGGCAGGCGGGCCTCACCCGCAACATGTCGGCCGCCGAGATTATCGAGCAGGTCGTGCGGGCGAACCGGCTCATCCGGGACGGCGGCTTCGGCACGGCCGCCCACCCCGATGAGCGCGTGACGAACATCGTGTTCATGGGCATGGGGGAGCCGCTCGCCAACTACGCGCGCCTCATGCAGGCCGTGCGGGTGATGGTCGACAAGGACCACGGTCTCGGTATGAGCGCCCGCGGCATCACCGTCTCGACGGTGGGTCTCGTCCCCGCGATCCGCAAGCTCGCCGACGAGAACATCCCGGTCACGTTCGCGCTGTCGCTGCACGCGCCCGACGACCACCTGCGCGACGAGCTCATCCCGGTGAACTCGCGGTGGAAGGTCGACGAGGCGCTCGACGCCGCCTACGCCTACTACGAGAAGACCGGTCGGCGGGTGTCGATCGAGTACGCCCTCATCAAGGACATGAACGACCACGCGTGGCGGGCGGACCTGCTGGCGGAGAAGCTCAACCAGCGCGGGCGCGGCTGGGTGCACGTCAACCCGATCCCGCTGAATCCCACCCCCGGTTCGGTGTGGACCTCGTCGGAGCGCGACGTGCAGGACGAGTTCGTGCGCCGCCTCAACGACGCCGGGGTGCCGACGACCCTGCGCGACACCCGAGGCAAGGAGATCGACGGCGCCTGCGGGCAGCTTGTCGCGACCGCCGAGGACGAGGCCGCCGCAGCGGGCGCGCCTGTCGCCTGACGCGCTCGTCGCCGCGCGCGAGGAGGCCGCGTCTCGGGCGGCATGTCCGTGCCGGGGCACCGCTCAGGCGGGTGGGTCGACCGATGGCGCCGTCTGCTCGACGCGGGCGAGGATGCGCTGCGCGAGCCGCATGAACTCCCGGGTCGCGGGCGAGATCGCCCCCGACCGGCGCGTCACGAACGCGTAGTGCTCGACCACGGGCGGGTCGAGTGGCGCCCAGAACATCCCGCGCCGAGCGATCATCGATCGGCCGACGTGGAACGACACCAGCGAGTCGCCGACGCCCTGGGCGGCGAGCTCGAGCGCGTGCGTCTGGAACTCGACCTCGACGATCGGCTCGACCGTCACGCCAGCGCTCTGCGCCCGCTCGAGCAGAGAGACGCGCAGCGGATCGTCGTTCGACCACCGTGCTTCAGAGAGGATGAGGCGGCGCTGGGCGAGCGTCGTGATGTCGATCGGCCCGCGGGCGTTGTCGGGGTCGACGGTGACGTACACGGCCTGGTCGACGAAGACGCTCGGGGTGACGGTCAGCTCGCGGTCGTCGATCGGCAGCTGCACGAGCCCCGCTTCGAGGTGGCCGTCGCGGACGGCGTCGGCGACCTCGGCGGAATTGAGACCGGTCACTCGGATTCGCACGCCGGGGAACCGGGTGCGGAACTCCCTGATGAGGTCGGTCAGCAGATAGAGATGTGCGCTGTTGAAGGTGCCGAAGGACACGGTGCCCTGGTCGACCGATTTCACCCGGCGGCTCATGTCGGCGACCTCGGTCACGTTCGCGACCGCGCGTTCGGCGAGAGGCAGCAGTTGTTTGCCGGCGTCGGTGAGCAGCAGGCGACGTGAGGTTCGGGTGAAGAGGGCCAGGTCAAGCGACTTTTCGAGCACGGTGATCTGCTCAGACAGGCTCGGCTGTGCGACGTGATGCGCGGCGGCCGCGGCCGCGAACGTGCCGAGGCGCGCGGCGGTCACGAAGTACTCCAGCTGGCGCACGGTGGGCAGTCCCATGGGATCTCCTACTCAAGGCTCTGCCTATATCTATCAAAAGATAGTCAGGCTTGCCCTGTCTTTCGTCTGCTGGTGCACTGTCTTCACACCCCCGACGAAAGGTCCCCCGCCGATGTCCGCCTCGCCCCGCACCATCCTCATCACCGGCTCCTCGAGCGGGATGGGGCTGACCACCGTGGAGGCGTTCCTCGCCGACGGATGGCACGTGCTCGCTGTCGACATCACCGCGCCTGCAACCGGACCCGCCGATGCGCTCGTGCCACTCGTCGCCGATGTGCGCGACCGCGACGCCCTCGAGGCGGCGCTCGCCGCAGCCCTCGCCCCCGGCTCCCGCATCGACGCGATCGCGAACATCGCCGGCATCTACCCGCCCACGACCCTCGACACCTACGATGAGGCGACCTACCGTCGCATCTTCGACATCAACGTGCTCGGTGTGCTCAACGTGATCGCCGCCGCTCGGCCCTACCTCGGTGACGGCTCGGCGATCGTGAACTTCGCCTCGGTCGATGCCTACGAGGTCTCCCGCGGCCAGCTGCTGTACGGGGCCTCGAAGGCGGCCGTCACGATGCTCACCAAGTCGCTCGCCCTCGAGCTCGCCGGCGCCGGCATTCGGGTCAACGGCATCGCCCCCGGCTGGGTGGCCACCCCCGGCAACGCCGCAACCGGACGAATGGATGCCGCGGCCGCGTCGATCCCGCTGGGTCGCGTCGCCCGCCCGGAGGAGATCTCCGCGTGGGTGCGCATCCTCGTCGACCCGGCATCGGTCGCGTTCATGACCGGCGAGACCGTGGTGCTCTCGGGTGGAGACGTGATCCGATGAGCTCCGCCGGGACGGTCGTGATCACCGGCGCCGCGCGCGGCCAGGGCGCCGCCCACGCGGCCCGCCTTGCGCGGCGCGGGGTGCGGGTCATCCTCGCCGACGTGCTCGATGAGGCCGGCGAGGCGGCCGCCGCCGAGCTGCGCGCCGACGGCCTCGACGCCGAGTACCGCAATCTGGATGTCACCAGCGAGACGTCCTGGCAGCAACTCGCAGACGAGCTGGGGGCCGCGGCATCCGTCGTCGGTCTCGTCAACAACGCGGGCGTGCTGCGGTACGCGGCGCTCGCCGACGTCACCGTCGCCGACTGGGATCTGCAGCAGCGGGTCAACGTGCTCGGCCCCCTGCTCGGCACGCGCGCGTTCGCGCCGCTGCTGCGCGAGTCCCGCGGCGCGATCGTCAATGTGTCGTCGACGGCCGCGCTCGTCGGCTCGGCGGGCTACGCCGGCTACGCGACCACGAAGTCCGCGCTCATCGGACTCACTCGGGCCACCGCGATCGAGCTCGCCCCCGAGGTGCGCGTCAACGTCATCTGCCCCGGCGGCGTCGCCACCGCGATGAACGACGACGAACCTGCCGGCGGCACGAGCGACGCGACCCCGCTCGGCCGTCGCGCGCGCCCGGAGGAGATCTCCCCCCTCGTGGACTACCTGCTCTCGGACGACGCCTCGTTCGTGACCGGTGCGGTCTACGCCATCGACGGCGGACTCACCGCCCACTGACCCCCTGGA